>DASRSE010000134.1:0-49726 GCA_035656655.1 Pirellulales bacterium
GGCCTTCGGGTCGTCGGATTGCAGAAAGAGCATCTGCGCGACGATCGAGTTGGCGACCTCGTCGTTGACCCCCGACCCGAGAAAGATAATCCGGTCATTCAGCAGGCGGCTGTAGATATCCATCGCCCGCTCTTCGCGGCCGCTTTTTTGAATCACATAAGGAATAAGGGGCATGGCACTGCGTCCTGAATAAGCGGGGGCTGTGATGGTCTGCGCGGGCGAAACCGGCCGGACTGAGCTCTTACTCGTCTTCGGCCTGCACGGGGGGCTTGCTCAAAATGTCATCCACCAATGCGTAGGCTTTCGATTCCTCGGCCGACATGTAGTAATCGCGCTCGGTGTCTTTGCGAATCCGCTCGATCGGCTGGCCCGTATGTTTGGCCAAGATCACGTTCAAGGCTTCGCGCGTTTTCAAGATTTCGTTGGCTTGAATTTCGATGTCGCTGACCTGGCCGCCAACTTGGCCGTGCGGCTGGTGGATCATCACCTTGGCATTGGGCAAGATAAACCGCTTGCCTTTGGTGCCGCCGGCCAGCAGCACCGCCCCGCCGCTGGCCGCCAAACCGACGCAATAGGTCGCGACCGGGCAGGTCAGAATCTGCATCGTGTCATAAATCGCCATGGTCGCCGTGACGCTGCCGCCGGGCGAGTTAATGTAGAAATGGATGTCCTTGCGGCGGTTCTCGCTCTGCAAGTAAAGCAGCTTCATCACGACTTCGTTGGCGTTGCCGTCGTAGATTTCGCCTTGCATAAAGACGATCCGGTTTTCGAGCAGCAGATCTCCCAAGGTCATCTGCCGCTGGCGTTGATAGTCGCGATAGTTCAACTGCGGATTGAAAACCGCCGACGCGTGCGAATCGTTCATAAAAAGTGCTTCCCGAGTCGAATTTTCGAGATCAATCCTGGAAACCGCGCAAGCCGTCATTCGGCCCGTCGGTCCGGCGAAGGGGTGAGATCTTCCGTGCTTGAAAAGTAATTTCGTTCCCCGCCGCGATCCGCAGAGCGGCTCGCGCGTGTAGTCCGTCACACCTGAATCATACCGCGGCGGTCAAGGAGCGGCGGCCTGCCGCGCGACCGCCGGTTGCCCCGCCTGGCCGACATCTAACTGCCGCCATCTAACTGCCGGCTGAGCTAACTGCCGGCTGTCGGCGTACGGTTTGGCTGCATCCTTCTTCACTGCGGGCCTACGACAGCTTCTTTTCGGCCTTGGCCGCTTCGAGGCTGGCGCCGGCGTCATCCTGGGCTTCGGGAATCTGCTCTTCATTGCCGCCGGCCGCTTCATCGAGCGCCTCGACATCGCTCTTTTCCATCTTGAACGGAATCTCGTTGAACTGGGCGTGTTGCAAGACCAGATCGATCACCTTGCGTTCGATGATCTGATTCCGCAGCACATCCATCAGCGAGCGCTTCTCCAACTGCGCCCGGACGCGGCGCGGGCTCTCTCCGCTTTGCGCGGCGATCAGCGCGACTTCGGCATCGTAATCCTCCGGGACGTCTTCGATCTTTTCTTCTTCCGCAATCCGTTCCAGAATGAAGTGCTCCTTCAAGGCCCGAGCCGTATTTCGCAAGCTGTTTTGGCGCAGTTCGTTTTCATGCTCGCGAATCCGATCGTCGGCAAAGCCGCTGCGGCGCAATTCGAGCACGCTCCGCTCCAACTCGCGCGACGATTGCCGCCGTAATAGGTCAGGCGGCAAATCCCAATCCGCCGCCGCCGTCAACAGCGCCGTCACTTGCTGGCGGGTCGACTGCGACTGGTGATAGTTCAACTGCCGCTCCAGTTCGCCGCGCAGCGCCTGGCGCAAGTCGGCCTCGGAGTTGAACCCGCCGAGTTGCTCGAGCAAGTCAGGCGTCAATTCCGGCAGATTGACCTTTTTCACTTCGAGGACTTCAAAGCTGGCGGTGACCGTTTTTCCGCGCAGGGCTTCGTTCGGAGCCTCCTCGGAGACCTTGGCTTCGGCGGAGCGAGTTTCGCCCGCTTTCACGCCATTCATCAGCGTGTCGAACTTTTCGATCTTGCCATCGCGGAGCGACAGCACGGGCCGAATCCGAATAACGATGTCATTGGCCTGCGAGACGACCTCGTCGCCGTCGCGGAAGGTGAGATTGACAGTGAGATAGTCGCCGGTCGTGGCCGGACCGTCGAACGGCACGAGCTTGCCATGGTTCGTCAAGACGCGCTCGAGCTGGGCGTCGATGTCCTTTTCGGAGAACTCGCGGACCGGCTTGTCGATGGTCAGACCTTTCCACTGGGGCAGGTCGAACTCCGGACGAACTTCGAGATTGAACTCGAAGGTCATCGGCCCCTCCTCGGGAACTTCAACCGCCTCCATGTCAAGATCGGGCTCGCTGATCGCCGCCAACTTTTGCTCGCTCGAAATTTGCTCGAGGCTGTCCATCAACAAGCTGGCTTTGACTTGCTGAGCGACCTCTTTGTGAAAGCGGTGTTCGACCAGCTTCTTTGGCGCTCGGCCGGCGCGGAACCCCGGCACCTGCGCGCTGGGCATCAACTCGCCGAGCGCTTTGGAGAAGTAGTTCGAGACATCTTCCTCCGAAACGGTCACGGTAATGTGCCGCTCGCAGGCCCCCTTGCGATCGATCTTCACCGTCAGGTTCAAGGGTTTCTTTTCTTCTTCGGGCGGGGTTTCAGCGGCATCGTCGGCGGGAGTCGTTTTGGTGGCCATGGCGAGATTGAGTACGAGGAGATTGCGAGATTCGGAAGCACGGCTAGGTCCGCCGATCGGCGGACCGCAAAAAAATCGATCACTCCAAAATCACGCTCGAAACACATCAACGCACCGGACGCGGCCAAGGCCGCGCCGCGATGGGCCAATAGAAAAAGAGCGGGTGATGGGATTCGAACCCACGACAACGACCTTGGCAAGGTCGCGCTCTACCAACTGAGCTACACCCGCCCTCGTGCTGCTGCGCCGGCCGGTCGGCGCCCCCCTTGGCTCTCGCACGCGACGAGAAAAAGAGAGCGCCCACGGCAAGCGGGAAGCTTACGGATTATAGAGGGGTCAATCAACCCGGCAAGGGCAATTGACATTCGCCAAGTTAAACCACCTTTTCTCAGCGGTCAAGTGGCAGAGTTTAGCGAAAACCGGCAAGCATTTGCGGCGCCTGTTCCAAAAAGTATAATGTGGAGTTGGGTAAAATCGCCGGTCATGAGGAATCTGATGGAAGCCAAACTAGTGCTCGTCGCGGAAGATGGCCGATCGGGCGAATACAAGCTGCGGCTCCCGCTGATTCTCGGCCGCAGCCGCCAAGCCGGCTTGACCGTGCTGCACACCTCGGTCAGCCGCCAGCACTGCGAACTCTCCGAATACGAAGGGCAACTGGTGGCGAACGATCTGGGGTCGCTCAACGGAACCTTTATCGAGGAAACGCGAATCAGCGAGCCGACGATCCTGCCCGACGGCGGATTGTTGCGCGTCGGCAGCGTCAGCTTTCACGCGGTTTATGGGAGCGGAGCGTCGGCGCCGCCGCCTCCCGCCGCGGCCTTGTCGTCCGCGCCAGCCGAAATTCCACTCGCCCCCGCGGCCGGCGAATCGCAGCCAGAAGCCGGCGAACGGGCGCGCGCCGCGGCCGATTCCGATACCGCCGGCGACGAAGACGCCGATCTCGATTTTCTCACCGAATTGCCGCAAACCGAGGAACTCGAACCGCTCACGCCAGGGGACCAGATTGAAGAGGAACTAGACGAATTGATCGAACTGCCCGACGATGCCGCGCCGGCCGAAGCCGATCCGATGGAGTTTTTAACCTTGGAGGAAGAAGAATCGGAGCCGGCAATGCCTACCGCCGCCGCCAGCCCCCAAACGCCTCCGCCGAAACCGTCCGCGCCGCAGCCTCCCGCCCCGAAACCAGCCCCGGTTGCCGGCGCGGCCGAGAACGGAACCAACGAGAGCGGCGCCAAACCGGCGAGTGGTTCTCCGCCGGGCGCGGCGAAACCGCCGCCAGCGGCAGACGACGAGACGCTCAGCTTTTTGCCTCCCGCCAGCGACGCCGAAACCGATGCGTCGCAGACCGCCGACGAAGCGCACCCCTCCGGCGACCTCGATTCGTTTTTCGACTCGCTCCAATAGGCCCACAGCCAAAATGCCGCAGGCGGCGGAGAGACCGCCGCGCGGACGAACGGCCCCCGGTTGACCTATTTGTGAATATACACGCGGCGCAGTTCGACGTTGTCGTGGTCTTCCTTGGTCATGGTGAGGCCCCCCTTGCTGGTGCTGAGATACCAGTCTTTCAATTCTCCTTCGCTCGCTTGCAAGCGGCCCCGCTCTTCTCCGCCGCGCCGATTGGTCGCGGTGATTTTCCAGACCGTGGCTTGCTCGGGCTTCGCGACCATTTCAAATACCGGTTTGTGATCGACCACGCGATACGCCAGATACGCGTGACTGAGGCTGTGTTTGAATTTTCCGCCGACCAGATACCAACAATCGGCGGCGTCTCGGTTGTCGGTCCCATCGCCAACGGTCGATTTGCCGATGCCGAGCTGATCGTCGATGGAGTCCACGACCCGGTCGTATTTTTCCGCCGACCGAATCCAGATTTGATAGCGGCCGGTCGCGATCCCAGCCATGCTGACATTGACCAGCAAGCCGACGAGGGCCAAGCATAAAAGCCGTGGGCGCCGACGGAATCGTTTGAGAATTTGCCGAGGCATGGGACTTTCCTAGTTGATGCGGAGAGATTGCGGATCGGTCAAAAGTTCGTGCAGCAATTCTTCGTCGCTGGGCTCGATCGGCGTCTGCCGCTGGCGCAGGCGGCGAACGAACGGCTCCACGTCTTGATCGCGGTACAGCACTTGGCGAACCCCCAACTCGCGGAGCCACGGTTCCTGCGATTGCAAGGCGCACGGCAACGCCACGCTCGTCTGGGCAAACGGAAACGCCCGCTCGCGCTCCGCGAGCCATTCGCTGGCGGCCGCCAGATTCACCGCGTCGAGTTCCATCAGCACGGCCGCGCGCGCCGCGCCGCGGAGCGCGTCGCTGCATTCGCTCAGACTGCGCGTTTCGCGCAAGGGAAGGATGCCGGCGCGACGCAATTCCGCGCTCCAGCGGCCGGTCCGTTCGCAAAGGATGAGTTGAAATCGCGGCATGGCAAAATTGCCTTGACAAAGTGGAAATGCGCCGGCACGCAGCAGACCTCGTACGCACCGAGCGGACTGGTTAGCTGTTTTCGTCGGCTTCGTCAGGCAACGGTTTGAGAACCAACTCCGATGGCGAGATCATCCCGAGTTGCACCATCCGGCGATAGAGCCGCGGCCGCGACAGTCCCAGCAACTTGGCTGCCTTGCTTTTGTTCTGTTTGGCTTGCCGCAACGCGCGTTGGATCAGCCGAGTTTCTAGTTCGGCGAGCGTGCGGTCCAGTTGGATTGGCTCCAGGGGCGGCCGCCGCCGGAGATGAGCTTTCTCGGCGAGCAGGATCTCGGGCGGAAGATCGCCGCGCTGGATCGCGGGTCCTTCGGCAGCCGCATGGGCCGCGGCGACGATTCGCTGCAACTGTCCCACCTCGCCCGGCCAAGGATAGCGCACC
Source organism: Pirellulales bacterium (assembly GCA_035656655.1). GTDB lineage: Bacteria > Planctomycetota > Planctomycetia > Pirellulales > DASRSE01 > DASRSE01. Next base: position 5,539 of record DASRSE010000134.1, read on the forward strand.
AAGCCTTCGATCGCGTCCGGCGTAAACCCGCTCAGTTGCTTGCCGCCGCGCGCATTTTGCTCTTCGAGAAAAGCCTGCGCCAATAAACCGATGTCACCGCGCCGCGCCGTCAGCGGCGGAATCTGAATCACGAGCGTCGCCAGAGCGGAATACAAATCGGAGCGGAACGATTCCTGCGCAACGCGGTCCCCCAGATCGCTTGCGGCCGTCGCGTAGATGCGCAGCGGCCTCGCTTCGGCGAGAAACTTGACCAGCGAGAATTGGCTATCGGCGGACAACTGTTCGACCTCCGTCAAGAAGCAGCAGCCGATTGGCACGCCGGCAGGCGGCGCCGCCGCGGTCTGCAGCGTCGATCGCGCCGCGCCGAGCCCGCGCAGTTGGGATTCGAGTTCCTCCCAGTCGGCATCGCGGCAGGCCACGATCGGCAACGGCTGGTGGCCTGCCGGATCGCGGAGCGTGTGAATGGTCCGCGCGATTTGCTTTCGTCCCGAGCCTGCGGGCCCGAGGATGAGCACATTGGCCGGACCGCTGGCCGCGAGTTCGATTTGCGCGCGGATCTGTTGCAACGCGGGGGAATCGCCGATGAGGCGGCCCGGTTGAAAGCGGCCGCGCCACGCGCGGCGGAAGGACGCGAGCCGATCGTGCAGCGCGACCGCGTCGCCTGCCGGCGCGACCGCGTTTTCCGGCGCGTCGTCCACGGCCGTTAGCCGCACGAGCACGCCGGCGCATCCGCCCGAGGGCGAATGCAAGGGCCAACAATCGGCCTCCCGTTCCGCGGCGCCAGGCCGCAGCGCCAGAAGCCGCATCTGACAGCGCGCTCCGGCCAACGCCTCAGGCGGGGGACAAAGTGCCGCCGCCACGTCGCGCAAGATTCGTATCCGCTGCGATTCAGTCGGCAGGGGTCCGCCTGATTGCGGTCCGGCCAGCGGCGTCGCGGCCGATATGGCTGGCGGAAAATCAGCCGCAGTCGCTGGCGCCGCGGTGTTTGAGATCAGCGGCGCGGTTTCGGAGTCGCCCTCTTCGGCGGCAGTGGTTTCAACAGCGGTGTTTTCGACCGACGAATAAAAGTTTGTTTGTTGTCCGATTAGCTCGTGCGGTTGAACTCCGGCCCATTCTCCTAGCGCCGCGTTGGCAAACAAAATGCGCCGGTCTTCGTCCACGACGTACAGCGGCTCGACCGCTTTTTGAAAGAGCCGCGTCAATTCGGTCAAACTCGAACGTGAGGAGCGCGAAGGCATGCGAAATCTCAAGAGCCCGACAAGGAATCCAAACGTTCTTGCGCCGATCCGCAAATCCGTCCTCTATTATAGCCGAGATTTTTTGGCAAATTGAAATCTCGTTCGCAGGGGGGGTGACCGGCAGCGGTCACCGCGGCGTTGTATCTATAGACCCAACTTGAGCGGCGAGCAATGCGTGGAGACCGCTCGTCGGTTGGTCGATTGCGACCGGCTGCTGCTTTCTGGCCGCTAACCAGAAAGCGGCTCCAAGAGCCGCCGCACTCCCGCGCCGGGCGGTCTCCCGCTCTTTCGCTTGCTCGCCCTCAAGCCACGCAAGGCTCTCTGGGCAGAACCCCCTGGCAGGGGCGAGACGGCCTTCAGGCCACCCCGGTAGGGGCAGACCGGGGTGGCCTTTCTTTTTTCATACCGGCACGGCGCCGAGCCAATGGCTCTGCGGAGATGAACTCGTTGCGTCGCCGCGAAACGCGACGCGGTACGCAGCCGCGTTAAAATCGAGTTTTGATCGCCGTTTTTGGCGGCCTTGTGGGCGGCGGCATTTTTCCCCTGCCTGCTAGGCTCGGCCGCCGCGGATGATAAACTAGACTGCGCGCGGGGCCCGCGGCCTCGCGTGTTCGCTCACCTATTCTCCCTCCTTTGAGAGACCTTCCCCATGACCATCCGTCTGCTTCCCCTTTGGCTCGGTGCGATCGTCCTCTTGGCGACTGCGCCGGCCTTCGCGCAACACCGCATTCTCGTGCAAGGCAATGACAAGCTCGCGATCGTCAAGGCCGACGGCAATATCGAATGGGAAATGCGCTGGGGCGACACGCACGACTTGGACCTGCTGCCGTCGGGCAACATCTTGATCCGCGAAGGCGCGGCCAAAATCGTCGAGATCGATCCCAAAACGAAAAAGGTCGTGTGGTCCTATGATTCCGCCAAGGAAAATGGCAACGCCGGCAAGGCGGTCGAGGTGCATGCCTTTCAACCCCTTCCGGACGGACACCTGATGATCGCCGAAAGCGGCATCGGCCGGATCATCGAGATCGATCATGACGGCAAGCTGCTCAAGCAAATCAAGCTGAAGATCGACCATCCGAGCACCCATTCCGATACGCGGCTGGTGCGCAAATTAAAAACGGGCAACTATCTAGTCAGCCACGAAAACGACGGCTGCGTGCGCGAATATGACGGCGGCACCGGCAAAGTGATTTGGGAATTCCCTGTCCCGCTGTTCGGCCAAGAGCCCAAGGGAGGGCACGGGCCGGAAGCCTTCGGCAACCATACCTTCGCCTCGGTCCGGTTGAACAACGGCAATACGCTCATCTCCACCGGCAACGGCCATAGCGTGCTGGAAGTCACCCCCGACAAAAAAATCGTCTGGGAAATCCACCAGCACGACCTCAAGGGAATCACGCTGGCCTGGGTCACGACGCTGGAAGTCTTGCCGAACGGCCACTACGCGATCGGTAACTGTCATGCAGGCAAAGGCCAACCGCTGGTGATCGAGCTCGACCCGAAGACAAAAGAAGTCGTGTGGACGTTCGATCAATTCGACCGGTTTGGCAACGCGGTCTCGAATACCGAATTGCTCGACGTCAAAGGAGACGTGATTCGCTAGCAGCTTGGTTTGGCTTTGGCCTGGTATTTCGTCATCCGCGCGCAGGCGAGAATGACGGTATGAGAAAGCGGTATGGCATTCGTCATTCCCGCGCAGGCGGGAATCCAGCGGCGGCAGGCCGATCGGCGGTGCACTGGATTCCCGCCTGCGCGGGAATGACGGTACGAGAAACCGTCGCCGTTCGCGGGAATGGAGAGGACTCAAAAGGTCGCGTCATGGCAAGATTGTTACTGCGAACTGCGCCGGGAGAGCCATGCTGAAGACTACGGCGGCGGCGCTCCAGTGGTATGATTCGCGGCGCGGCGAGGACCCCGTTCGTTGGCGGCAGACGGAGCTCAGGCGGGGCTCGATCGAACCGCCGCGCACGAATCTGTTTCAGATCTATTGGATCCGTGCGGGCGAAGGCCAGTTTTTCGCGGACGCCGGCGACCATCGCTACCAGCGCGAGCGGTTGTTGTTTTTCACCCCTTATCAGTATCTGCGGTTTCTGCCGGCCCGCGCGGGCCACGCCGACGTGTTGCAATTTCACGCCAATTTTCTCTGCGTGGAAACCTTTCACGCGGAGACCGGATGCAGCGGCGTGCTGTTCAATGACCCGTATGGCAGCCCGCAGATCGCGCTGGATCGCGCGAGCAAAACCGAATGGAGCCACCTGTTGAGCCGCATCCGCGACGAACTCGCCGCGCGGCGGTTGGCCTACCAAGAAGTTTTACGGAGTTATGTGCGGGCGTTGTTGATCGTGGCGACGCGGCGCAAGCTGGACTCGCGCCGCCGCGCGGTTCGCGGCGCGGCCTCGTCGCATCCGATTCTCGAGGAGCTCCGCGAAGCGATCGAAGCCAACTATCCGCGGTTGCATGCGCCGGCCGATTATGCGGCCTTGCTGCACGTCACGCCGAAAACCCTGGGGCGAATTGTCCGCCAGGAGTTGAACAAAACTTTGACGAACCTGATTCGCGATCGGCTGCTAATCCATGCCAAATGGCAATTGCTCCATACGCGCCAGCCAATCAAGCAAATCTCCGCCGAGTTGGGCTTTCGCGACGAACTTTATTTCAGCCGCTTGTTCAAAAAGGGAACCGGCGTTTCGCCCGCCTTTTTTCGCGAGTTTGAATGGGAGATTCGCGGCACGAGCAATTTGTCCATCCCTTCGGGCAATTCGCCCATTCAAGCGTAGCCGCGCAGCGACGATACTCTGAATCGGGCGGTCGCACGGGGCGGCCGGCCGATTCCTTTTTTTCCCAGGTGCCGCAATGAGTCTCCTCTCGGTCTATCAAACTATGGCCCGCGCCGATCGGCTGGGCGTTTGTGTCACGCGTCTCGGCTTGATCGTTGTGTTGCTGTGGATCGGCGGTCTGAAGGCATTTCGCTACGAGGACGAAGGAATCATCCCGTTCGTCGCGAACAGCCCCTTCATGCGATTCTTGCTGGCCGATCCGGACCACTACCAGGCGCACAAAAACCCGGAAGGGGCCAATGTCCCTGCCAATCGCGAATGGCACGAGCAGAATCGGACGTATCTGTTTGCGTATGGATTGGGATCGCTCATCGTGCTGTACGGCCTGCTGCTCTGCTTCGATCCGTGGCTGCCGCAGGTGGCCGCGATCGGCAGCTTGCTGGTGTTCCTCATGTCGCTCGTGACCTTGTCGTTTCTCATCACCACGCCGGAGTGTTGGGTGCCAAACTTGGGGGGCGAAGTCCACGGATTTCCGTATCTGAGCGGCCCCGGGCGGCTGGTCATCAAAGACGCCATCATGATGGGCGCGGCGCTGGTGACGATGGCCGATTCTGCGAAAAAATATCTCGTGCGCCGGGCTGCCAAGCCGCGCAGCGCGACGAAACTTTAGCGGCCGGAGACGCCGCTCAGGCGACGGTGTTCACCATCCAAGTGATGCCGAATCGATCGACGACCATGCCAAAACAGGGGGAGAAAAACGTTTTGCCGATCGGCATGCTGATTTTTCCTCCGTCGCTGAGGCCTTGGAACAGGCGCTGCGCCTCGGCCGCGTCGCGCGTTTGCAACGACACGGCAAACCCGCCAAATTTCGCTTGGCCGCTGCAATGGCCGTCGGACGCCATCACTACGCTCTCGCCGACGCGAAAGCTGACGTGCAATATCTTCTGTTCCGAGCCGGGCGGAATCTGGTCCGCCGGCACGGGATCAGGCGCATCGCCGTAGCGCATCAGCATCTCGACTTTCGCGCCCAGCGCCTGCTGATAAAACTCCAGCGCCTCTTCGCATTGGCCCTCGAAAAAAAGATAGGTTTGCACGAGCATCGGTGTCTCCTTGCGGCAAATAGGAATTCATGAAGAAGGGAACGATTTTGCGGCCGAGGTGCTTCGCGCGCGGCCTGCCCGCGGCCCTGGCCGCACCTAGGTTTGCGGCAGTCCGGTCAACTCCAGCACGGGCCGGATTTCGACCGTTCCTTTTCGCGCGCCCGGCACGCGGCCCGCGATGCCGATCGCTTCATTTAAATCTTGCGCTTCGATCAGAAAGTAGCCGCCGAGTTGTTCGCGCGTTTCGGCGAAGGGCCCATCGGTCACGAGCCGCTTGCCGCCGCGGACGCGGACGCTGGTTGCCGAGCCGACCGGCTGCAACGGCGAGGCGGCGACGAACTGCCCGCGAGCATACAGTTCGTGCGTCAGATCGGTCGATTCCTCGTAGCAGTCTTGGCGTTCCGCGTCGGTCCACGCATCCTCGGCCGCATAAATCAGCAGCATGTATTTCATGGCGCACTCCAGAGCTTGAATCGAGAGGTTTCGTCGAAGGCTGGCGAACGGCCAGCGGCTACGATTTCTGCGCGGCAATCTGTTCGCGCAAGCGAGTTTCGTGTTCGAGGATCTGAGGCGTCAGTTCGGCGCCGAAGTCGGCCGGATCGAAGATTTGCCGAATTTCAATCAAACCCTCTTCGCCCGCGCCCATCGGAGCGGGACAGCGCTTCACCCAATCGATTGCGGCTTGAAGCGATGCGACTTTCCAAAGCCAAAAGCCGGCGACCAACTCCTTCGTTTCGGCAAACGGGCCGTCGATGACGGTGGCTTGACCGTCTTTAAAGCGAACTCGCGCCCCTTTTGAACTTGGATGGAGCCCTTCGCCCGCTTGCATGATGCCGGCCTGAACTAATTCTTCGTTGTACTTGCCCATCGCTTCCAGCAGCTCGCGTTTCGGCATCGCGCCGGCCTCATAGGCAGCGTTTGCTTTGACCATCACGATAAATCGCATCGTTGTTTCTCCTGAAAAATGGGGCTCGCGAAAGTCGCCCGCCGCGGACCGGCCGGACTTCGCAAGATTGGTTGAACGTAAAATAGTCGTCTGGACTGATCTCGTTTCGACAACGGGCCGTTTTTTTTTGGAAAATTCCTTTTTGCCGGCGCCACTGCGAATGGTGGTTCGTTCCGGCCGCGGCGAGCCTGAAAAAACGATCGTCGCCTGCTCTCCAGTCCGCCGTGCGATCAGGCCGGCGGCTCGGAAAGTTCCTCGAGCCGGCGCTGCAAAAAACGGCGTTCCGGCGCTTGATTGGCCAGCGCGAGTGCTTGCCGATAGGCCGTTTTCGCGTCGTGCAGATTTCCCATCCGCCGCAACAGGTCGGCCCGCGCGGCATGCGCCAGATGATAGTCGCTCAATGCGCCGCGCGCGAGGATCGCATCGATCCGCGCCAATCCTGCCGCGGGTCCGTCGCGCATCGCCAAGGCAACCGCTTGGTTCAACTCGACGACGGGCGATTCGCCCAGGCGGAGCAACCCTTCGTATAAGGCGACAATCTGAGCCCAATCGGTGGCTGCCGCCGTCGGCGCCGAGGCGTGCACGGCCGCGATGGCCGCTTGAATCGAATATCCGCCCGGCTCCTGCGCCAGCGCCTGTTCAACGAGGCGAATCCCTTCGGCGATTTGCTCTTGATTCCAAAGCGCCCGGTTTTGCTCTTCCAGCAAGATGAGCTCGCCAGTGGGAGATGTTCGCGCCGGCCGCCGCGACTCGGTGAGCAGCATCAGGCCCAGCAGCCCCAGCGTTTCTGCGTGCGGCAGCAAATCCACCAGCAGACGGCCGAGGCGGATCGCCTCGCTGGTCAGGTCGGGCCGGGTCAGCACAGCGCCCGACGAGGCGGAATAGCCTTCGTTGAAGACGAGGTAGATGACCTGCAAGACCGCCTCGAGCCGTTGCGGCAATTCCTCCGGCGCCGGTAGTTGATACGGAATCCGCGCATCGCGAATTTTGGTCTTGGCCCGCACGATCCGCTGCGCGAGCGTGGCCGGCGTGGTGAGAAAGGCGCTGGCGATTGCTTCGGTCGTCAGCCCGCAGACCTCGCGCAGCGTCAAGGCGACTTGCGCGTCCTGGCGCAGGGCCGGGTGGCAACACGTAAACACGAGCCGCAAGGGATCGTCCGCGATCGTTTGTTCGTCCGGTTCCGGTTCGGCGGCAGGCAGGCGCGCGGCCAGTTCGCCGAGCGAGGCGTTAAAGCGCGCTCGCCGCCGGAGCGCATCGATCGCCCGAAATCGGCCAGTCGAAACGAGCCACGCCCGCGGATTCGCCGGAATGCCCTCGCGCGGCCACTGTTCTAGCGCCGCCGCAAAGGCATCGTGCAGCGCTTCTTCGGCCAACTCAAAATCGCCCAACAGACGGATCAAGGTGGCAAACACCCGCCGCGATTCGCTCTGATAGATGGCATCGACTTGCTGCCGGGTCGAGTCCGCAAGAGGGTTGCTGGCCATACCGAAAATCTCGCGCTGCGCTCCGTTAAGCACCGGTTCACTCCGCTCCGTGCGGTCCATTGGAGCGAACCCGCGCCGTGGAATCAACGGCCGCCGCGCGCGGAACCGGCGCCGCGCGAGCCATTTCAATAAGCGAGCAGCGATCGCGTGAGATAATCGCTGAGCGTAAAAGCGACCAGAATCGCGAACCAAAACAGGCCTCCCGCGAACATGATCCAGGTCAGCCGGGCGCTGTACCAAGCGTGCATGAAGATCAAGATCACGAGCGCCCCCTTGGCCGCGGCGATTCCCAGCCCGACGATCAGATGCCAGCGGCCCAGGTCCACGAACGAGACGCCGACTGTTAATAGCGTCAGCAGCAGCAACGCGCCGTAGACGATAAAATAGACGCCCGGAGAAATCACTTTTTCGGACATGACAAACCTCTTCTCCCTCGAGTCAGACGAGACTGGTCCGCGTCGCCACGAGATAGAGCAGCGGCAGCAGAAAGATCCAGACGACATCGACAAAATGCCAATATAAGCCGAAGACTTCCACCGGCGTGTAATAGGCAGGCGAAAACCGGCCTTGTTTCGCCCGCACGGTCAGCAGCAGTAAAATCACGATCCCAATCGTCAAGTGAATCGCATGCAGCCCGGTGAGCACGTAGTAGAACACCAAGAACAATTCCACATGCTCGGGGCGCGTTTCGGCCGAAAACCATTCCGACGGCTGAAACGCCAGGCCAGGGACCAAGTTCTCGCGGTAATCGAGATAATACTCGACTCCTTTAAGCACCATGAACAGCGTCCCCAAGAGGGCCGTCAGGCTCAGACAGAGGACCAGCCGGCGCTGCAAGTTGACCTGCGCGGCATGCACCGCCAACGCCATGGTCAAACTGCTCGTCAGCAGGACGCCCGTGTTGATGCCCCCGATCAGCAGATTCAAATGGTCGCTGGCCAAGGCAAACGCGCGCGGAAACTGCATCCGGTAGACGATGTAGCCGGTGAAGACGGCGCCGAAGACCATGATTTCGGTCGCGAGAAAAATCCACATTCCGAGCTTCCCTGCCTCGCGCTGTTGCTCGGCGGTGTCGAAATGCGAAGCGCGATGCGAGCTATCCGTTGACACGATCGTCCTCGCGGTAAGAGTACTCGTAGGGTCCGCTGGTCACGATCGGCGTTTCGTCGAAGTTTTCGGTCGGCGGGGGCGAAGGAGTTTGCCATTCCAGACCGGTCGCTCCCCACGGATTAGGTCCGGCGATTTTGCCATATTTGAGCGAATAGAGAAAATAGCAGAGGGGCAGCAAGTAGCCGAGCGCCAGAATCGAAGCCCCCGCCGACGACATCACGTTCAGCACCTGAAAGCGGGGCGCATAGTGGTGATAGCGCCGCGGCATGCCAAGGTAACCGAGGACAAATTGGGGCATGAACGTGAGAATAAAACCGAAGAAGATCAACAGCGCGGCCAGTCTGCCCCACCCCTCGGAATACAAGCGGCCGGTCATTTTCGGCCACCAATAGTGGAGCGCCCCCATATAAGCCATCACCATCCCTCCGACCATGATGAAATGAAAGTGGGCGATTACGAAGTAGGTGTCATGGACGTGAATATCGACCCCCAGCGCCGCGAGAAACAAGCCCGTCAGTCCGCCGACGGTAAAGAGCCCGATAAACCCGAGCGAAAAGAGCATGGGCGTGTGATAGGTGATCGACCCCTTGTAAAGCGTGGCGGTCCAGTTGAAGACTTTGATGCCCGAGGGGATCGCCACGAGATAACTCATTAGTGAAAAAGCCAGGGCGGCGTAGGCCGACTGTCCGGCGACAAACATGTGATGCCCCCAGACCAAGAATCCGAGCACGGCAATGCCCATGCTGGAGAAGGCGATAAAGGTATAGCCAAAAATGTTCTTCCGCGAAAAACACGGAATGATCTCGCTCACTACGCCCATCCCCGGCAGAATCATGATGTACACCGCCGGATGCGAATAGAACCAAAACAAGTGCTGAAACAAGAGCGGATCCCCTTGCCGGCTGGGGTCGAAAATCCCGATCCCCGTGATTCGCTCGATCGCCAACAAAGCCAGCACCATCGTCAGGACCGGCGTGCCGAGCAAGAAGATGATGCTCGTCGCGTACATCGACCAAATGAACAGCGGCAGGCGAAACCACGTGAGCCCCGGCGCGCGCATGCGGTGGATCGTCACCAAGAAATTCAGTCCGGTCAGAATCGACGAAAAGCCGACAATCAAAATGCCAAACGCCATCGGCAAGACATTCGTATTGGCCTTGGCCGTGCTATAGGGCGTATAGAAGGTCCAGCCGGTGTCGGTCCCGCCGCTCAAGATCGCCCACAGGACAAACACCGCGCCGACGATATAGATGTACCAACTCAGCAAGTTGAGACGCGGAAAGGCGAGGTCGCGGGCGCCGATCATCAGCGGCACGAAAAAATTGCCCAGCACCGCCGGAATCGAAGGGATCAAAAAGAAAAAGACCATCACGACGCCATGCATCGTGAACAGTTTGTTGTAGGTCTGAGTGCGGACCAGCGCGCCGTGCGGGGTGAGCAATTCCAAGCGGATCAACGTGGCGGCGGCCCCGCCGATAAAAAACATCAGCGTGATCGAAATCAAATACAACAGCGCGATGCGCTTATGGTCGGTCGTGAGGAGCCACGACTTCACCCCGTACGATTCGTTCAAATAATTCGTCGGCGCGGCCGGCGGCAACGGCTGAATCAGGGGCGGTTTTGGCTTCGAGGGGTCCATAAATCGAGTTATTTCTTCGGAGGAGCGACAGGCGGCGGAAAGCTTTCGACACGCGACGGCGTTTCCCCCGCCTTCAACGATTTCAAAAATGCCAGCAAGGCGACCATTTCCTCCTCGGAAATCTGGCCCTGAAAAGTCGGCATGATCGGCTCGTAGCCCAACACGACTTGGGCGTCCGGCTTCATCACGGAGTTCCGCAGATAATTGTCATCGGCCAGCGCGAAGCCGCCGTTGCGCAGCGCCACGCACTGCAAGTATAAGTTTTCCAGCACCGGAGCCCGCGCGTGCGCATCGGCGCTGTGGCAACTGACGCAGCGGTACTTGAGAAAGATCTTGCGTCCCTCCAACGCCAACGAGCCCTCGGCATGCGCATCGAGCCAATGTTCATAATCGGCGCGCGATGTCACCACCACCGTGCCGATCATGCCGGAATGATTCGTCCCGCAATACTGCGAACAGAACAAGTCGTAGCGGCCAATCTTGGTCGGCTCGAACCAGAGATGGACGTAGCGGCCGGGCAAGACGTCGATTTTGGCCCGAAAATCCGGCACGAAAAAACTGTGGATCACGTCTTCCGAGGTCAAGGTCAAGCGGACCGGCTGACCGACGGGCAAATGCAGCTCGTTGATCTCGCGCTGACCTTGTTGATGCTGCAATTTCCACATCCACTGCTTCCCCACGACGTACACCTCGTCTCCGCCGGGCGGAGGCTGGCTCACATAAAAATAGACGCGCGCTCCCCACGCGAACATTCCCAGCGAGATAATCAAAGGAATGATCGTCCAGGTCAGCTCGAGCTTGAGCGACGACGTGATGCGCGGCGGGATCGGCGTCCCCGGCCGCCGGCGATAGCGGATCGCAAAATAGACGACCGTCGCCAGAATGCCCAGCGAAATGATCGTCGAGATGCCGAGCAAGAAAAAGAACAGCGCATCGACCCGCTCGGCGCTGGTGGACGCCTGGGTGGGAAAGAATTCGACTTGAGCGAAGAAAAGCGGCATCGAGAATCAGACCTTTAGAGGGTTGTCGTCCGCTGCGGATCGTTCGCCGCGGGCGCCGCCGCGGCCGTCGTTTTACGGTCGTGGCGCCACATCCGCACGAAAAACACGCCAAACGCCGCCAAGGTCAATACCCCGGCCACCCGCACGAGATTCAAAATCGCAAAACCATACTTGCCAGTAGTCGGGTCATAGTGAAAGCAGAGCAACAAGAACTGATCGGTCAACGAGCCGATCTTGTTGTTGGCCGCTTCGACGAGCCCCAACCGAACCTCGGTCGGGGCATAATCAATTCCATAAAAATAGCGTGAGACTTTGCCTTGCGGCGTCAGAATCATGATCGCGCTGGCGTGGGCGAACTGATCGGTCTTCGGATCGTAGGTGAAATGAAACCCGACCGCCTCGGTCAGCGCCGCAATGGAGGCCTTGTCCCCCGTCAGAAAATGCCAACCCTCCGCCGCGCGCGGCCGGCCATAGCTGCCCAGATAGGGCTCCTTTTTCCGCGCCGCCTGGAGCGGCGTCTCGGCGGGATCGAAGCTGACCGTTAAGACGTTAAACTGATCGCCGACGCTCAAGCTCGGAATCGCCTCCAAGCAATCGAGCAGCCCGTTCAAAATCTGCGTGCAGAGGCGCGGGCAACGAAATTGCGCCAGCACGAGAATCGTCGGCTTGCCTTGAAATTCATCCTCGAGCCGGACCGATTTGCCCGTCTCGTCGCGGAAGACCAAGTCGACCGGGACTTGCGCATCGAGACGCTGATCGATCCGCACGCCGGCCGCTTGGGGCGGCAGCGGCGTCCCGGTCTGCGCCCGGGCGTCGCCCGCGGCGCCGAACGCCAGGACAAGACAGCTCACCGCCGCGGTCCCAATGAGCAGGCCGCTTGGCCGCCGCGCCGCTGGTTGCGATTTTAGATTCCTCGGAAAAGAGCAACAGATCATGGCTCTCCTTTCTGCCGCGAATTTTGCGAGCGGAGAAAAAGTTCAAGGGCGCGGTCCACCGGAATGCGCACAATACCGCCGGGCTGGTCGACCCACCCGTAACCGACCGCGGGCGTTGCCGTCGGCGGCGCGTACACATGCGCCGCGCCCGGTTCCAACAGCCCCTCCAGACGCGGATCTGGTGGAAAGGGCCCCGTCGACAAATCTCGGTTCGGCGCCAAGATTGCGCAAAAAATCCACCACGCGACGACAAAGCCCAGCGCGATGACCAGCGCCAGCGCCACGCCGACGGCGGCGATGCCCAGGACATTGGCGTCAGTCGTTTCATGTTCGCGGCGCGGCGTCCACGCGGCCCGCTGCGAAGTAGGATGCTCATCCATGCGAGCCTCCGTCTGTTTTCCAACTCTCGTCCGCAGCGGCCTGTTCGATCGCCGCTCGATCGATGGCGCCATCCGGCGGACTCGCCAGCGGCAGCGTCCGCAAACGGCGGAGCCACGCCCATAGCCAGAGCCCCCCGAGGCCGACCGTGCTCGTTGCCGCCGCGGCCACGTCGGCCGCCGCATCGCGCCAACTCGCCGCAGGAAAGGCCGGCAAGATTTGCCACGCCAAGTCAACCCAATGCGTAAAGAGCAGCAGCGCCGCCACGCTCACCAAAGCCGCTGGCCGGCGCTTGATTTCGCGCGACAGCAGCAGCAAAAATGGCAAACCAAACTGCCCCAGCGCCAGCCCGATCGCCACGAACTTCCAAACGCCTTGCGTCCGCGGGAGATACCAGCGGATTTCTTCGGGCAAATTGCCTGACCAAATGAGCAAGAACTGTGAAAACGAGACATACGCCCAAAACATGACAAACAGCAACAGCAAATTGCCCAAGTCGCGCAAGAATAGATTGGTCGCCTCGATGGCCGGTTTCAATTCGGCCTCTGCGACCGACACCTCGCGCGGGACGCGCCGGAGCCGCATCAACCAGATCGCCCCGACGACCGCGAAGGCCGAAGCCGCGAGAATCTGGCCAACCGAAAACACGACGGAGAAGATCGTCGAAAACCAATCCGGTTGCAGCGACATCAGCCAATCGACGCCGGCGAGCGTGATCGTGAGGCCGTATAGGACGATCCCCGGCCCCGCGATCGTGCGCAGCCGCCCCGCGGCGCGGGCGTCGCCGGAGCGATCTTCTTGCTCGATCCAGCGGGTCGTGAGCCAGCCGAGGACCAACCAGATCGCAAAATAGGCGAGCGACCGCCCAAGAAAAAAGGGTTCGTTCAGATACAAACTCTTTTGGGCCCCCTTGGCGGTGGTCGCGAATTCGGAACTAGTCCACGGATAGAGGGCGTGCAGTCCCAGCGCCAGCGGCAGCGCGGCCAGCACGAAGAACGGAATCGTGCTCGAAGCGGCGGCTTGCACCGGCCGAATCACCCAACCCCAGCCGCCGCCAACGAGTTGATGCAGCCAAATCAAAACCAGCGAGCCGAGGGCTACGCCGAGCCAAAAGTTAAATGCCACCAAGTATCCGCGCCAGAGCGCGGCGGGCCAAATCAGCACGACGATGACAAACAGCACCCAAGCCAGCCCGCTCCAGCCGAGCGCCCGGCGCTGGTCGCGGACTGCTTGATCGCGGGCCGGCGCATTAAGGAGTTCCATGCGAGTCCTCCTGCGCCGGCAGTTTCGCCCGCTCTTCATCAGAAAGATCGCTCACGGCGGCATGCTGGCTCAATTGCAAGACGCGCAGATAGCTGACGATGGCCCAGCGATCGCGCACCGGAATTTGCGCCTCATGGGCCGGCATCGAACCCATTCCGTGCGAGATGACCTCAAATAGATACCCGGCCGGCGCTCCGCGCAAGCGATCGCTATGATAAGTCGGGGGCGGAGTATAGCCGCGCTGCACGACGATCCCGTCGCCGTAGCCGAGCGATCCGTGACACACGGCGCAATAAATGTTGAACCGCTCTTGCCCGCGCGCCAGAAGTTGGCGATCGATCGGCAGCGGAATCGCCTCGACATAGTTGGCCGGCGTGTTCGTTCCTCCCGGCTCGAGCGGCGCGTTGGATTTGGCCTCGGCGGCCGGTTCGCCAGCCGGTTGTCGACCGTGGTAGAGGGCGGAGTCGGTTTGCAGACGGTCGCGGGCGATCGTTCCTTCGACCTGCGGCCGCGCCGAGCGCTGGTCCAAGAAGAAATCGCTCTTTTGCAGAGGCAAATAACTCGGCTGATCGGCCATCTTTTGCTGACAACCGGCCACGCACGCCAAGAGCGCGGCGCAGATTCCCGGCGCCACGGGCCTGGCGCGCCGCGGCGCGCCGCGCGGACCGGCGGCGCGCGCACGATCGATGCGGCAGCCGCCGCTGGGAATGGCAAGTTCAAGAGCTGGCAATTCGCAACGCATTACAGGGGAACTTCCATAATCTCGCTCGGTTGGCACGCGGTCAAAAACTCCAGCGTCCTGGCCGCGTCAAACAGCGGATCGGTGCTTTCGATGCAAAGAAAAAACCGATCGCGGGTCGCCCGCGCAAACTGCGATAGATGAAACAGCGGATGATACGGTTGCGGCAAGCCGTTCAAGGCAAACATCCCAAACACGGCGGAAAGCGCCGCGAACAAGATCGTCAGCTCGAACGTGATCGGAATGAACATCGGCCAACTATTGAACGGCCGCCCGCCAACGTTGATCGGGTAGCTAATCGCCATCGCGTAATACTGCATGAAAAAGCCGGTCAGCCCGCCGACAATCCCGCCGATCAACACCACCAGAGGAATTCGGGTGTGGTGAAACTCGAGCGCTTCGTCTAGTTCTTCGACGTGGAACGGCGTGTAGGCGTCGAGACGGCGATAGCCGGCCTGCCGCGCGGCCCGCGCCGCATCGACCAATTCATCGGCCTGCTCGAACTCGGCGACCAGTCCGTAGATTTTGCTGGGTTGCGTCATGACCGCTCCTCCTCGTCGGCTTGCGACTCGGTCAACAAGGTGCGCATCTCAAAGATCGAGATCATGGGCAGAAAGCGGAGAAACAAGAGCAGCAAGAACACGAACAGGCCGAGCGTCCCGACAAACGTGGCCCAATCCCAGATGGTCGGCTTATACATTCCCCAACTTGATGGATCGTAATCGCGATGCAAACTCGTAACCACGATCATGAAGCGTTCGAGCCACATGCCGACGTTCACGACCAGCGAGAGGACAAACAGCAACCGCGGGCTCGAGCGGGCGCGATGCGACCAGAGAATTTGCGGCGCCAGGACGTTGCAGCTCAACAGGACCCAGTAGACGACTGCATACGGTCCGAAGGCCCGATTCAATTGCGTGTATTGCTCGAATGGATTGCCGCTATACCACGCCATGAACGCTTCAATCAGATATCCATACGCGACAATCAAGCTCGTGGCGAGCAAGATTTTCGCCATGTTCTCCAAATGATGGAGGGTGATGAAGTCTTGCAGCCCATAAAAGGCCCGAATCGGAATCGCCAAGGTCAGCACCATCGCGAAGCCGGAGAAGATCGCCCCGGCGACGAAATAAGGCGGAAAAATGGTCGAATGCCAGCCGGGGACCGCCGCCACCGCGAAATCGAAACTGACAACCGTATGGACCGATACGACCAGCGGCGTCGCCAGCCCGGCCATCAATAGATAGGCCGTCTCGTAGCGGACCCAATGTCGAGCCGAGCCGCGCCAACCCATCGCCAGGATGCCATAGATGATGCGCCCGTGCCGCGATGTCGATCGGTCGCGCAAGGTTGCCAGGTCGGGAATCAAGCCCATGTACCAAAACAACAAGGAGACCGTGAAATAGGTCAACACGGCAAACACGTCCCAGACCAGCGGGCTGCGAAACTGCGGCCAGAGGTTCATCGTATTTGGATACGGGAGAAGCCAGTAGAAAAACCATGGCCGCCCCATGTGCAACAGTGGAAACAGGCCGGCGCAGGCGACCGCGAACAAGGTCATCGCCTCCGCAAAGCGGTTGATCGAGGTCCGCCATTTTTGCCGCAGCAGCAACAGAATGGCGGAGATCAGCGTGCCAGCATGGCCAATTCCGATCCACCAGACAAAGTTCACGATCGCAAAACCCCACGCGACCGGGATGTTGATCCCCCAAATGCCAACCCCGACCACCAGCAACATCGTGACCGCGTACAACAGCATGAACACGATGATCAGCGAAATGGCAAACGCGATCCACCAGCCCAGCGGCGTCCGCGGCGAGAGGACCACGGTGCTGATCTTGTCGGTGATCGAGGCCAGACTGTGCCCCGGCCGGAGCACCTCGCGAATGTCGCGCGCAATCTCGGCGCGGTCTTCAACTTGTCCCTCTTCGTCGACGGGGGGCGGCAAGTGCAGCGGCACGGGTTCATCCGAGTCCATCTCAACGGTCCTTGATCGCAGGATTCGGATTGCTCACCGCGGCCAGATACGTCGTCCGCGGCCGCGTGTTCAACTCGGCCAGCAAGGCATAGTTGAGCGGGGTTTCCTTCCAGCGGTTGACTTCGCTGCGCGGGTTGTTCAGGTCACCAAAGACGATGGCTTGCGAAGGACAAGCGGCTTGGCACGCGGTTTGGATCTCGCCGTCGCGCACCGTCCGCTCGTCGCGCTCGGCTTGAATTTTCGCCTTTGTAATGCGCTGGACGCAATAAGTGCACTTTTCCATCACGCCGCGGCTGCGAACTGTTACTTCCGGATTGTGCAACAACTTCAGGCTGGCGGTGGTGAAGTCGGCATACTGCAGAAAATTGAACCGTCGCACCTTGTACGGGCAGTTGTTCGAGCAATAGCGCGTGCCGACGCACCGATTGTAGACCATGTCGTTGAGCCCCTCGGAGCTATGCACCGTCGCCCCGACCGGACAGACCAATTCGCACGGAGCGTTTTCGCACTGCATGCACGGGACCGGCTGAAATTCGTACCGCGGCCGATCCGCGCTGCCGTGATAGAAGCGATCGATCCGAATCCAGTGCATTTCTCGCCCGGCCATGACCTGATCTTTGCCAACGACCGGGATGTTATTTTCGGCTTGGCAAGCAATCACGCAGGCATTGCAGCCGACGCAGGCCGAGAGGTCGATCGCCATGCCCCATTTGTAGCCGTCATACGGATGCTCCGCCGTCGGATAGAGCGTCAGGCCGGCCGCTTCTTCCCCATGTTCCGTCGGCTTCTCCGCGTCGGTCGTCGCGAATCGCGGGTTGCGCAAAAACTCGTCGCGCGTGGCGGTCCGAATGAGCTGGCGGTTTTCCATTTGGTGATGGGCTTGCGTGCACGCCAAAGGATAGGTCTGGCTCGCTTTGCGCGCGACCAAGCCGGCGGCAAACCAAGGAGCGTCGCTCGTGCGGAGGGCGTAGACATTCGCGCCGACCCCTTGCGCGACGCGTCCCCCTCGCGTTCGCCCCGCCCCGAATTGCACGCAGACGGAGTTTTCGGCCTGGCCGGGCAAGATCCACACCGGCAGCGTCAGCGCGCGTCCTCCATAGCGCAATTCGATGGTGTCGGTCAGCATCTCGCCATGTTCGCCGCCGCGAAACGTGGGCTGCGTGGACAAGCCCAACTGCTCAGCCAACTTCGGCGAAATGAGGGCGACATTGTCCCAGGTTAGCTTCGTCAGCGGCTTGGGCAGTTCTTGCAGCCAGCCATTGTTCGCGAAGCGGCCATCGTACAAAGTCGCATCCGGGCGAAACACGATTTCCAGCCCGCTCGGCTCCGGCGGCGGAGCCGCCGCGGCGACAGACGCGGCGCGAAATTCGACCGTGGCCGCGGCCGATGCGCTGCTGGCCACCACGCCGTCATGCACCGACTGCTGCCAAAAAGTCTCGAACGTTTCCTCCGCACGATCGGCCGCCGGCTTCCAATCCTGGCTCCAGTGGGCGCGGACCAGTTCGTAGCTCGTTTTGGTGAAGGGTCCGCTCAGCCGCTCGAGCAGCGTATGAATCGATTGGCCCGCATAGAGCGGGGCAATCAGGGGCTGCGCGATCGAACTTGCGCCATCGAACGCGCGGGCGTCGCTCCACGTTTCCAAAAAATGCGCCTGCGGAATGTGCCAGTCGCAGAGCGCCGCCGTTTCGTCTTCGTACAAGCTCAAATGGGCGCTGAACCGCGCTTTCGCCAGTTTTTCGGCAAACGCCAGATCGACCGGCGCCGTAAACACCGGATTGCCGCCGAGAATCAGCAGCGTATCAACATGCCGTTGTGCGAGATCGCTCGCCAGCGTCGCGAGGTCTCCGGCCGTCGCCAACCCGACCTCGACCGGCTCGATGTACCGCACGGTCTGGCCGACATTGCCGAGCGCTTCGTTCAGAGCGGCAGCCAGAGCGTGCACCGGGGCAGGCTGTTGCTCGCCCGCCACGATCAAGCTGCGGCCGCGATGCGCGCGCAAATCGGCCGCCAGCGCCGCCAGCCATTCCGCGGGAACCGAGTCCGCCGAGGCCGCGCCGGAAGGGACCGTTTCCGGCGGCGGGTTAGTCTGCGGAGCAGCGTTTTCCGTCCCCGCGCCGAGGCGACCGAGCAGATCGCGTGCCAAGGCTTCAATCGCGCGGGCCGCCAACGGCCACCGATGATCCGCTTTCGCTCCGGTCAATGACGGAGTGCTCTCGACCGCGTACAGCCGATTCATTTCGGCTGGCGCCACGCTGTTGATGGCGGGCGGCGCTGCCGATCCAGACGACTCCGATCCCGGCGCTGCCGATCCAGATCCTGCCGATCCAGATGCCCCCGATGATCCAGAGGGTTCCGCTGAACTGGCCGCAATTTCTCGGAGCCGTCGCCGTGCGGCGAACTGCCGCGCATAAACCAAATGACCGGGGCCGGCGTTGAGAAAGTCGGCCTCCAGGGAAACAATGACATCCGCCGCGGTGAAATCATAGACCGCATCCAAGGGCCGGCCGTAAGCCTGTGTTAATCCGTCGTGCAGCGATTGGCGGCCAATGGGCTCGTAGCGGTGCCACTTCGCTTCCGGAAACTCCTGCAAAAAGTTCTCCATCTGCGCGGCCAGCGTCGGCGAAGTGAAATGCTCAGTCAATAGCCGCAGCCCGGCCCCGTGCTTCTTGCGCGCCAGCGCCAAGCGCTCGTCGAGCGCGCGTTGCAAATCGTCCGCGGAGCGCGTTTGGCCGCGCGCGCTGACGGCTTGCGAGCGGTCCGGATCGTACAAGTCCAGAATGGCCGCCTGCGCATAGATGTCGGTTGCGCCAAGACTGGCAGGATGGTCGCGATTCCCTTCGATTTTGGTCGGCCGCCCTTCGTGGCTTTCGACGAGCAAGCCGGTGGCATAGCCCCCCAGCGTCATCGAAGTCGCAAAGTATTGCGAAACTCCGGGCGTTTGTCCCACGACCGGATGCACGTACGGAAAGATCCGTTCCTCGGGAGGTTGCACTGAGCAGCCTTGCAATCCGGCTAGCGCCAGCGATGCGCCGATCCAGGCGAGAAACTTCCGCCGCGGAATCGCTCGCTCGGCCCAGAGATTCCAGTGGCTCGGCAATTCTTTCCGCAGCCATTCTTGAAACTCCGCCTCCTCGGTCAATTCTTCAAGACAGCGCCAATACGCGGAGCCAGTCTTGGCGCGCAATCGCGCGGCGGCAAAATCAGAGATCGGTTCCGGATGGCTCATCGATGGCAAGTTGAACAACTGGTTAGCGATTGGATGTGATACTGTTTGACCAATTCTCGGCCGAGCTCGAGTTGATCGCGGTCTGGCGACCAGTTCATATTGAAGACTTCTTCGCGCGGGCGGACGTGGCGCTCCGGTTCGCGGTGGCAATCGACGCACCAGCTCATCAGGAGCGATTGGGTTTGCATCGTCAGCGGCATCTGATCGATCTGCCCATGACAGGTCACGCAGCCGACCCCTTTGGCGATGTGGATACTGTGGTCGAAATAGACAAACTGCGGCAGACTATGCACGCGGTCCCACGGAATCGACTGGTTCGTTTTGTAGCTCTCGCGAACCGCGCCTAGCATCTCGCTGCCCACCCAGATCTGCGAATGGCAATTCATGCAGGTCTTGGTCGGCGGAATTCCCGCGAATGAGGAGTTCTCGACCGACGTGTGGCAATAGCGGCAGTCGATGTGCAGCTGGCCCACGTGATGCGCGTGGCTAAAAGGAACCGGCTGCAAGCGCGGCGTTTCGGCCGCGGTGACGTAAGACGAGTGATAGACGATTTCCAACGCCCACCACAAACCCGCCAGAATGAACAGCCCGCCAAAGATGCTCGCTTTGGAGATGGTGTTGAAGCTGCGGGGAAAGATCTGCATCGCGGTCGCTCCGAAAAGCTCGCACCACTTTGAAATCTAAAACGGCGGCGAGGCCACGCAACTCGCCAGCGATTTTTGCGGACCCGCAGCCAAAGAATCTTACCAGACCGGACGCGGGCTCCGCCGATTATTCTCGCGCGACTTCGCCAAAACGGTAAAATAGCTTTTCGAGCGAAATGGGCAATTCGCGCAGACGCTTTCCGGTCGCATGATAAATCGCATTGGCGACGGCGGCCGCCACCCCCACAATCGACAACTCGGCCAGCCCTTTCGTGCCCAGCGGATTGGTGTGCGCGTCCGTCTCGTCGACATAAAACGCCTCAAGCGCCGGAATGTCGGCGTGGACGGGGATGAGATAATCGGCCAGATTCGCGTTGATCACGCGGCCATTGCGAGAATCCCAGCGCGTTCCTTCGCGGAGGGCCATGCCGACGCCGCCAACCATGCCGCCGATCGCTTGGCTGTGCGCCGTTTTGGGATTGATGATCTTGCCAGCCGCCAGCGCCGTGACCATCCGGGCGATGCGCACAACCGCCAAATCGGGATCAACGCGGACCTCGACAAAATGAGCGCCGAAGGCATACATCGAAAATTTCTTCGCATCCGCGCCGGGTTCTGAATCGTGCGTCACCGCGAGCGATTCTTGACCGCTGCGCTTGAGGATGGCGGTTAAGGCTTCGCCTTGCTGCGGTTTGCCCTTCAGCGACAACCGGCCGTCGCGGGCGACGATATCCGCTGCGGCGGATTGATGGAGCGGCGAGTCGGGGGCGTCCTTCGCCAACTCCCATAGCCGCTTGATCAGTTTTTGGCAGACTTCGTACACGGCCGAGCCAACGCTGGCCATCGTCATTGAGCCCCCTTGGGCCGGCGCTTTGGGAAGCCGCGTGTCTCCCAGTTCGAAGCGGACTTTCGCCAGCGGCAAGCCGAGCGTTTGCGCGGCAATTTGCGTCATCGAGGTGTAGGTCCCAGGTCCAATGTCGCTGCTCGCCGAGCGGACCACGGCCGTCCCGTCGGCCGACAATTGCGCGGCCGCGCTGGCTTTTTGGCGATGGGCCGGCCAGGTGGCCGACGCCATGCCAAAACCGACCAATTGATCTCCGTCGCGCATGGAACGCGGTTGCGGATTGCGCCGCTCCCACCCAAAACGTTTCGCTCCTTGAGCGTAACACTCCTTTAGTGACTTGCTCGAAAAGGGAAGTTTTTTCTCCGGGTCTTGATCGGCATGATTGAGCACCCGCAATTGAATCGGGTCGAGATTCAACTCGACCGCCAATTCGTCCATGGCCGACTCGAGCGCGTACATTCCGGTCGCCTCGCCTGGCCCGCGCATCGGCGTCGGCGAATTGACGTTCATGGCCGCGAGCCGATACTCCGTCCGCAAGCTAGGGCAAGCATACATAAAGCGGGTGCAATCCAAGGCGCTTTCGGCAAATTCCTCGTAGGTGGAGGTCTGGCCGATCGCCCGATGCTCAAGCGCCGCGATCTGACCCGTTTTGCTCGCCCCGATCGAGACGTGCTGCTGGCAATGGGGCCGATAGCCAACCATGGTAAACATTTGCGCTCGAGTGAGTACGATCTTGACCGGGCGGCGCAGCGCGCGGGCGGCAAACGCCGCCATGAGCGTGTGCGGCCAAACGCGCAGACCCGAGCCGAACCCGCCGCCGACGAAGGGGCTGATCACGCGGACATCGTCACTCGCGATATCGAGCGCCAAGGCGACCTGTTTTTGCACATTGTCGACCCACTGCGTCTTGTCGTAGAGGGTCAGCTTGGGTCCGTCCCAGACCGCTAGCGTGGCGTGCAGTTCCATCGGGTTATGGGTTTCGGCGGCTTGCTCATAGGTTCGCTCGAGCTTGACCTCGGCGCGGTCGAAGTCGGCGCGAAAGTCGCCGCGCTCATACACGGAGTTCAATTTGGTCTTGGCGTCCTTGTCTTTCGATTTGGGCGAACTCGGCGGAAAGGCGCTTTTGGCGGCGACCGCAAACGACGTGACGCCGAGTTCACTTTGATACGTCGCCTTCACCAGCGCGGCGGCCGCAGTCGCTCGTTCAAAGGTATCGGCGATCACCAGCGCGATCGGCTGGCCATTCGAGCGAATCTGATTGTCCTGCAGCGGCGACAGCGGCTCGCCCACTTTCGGATCGACCCCCGGCCGTTCTTGCGGCTCTTGGGATTTCAACTTCGGCGCATTGTGATGGGTAAAGACGGCAATTACGCCGGACAGATTTTCGGCCGCGGTCGTGTCGAGCGATTTGATTTTTCCGCTCGCCACGGTGCTTCCCACGATCACGCCGTAGAGCGCGCCCTTGACGCGCGTATCCGCGGCATAGGTGGCTCGACCCGTCACCTTTAGCCGCCCATCGACCCGATCGAGCGGTTGGCCAAGAATCGTTTCCGCAGTCGCCATAGGGGCCTCAGTCGGTTTCGGTTTGTCAGACGCCGGCAGCCGTTTTCGCCAACCGTTGTTCGAGTGTCATCAGAGCGCGGCAGATCGTCCGTTGAATCAAGTCGACCTTGAAGCCGTTGTCCTTTTGCGGTTGGGCGCCTTTCACCGCGGCCCGGGCTGCCGCCGCGTAAGTTTTTTCGCCGACGGGCTGGCCCACGAGAGCTTGTTCCGCTGCGCTCGAACGCCACGGCTTGGTCGCCACCCCACCGAGCGCCACGCGGGCCGTCACAATCCGGTCGGCTTTGATCTCGAGCGCCACCGCCGCCGCCGACAGCGCGAAGGCAAACGAGTTGCGCTCGCGGACTTTCAGATAGTGCGAATTGCGGTACAGCGGCTGGAGCGGAAGTTCCACGGCCAGAATCAATTCGTCCGGCTTGAGCGTCGTCTCCACCGCGGGGTTCTCGCCGTAAGCCACGTGAAAATCGCCGATCGGAATCCGCCGCTTCGCCTGCGGTCCTTGCACTTCGACGATCGCGTCGAGGGCCGCCAGGGCCACGCACATGTCCGAGGGGTGCGTCGCGATGCAGAGTTTACTCACGCCGAGAATCGCATGTCCATGATTATCGCCTTCGAGGGCCGCGCAACCGGAGCCAGGCTGGCGCTTGTTGCATTCCCAGACCGGATCGCGGAAATACGTGCAGCGCGTGCGCTGTAATAAGTTTCCGCCGACCGTCGCCATGTTGCGAATCTGGGCCGTGGCGCCGGCCAGCAGCGCCTCGGACAATACGGGAAAGTTCTCGAGTATCCGCGAGTCGTAAGCCAGGTCGCTGTTGCGGACCCCCGCGCCAATTCGAATCGCCCCGGCAACGCTCTCGATCTTGTTGAAGTGGAGATGGTTGATATCGAGCAACTGTGGATGGGCCTCGACATTCAGTTTCATGAAATCGAGGATGTTGGTGCCGCCGCCGAGACATTTCGCGCCGCTGCCGCCGGCGAGGGTTTGCACCGCGCCCTCGACCGTCGCCGCTCGAAGATAGTCGAAAGATTCCATGGCGCCGGCGTCCTCGCTCGTCAGAGATTCGATTCAGTTGACATTCGGTCGTCGGAAAAACGCTGGCTGCGAACGATCATGGTCGAATGGATCAGGTTCAACTTCGCGGCTTGGCGAGCACGTCGCGCGCGGCATGGACCGCCTGAACAATGTTCGAGTAGCAGCCGCAGCGACAGAGATTGCCGCTCATGAGCTCGCGAATTTCGTCGTCCGTATGCGCATGCCCTTCGGCGATCAGCCCCACCGCGGAACAAATCTGTCCCGAGGTGCAGTAGCCGCATTGAAAGCCATCGTGTTCGATAAAGGCCGCTTGGACCGGATGCAGCGTCTCGCCATTGGCGAGTCCCTCCACGGTGGTGATCGGCCCGCCCGCATGCATCGCCGCCAGCGTGAGGCAAGAATAGATTCGCCGGCCATTCACCAGAACCGTGCAGGCTCCGCATTGACCGTGGTCGCATCCCTTCTTGGTGCCAGTCAGGCCAATCTGCTCGCGGAGCGCGTCGAGCAGCGTCACGCGCGGCTCGAGTTCCAGGTGATACGTCTGACGATTAACTTGAAGCGCGAGCGACTGCGGCTTGCCGCTTTTCGACCCCGTGGCTGTTGGCCCATCGCCCGCGGCAAAATCACCCGCGGCAAACGTCGAAATGCTCGCCAAGCTGCTCGCCGTGGCGACCGTCTTGAGAAAATGGCGGCGCGTGAGATCGTCGCAGTCGTCCCCGTTGTCCAGCGAGACGCGATCCGCCGGATTTTCGAGGGCACCATCGCCCAGGCCAACCTTCCACGGACCGACTTCTTCTGGATCGCGATCCTCAGAATCATGGCGAAATGCGGGCGACATCCGATGCGTCCTCTTTTCAGGAAGGCTGAAGCCGGCAGTCCCGTTAGCAATTGGCATACCCAGCCGCTCGGTCTCGGGCTGTCGCTGGGAATTAATCGGGTTGGTTCATCATTGCGATGCCGGACCCAATGCGAAGGGGGATAGCGTTTGGTCGTAGCGCGTTCATCTTGGAGTTTTGCGGCCCAAGCGAGTCTAGGCGGGCGGCGGCCGCTGGCATGACGATTGCTTGCTCGAAGACGGATAATCCGCTGCTTGAATCGGCGTGGCCGGCCTGTCCGGAAGTCGGTTGCTGGCAACGGCACGGTCTGCCGCCGACCCTGCGCCATCGTCTGACGTTTTTCCCTGAGCTTTTGCCTATGAGCTTGCGACATGGAACGCCGCTTTGGCTGGCGCAAGGGCCGGCGCCGATCGAAACGCTTCCGCTGTCGAGCGATGCGACCGCCGACGTGGCGATTCTCGGCGCCGGAATCACCGGGGCGCTGTTGGCGTACACGCTCGTCCGTAGCGGCTTTTCCGTGATCGTGCTGGATAAGCGGCCGCTCGGCACAGGGAGCACGGCGGCGAGCACCGGGTTGCTCCAATATGAAATTGACGTCCCCCTGCTGGAACTGATTGAGAAAGTGGGCGAAGCGCCCGCGGTGCACGCGTATCGGCGCGGGCTCGAGGCGATCAATGAACTTGAAAGCTTGGTTCGTTCACTGAATGCCGATTGCGGATTTGCTCGCTGCGACACGCTCTATTTCGCGAGCCATTTTTGGCATCGCCACCGCCTCGCGCAGCAATATGAATGCTTGCGGCACTTTGGCTTTGACGTGGAGTGGCTTGACCGCGCGGGCTTGGCCGAAGCGACTTCGATCGCCGCCGCCGGGGCGATCCGCGCGCGGGGCGACGCGCAGATCGACCCGTATCGGCTAACGCAGGCCCTCTTGCACCAGGCGATCGCACACGGAGCGCAAGCTTATAGCAATACGGAAGTGCTGGAAATCGCCGCCGACCAATCGCCCGCCGTGCTCCTGACCGGTTCGCATCGCGTGACCGCCGACAAGATCGTCTTCGCGACGGGTTACGATTCAAATCGCTATCTGCGAACGAAGCTCGGCAGCTTGCACAGCACGTTTGCCGTGGTCAGCGAGCCGCTGAAGTCGAACGCGGGCTGGCCGGCGGACTGCCTTCTTTGGGAAACCGCGCGGCCCTACTTCTACGCGCGGCGTTCCGAGGATGGCCGCGCAATCATTGGCGGAGAAGACACCTCGTTTTCGTCGGACCATTACTCCGACCGGTTGATCGAGCACAAGGCCAAGAAGCTGGCCGAGCGATTTGCGGAACTCTTTCCGCAGATCGAATTCATTCCGGAGTTCGCCTGGGGAGGCGTTTTTGGCGAGAGCGCCGACGGCTTGGCCTATATCGGCCGGCCGCCCGACCAGCCGAATTGTTACTTTGCGATTGGTTACGGGGGCAACGGCATCACGTTCAGCGTCATTGCCGCAAACCTGATCCGCGATCAGTTGCTGCGGCGGCCCAACCCTGACGCTCATGTATTTGGCTTTGAACGGGCCACATAAGGAAGCGCCGACGAACTTGCCGCCGCGTCTGGGCTCCTTAGGAAGAGGCTTCTTCGAGGTGCAAATGGCCTTGCGCATCGATCGGATAGGCCTCGAGCGGCGTTTCCGCTGGACCGGCCAAAACGTCGCCCGACGCCTTGAATCGCGAGCCGTGGCACGGGCAATCCCACGTTCCCTCGGCGCGATTCCAATGGACCAGACAGCCGAGATGGGTACAGACCGGCGAGACGGCCTGCAAAGTTCCATCGTCGCTCCGCGAGCAGGCGACCCGCTGACCGTCGAGCTTGAGGATTTTGCCTTCGCCCGGCTTTAATCCTTGGACGCTGTTTCCTTCCGCAGAACGTAGCCGATCCTTGATAAAATAGAGCGGAAAATCGAAGTTCTCTTGGAGATAATCCCAGGCACTGTGGCGAATTTTGGTGCGCTCGATCGAAAACAGATCTTGCCAAGGATTCTCGCGCCCGAGCGCCGCGTCGCAAGCCATCAGCCCGGCAAGGGTGCCAAACGTCAGGCCATTGCCCGCATAGCCAGTCGCGGCAAACTGATGCGGCGCGGTTTCGCCAAGGTAGGGGAGGCCATCATTCGTTTCGACGACCTGGCCCGACCAGCGATGGTCGAACTTCGCCTTCGGAAAGAGAGCCAGTAGCTTGCTCTTGAGCTTTTCAAAGCAGACTTCCGTGTCATCCACTTGGCCTGTCTTGTGATCCTCGCCGCCGTAGATGATTTCGGTTCCATTGCGGCCCGCATCAATCCGCACATAATCGTACGGATCGTTCGTATCCCACAAGCTAATGTCAGGCAAGTCGTGTGTCTCGAGCGAGGCGCTGACCACATAGCTTGAATAAAGCGCCAGCTTGGATTGGAGAAAAGTCGCGCCGAGCAAACCGGCCGTGCCCATCAAGGGAACATGGGTCGCAATGACGAGATAGCCCGCGCGGATTTGATACGGGCCGCTTTTGACCACGAGCGGTTCGGCTTGGACCTCGCCCGCTTCGGTATGCTCGAAGATTTCGCAGCCATCGCCATGAATCGCTTTCGCTAACCCGGCCAGATAGGCGCGGGGTTGAAATTTCGCTTGGTTCGAGAAACAAATTCCCGGCCGGTTGACGACCGGAACCGAATCGACGAACTCCGCGGCGAAGCCTAGCCGCTGGGCCAACTGCGCTTCTTCCGCCAGCTCGCGCGCTTCTTGTTCATCCGCGGCCGCATCGCGCTGCTCGCCGCGCGGAACTGGCACATGGAGATAGCCATCGCAACGCCGAAATTCGCAGCGAATATGCTGGTCGTCGCAAATGCGCTCGATGACCTCTTGCGCGACGCGGCCCGCCTGCCAGGTCAGGCCGGCTGCTTGCTCGCCGAAGCTCTTCACCAAGGCCGACAGTCGCTTGTCGGTCACATAAGTCAGATGCGCGGTCGTATAGCCCGTGTCGCCGGAACCAAGCCGGCCCCGTTCGAGCACTGCCACGGTCCGACCGGCCTGTTTGAGCATCCACGCGGCAGTCAGTCCCGTGACGCCGCCCCCGACCACGACGACATCGAAATCCGCATTGCGGTCGAGCTTGGCGTAGCGTGAAACGGGCGCTTTTTGCCAGAGTGGCGTTTTGTCGATCATCGGTGCACCTGGAAAGCCGCCGAAAAAGGGCGGCAATTGCGGAAAGAGAAAAATCTCTCGCAACCGGTTGCAACCGACGTGCCGAAGAAAATGCCAGCCGCCGACCGGCAGAAGCCCCGTCCGGCGTGCTCATGGAGCGGAGCTCAGCCTCCCGCCAAGCCTTTACTCAACCCATCCAGCGCGGAGCCGGGAATCGAAATCTTGACTTTGAGTTTCGCGCCGTCCTGGCTGATCGAAATGCCTTTCAAGATTTGCTCGGCGGCCGGCGGGATTGTGCCGGGGGGCAACTGTCCACCCGAAACCGCGGCGAGCTGCGCATCGGCGAGGGTCTTGAGCTGGGTGGCAGCCGTGGCGTCGCGAAACAGGATGGTGACGCGGAGATTAATGTCCGAACCGACATCCCCTTCGGCAATTATGGAGATCACCTGCTTGGCATCGAACGGCAGACCGGGCGCGGCGCCCAGCAGCTTGCCTGCGACACAGACGCAGAGGGGGCTGTTGAAGTTGGCGTCGATGGTCGCATTCTGGATCGCCGGCGTGAGGCCGGCGGCGCTGCCGCGCTTTTGCACCATCTCGACGACATCTTTGGAACCGACCAAGATTGTCCGATCGTCGATCTTGGCCATCGCGAACTCGTCGCCCGCTTTGTTATCGCGTTTCAACGCATCGAAGTCGATGGGCTTCTTCGAGCGAATGATCGCGCAGCCTTTTTGATCTTTGGTGCCGCCGAAATAAATGTCTTCGATGTCTTCCGGCGAAAAACCGGCAGGCGCATCGGCCATCGCGGCCTGGGCTTGAGGAAGCCCCTTTAACGCCGCGGAAACATCGCCTTTCAGCTTTTGATAGAGGCCGCTTTTGGAAATCGCTTGCACATCGATGCGGCCGAGGAAATCGGGCGCGTCGGGCAGATAGCGCATCGCGGCCGTCAAGCCGGCGGCGCCGCTGTTCCCCTTGCCGCCGAGATATAAAAATGCGGTGACCGCGGCCAGCGCCAAGACCACGAGCGTCAATCCGCCCATGATCAAAGGAACTTTCATCGACACCGGCTGCTTGGCCATGGCCGAGGTCCGCAGTGGCGGACCGCTGGCGACGCCCCCTAAATCCAAACCGCCAAATCCGCCCGCGTCATCCAGCGAAAACGGCAGGTCGCCTCCTACGGGCGCCGGCGCGGTCGGATGCGCCGCCGGCATGGCGGTCGGAACGGCTGCCCGCGCGGTCGGAACGGCTGCCCGCGCGGTCGGAACCGCTGCCGGAAATGCGCCTGGCGGCGGGGGGGCGGGTCGCGGAAAGGGAGGCGCGGGTTGCGGCGGCGGCAAGGGCGCGGCTCCGCGCGGGGCGGCCGGGCGCGGCGCAGGGGGACGTGGCGGCGCGGCGGGTGCCGACGCCCGCGCTGCTGCGGGAGCGGCCGGAGAGGGCGCCTTGGGCGGAGCCGCGGTTGGCCCGGCCACAAGCCGCGCCGGCTGGCCGTTGGCCTGCGGAACTTGCAGCTTCGCCTTACAAGCTGGACAGCCCGCCACCTTGCCCGCGAAGGTGTCGGGCGCATTCAGAGAATGACCGCACTGCGGACAAACGACTTTGATCGGCATGCAGAATCTCCGGAAGGCTTGCGCGCGCTGAATTCATCTATTCTGGTCAGGTAGCCAGGGCGCGTCAAGGAAACTCGCGGCGCGCATGTGACGCGAAAAAACGCTGTTTTTTTGACAATTCGCGGCCGCGGCGAACCGCCGCGTGCGGTTGTGATAAGCTAGAGAGCCGGACCCGCCCGTTTCTCACGTGCCTGGTTTCGCTCATTCCTGTTTCATCGTTGCTGGTCTCACTCGCTCGCCGTGTCGCACCGTTCCTTGATCGCCGTCGACATTGGTAACACCCGAATGAAGTTCGGTTGGTTCTGCTTGGCCGATTTCGCGTCGTTCGGCGGCGAATTGGCCCCGCCGCGCGCGGAACTCGAGTTGCCAACAACTGCTTGGTCGCCCGAGCAGATGCAAGCGTGGCTCGAACTTCTCGCCGCAGCGCCACGAGCGCCGGACCAAACTGAAGCGGCCGCGGAGCCTCGTTCGTGGCAGCAAATTCCTTGGCGGATTGGCAGCGTGCATCGCGCCGCGGCAGGCAAGTTGCTCGGCTGGCTGCGGAGCGAATTGCCGCGGGCGCCGGCGCGGCTCCTCACGCATGCCGATTTTCCGATCAAGTTGGCAGTCCAGTTTCCTGAGAAGCTCGGCATCGACCGCATTGCGGCGGCCGTCGCGGCGAACCGTCTCCGCGCGCCCGATCAGGCGGCGATCGTCGTTGACCTAGGGAGCGCCTTGACCGTCGATCTGATCTCGGCCGATGGCACATTTCGCGGCGGGGCGATCTTGCCCGGCATCGGCTTAAGCGCGCGCGCCTTGCACGAATTCACCGACCAACTCCCGCTGATTCCGCTCAGCGAGTTGGCCGAGCCGGTTCCGCCGCTCGGCGACAGCACGGTCGCAGCTTTGCGCGCCGGCTTGTATTGGGGCGCGGTGGGAGCAATGCGCGAGCTTATTGCGCGACTCGGGGCCGGGCTGTACCCTGCGCCGCACATCTTGCTGACCGGCGGCGCGGCGCCTGCGGTGGCCGGGCTGCTCGGGCCGGAGGTGCGGTACGTTGAGCATCTGGTGCTGCGCGGCATCGCCTTGGCAAATGGATCGCGCGGTTGAGCGCAATCGCCCGGACCTGGGCCCTCGGCGCCGCGGGCGGAATCCTGGGGCGCCGCACCGCGAGCGCTCACGAGCCGTAAGTTTCGCGCCACACGCAGCCGGCCCAAGAAAAGCCGACGCCGAACCCCACCAAAAGCGACCGCAGATTCGGCCGCAGCCGGCCCGTCCGCCGTAATTCGTCGATCACAATCGGCAATGTCGAAGAGACCGTGTTGCCGCACCGCTCGAGCACGATCGGCAATTGCTCCGCGGTCAGGTCGAGGCGCTGCCGCAGTTCATCCAGCATCTTGAACGTCGCCTGATGCATCAAATAGAGATCGATCTCCGCGGCTGGCAGCCCCGCCGAATTGCACACGTCTTCCAGCAACTGCGGAATCGTGCCCACCGTCAAATTGATTAAGCTCGGCCCGTCCATATAGAGCGGGCTATTCCAGCGCTGCCGGTGGCGCGGCTGAATTGCGTCTTTCTCCGGACGCGCGCCCCCGCGATTGACAATCAGCGTGTCCGCGCCGGAGCCATCGGTGCCGAAGACAAAGCCGGACAGGGTCGGCTCGGGGTGCGCTTCGATCAGCGTCGCCGCCGCGCCATCGCCAAATATGGGCCGCAGAGAACGGTCGTCCGGCGCGATGTACTTCGAGTACGTTTCGGCCGTGACCAGCAGGACGCGGCGGGCGACGCCGCTGCGAATCAGGCCGTCGGCCAACGACAATCCGTAGACAAAGCCCGAACAGCCGAGATTAAAATCGAGCGCGCCGACCGACGTCTTGAGCTGGAGCCGATCTTGCAGCAAGCAAGCGGTCGTCGGCAACGGATAGTCCGGCGTTTGCGTGCAAAGCAAAATGAAGTCGATCGACCGCGGATCGATGTCGAACTCGCGGAACAACTTTAATGCCGCCTGCACTCCCAGATCGGAAGCACACTCGTCCGGCGCGGCAATATGCCGGCTTAAGATACCGGTTTTAGAACCAATCAGGTTCATGTCCCAACTGGGATATTCAGCCCGCAATTGCTCGTTCGTTTCCACCCGTTCGGGCAGATGAACGGCGATCGGGCCAATGGCGGCGAAGTTCACACAAGGTCCTCAATTGCCGGGGGAATCTCGCGAAGCTACCATTCCGCGGAAAAGCGGTCAACCCGAGAGGGCGGCGAATTGATGCGCGGGCTGCGCGGACTCTCCGAGGCGACCAGAGCCATCGGGCGCCCGCCGCGCGGAGCGCAAAAAACTGGCCGAAGTTTGAGATCCAAAGAAACCAGGTCCGCGGATGGGCGGCGCGCCGCCGTACCCTGAGCGGCGCGCGGCGAAACCGCGCCTTTTTAGCGCGGCTATTTCGAGCAATTGAGAATCATAAACACCGAGGGGCTCACGGCGCCGTCCACCTTGTCCCAGGTCAACGGCGGATTGCCGGCGTTTTTGGCCGGCGAAAAGTTCGAGATCTTTTTCGAGAGAAAGTCGATCAGCGTTGCGCCAGGAATCGCCATCCCGTAGCTGTCTTCGTCGCCGCGGCTGGTCTTCGCCGTCACCATGCCGACCACGCAGCCGCGATTGTCGCACAGCGCGCCGCCGCTGTTGCCGGGATTCACGCGGCAATCGAGCAAATACATTCCTTCTTCTTGCGCGTCAGGCAGCCCGCTCACCACGCCATTGGTGAATTTCAGCCCTTTGCCGAACGTGTCTCCGAAGGGAAAGCCAAAGGCGCCGACGCTCGCGCCGCGGCCCAACTGCTCCGCGGCCACCGGCAGCGGCCTCAGCTTCGTGTTGGCCGGCGCGTCGATCTGGATGATCGCCATATCGCGTTTGGCATCGTCGGCGATGAGCCGCGCAGGAACTGGCTGATCGAGGCCCGGAATGCGGACTTTGATTTTCCCTGCCCCCTTGATGACGTGGTGGTTGGTCATGATGTAGCCCCCTTCGGCGACGACGAAGCCGCTGCCGGTGCCGCGGATGCCGGCATTGCCTGCCAAGTGGCGGATTGCGTCCGCTAGCTTCGGATTGGTCGGCTTGAATTTCAAGGAGTCGTTGAGCATGGCGTTGGCCTCGTCGGCCATTTCAAACCGTTCGAGCATCATCGCCAGCGCCAAGTGCAATTCGACCGCCTTGTTCTGATCGCGGAAAGTCGATTTCTTTTTCCAATCGTTCAGATCGTCGAGCGCAAACTTCAGTTTTTTCTTGGCTTCTTCCAGGGGGCTCGTGACGGCGGAGCGAATCTTCGCGATCAAGAGTTCTTCGA
The DNA here is from genome assembly GCA_035656655.1 of Pirellulales bacterium. GTDB lineage: Bacteria > Planctomycetota > Planctomycetia > Pirellulales > DASRSE01 > DASRSE01. The sequence goes on from DASRSE010000134.1 coordinate 38,346, forward strand.
AGAACGGCTCCTCCAGTCCTTTTTTATTTTCCGGATCGGCTTGATCGGCGATTCCTTTCCACTTCTGCAATTGTTCGAGATAGCTCGCGGCCAGATGCCATTTTTGCAGCCACGCCAGGGCTTTCTGGGCAGCCGGCAGCTTGTCCTGATCGGCGGCCGAATCGACCGCGGCAAAGAGCTTGTCGCGCTCCGAACGCGCATCGACGTAGCGCGGCAAAGCATATAAAAATTGGTCGAGGCCGCCCGGTTCGTAGCCCAATTCTCCAAACGGCTGGCCTTTTGAATCGAGCAGCACGATCATCGGCACTTGTTCGATTCCAAAACGTTCGGCCGTTTCTTTGTTGCGCTTGCGGTCTTGGACTTTGTGCTTCGGATGCGAGCCCAGCTCGACGACGACCAACTCAAACTGCTTGAACATGTTCTTTTGAAACTCGGGGCGAATGAGCGTCTCATATTCCAACGCCACACTTTCGGTATCCGAGGAATCAAGAAACGCGACCAAGACGTCCTTTTGATCGTCCGCGGCCCGTTTGATGGCCGCGTCGACATCTTGCTGCCAATCGTCGAGCGACGCCGGAGCCGGCTGATCGGCAGTCTTGTCAGGGACGCCGGCCTTCGGCTTGAGCGTCGGCTCGAGCGATTCCCATTTCGGCTTGAAGGTCGTGTCCTCGCTCGGCTTCACTTGCACCGCCGTTTCAATGGCAAAATAGCCGCTCCGCTGGAGTTCGACTTTGTGCCGGCCGGGCTTCAATTCAAACGCGCCCGTATCGGGAATCTGCGTCCGCACCCCATCCAACGTGAGCAGCGCTTCGGTCCGCTCTTCCGGCGACAAATCGAGCAGCAACCGGCGCGGCTGGTTGGCGGCGACAATTTTGGCTTTCTCGGCCGCCTCCTCCGCGTTCTGATGGTTCAGCACGAAGAAACCCGCAATTCCGCACAAGATCAACAACGCCGCGCATCCGCCGCCAATCAGCCACGGCGTTTTCGAGCCGCTCCCTTTGGATGCAAGCGGTTTATCGGCAGGGACAAACGACGAGCGCGCGCGGTTCGAGCCTAAAAAGCTCAACGAGTCATCAGCCGCGCTCGAATCGGCTGGCTCCACTTCGAGCACTTCCGCCACCGCGACGGGCGCCGGTTGCGCTGGCGGTTTCGGTCGGGAAACGGCCGCTCGCGAACTGCTAGTCGAACTCGGCCCGCCTAAAGATGCAGCTAATGAAGAGATTGAGCCGGTGGACGCCGGCGGCGCAGAAGTCGCCGGCGCGGCAGGGGCTGGCGCGGCGGGGCTGTCTGGCGCCACTTCCACCGTCAGCGGGCCGCCACACTTGGGGCATTTCAGCTTTCGGCTCGCCTGAGCCTCTTCAACCTTGAATTTCGCCTGGCAAGCGGCGCAGCGACCGACAAATCTCATGATTTGCCCCTGGAGTGTGAGCGGATGAAATGGCGTTTGGAGCGGAAACTCGGACAACGTTCGAGCGATACTCTATTCTCCGGTTAAAAAACACCGCTGACAAGAAGCTGGGGCCGACGGAATCGGCTGAAAAAGGCGAAATTCGATCCGACCAGCGGTTTTCCGAGCCGTTATTGACAAAAAATGGGCGATTTGGGAATCTCCCGCCCCGAATGCCCGGCGACGGTCTTCGCCGCTCGCGGCGCGCAGCGGCGTGGCCTTGGCATCCGCCGGCTGCCAGGAGTGAGGCCGATTTAGAACTCGCGCCCGTAACCGCCCGGCGATAACACCCTCTGCAGAGGAAACCGCAGCATGGAAGAGCAACGGACGCATTTTTATATTCCGGGCAAATGGCTTTGGATTGGCGCCGTCCTCGTGGCGACTCATCTCAGTTCGGCGTTCTATGCGTATCTGCGGCAGCCCTCGAGGTCGTTTCACGAATACGCGCAGCAAGTCGATTTTCCGCAGCTAGGGTTTCACTCGCCGCTGGCGAGTTGGGAAGACGCGACCGCCGGCTCCGACTCGGCGACAAACTTGCAAGTCGCGCAGAACTTTGCCGCCGGCCACGGGCTGAGCGCCAGCTCCGGCACGGCGGCGGCCCCGTATGAACCAGCGCAAGTTGAACCGGGGGCGCCCTTCGTGCTGGGGCTCTGGTTGAAGGTCTGGGGAGCCAAGACCGCCATGAGCTTGTTTTGCTTTGCCGTGCTCGCTCAGCTTCTCTGCGGCGCGATTGTGACCGCGACTGCCGCCCTTTATATCGGCAACGTGTGGGCCTTGTGTTGCACCGCGGTCGCCAGCGGGCTCTGTCCGCCGCTGCTGAATCATTTTTATGGAATTTCGCTCGCCAGCGCCGAAATCGTCGCGCTGATCCCTCTGGCACTGATGAATTTTGCCTTGGCGCGCGGCTTCCGTCTGTATCGCGATGCGGATGAAAGCTGGCGGCGCTACGGTTTTTGGTTTGCCTTGGCTGGCTTGACGCTCGGTGTCAGCGCGCTGATCGAAGAAGGGCTGATTCTGTTCATGCTCTTTCTGGCGGTCTACTTAGCGCTAGGAATCGTCCGTTATCGCACCCGCATTGCCTTTCGCCGCGCGAGTCTAGCCGGTCTGACGATTGCGGTGGTCGCGCTCGGTGTTAAAATTCCCGTCGAACTTTGGCGCGGAGCGGCCGCTGGCGCGAGTTCCACGGTCGCTCATGGACAAGCCTATTGGCAGACGGCTCTCTGGGCCAAACACGATGCGGCGACACGCTACGACGCGGCGGGAATCGGCTTCGGCGAGGCGCTCGATCCGGCCGCGGCGCAAACCGTCAACGCCTATTTCGAGCATGGGGGCAATCTGCCGCAACTGGTCTCCGCTTGGAATCTCGGCTTGGCCGTGGCCAAGCATCCGGTCCAAGCGTTCGAGTACAAGGCCGCGCGGCTGCCGGTCCTGTGGCTCGGGACTTCGCGCTGGCCGCAAGTGCGCTGGTCCTTGGTCGCGAAATGGTGCGTCGGTTTTTACGCGCTGCTGGGAGTTTATCTCGTGTTGCGATTAGCGGCGCGCAAGCGAATTCCGGAAATCGTTTATCTGTATGCTCTCTTTTTGCTGTGCGCGATGCCCGTCATTCCGTTCGAGTTTCGCTATACCATCCCCGTTTGGGTCGGGCTGATGCTCGTGCCCGGATTACTCATCGAACATTTCCGCGCATCGATCCCGGGCCGCATCTGGGGAGGCCGCTTCCGTAGCGACGTGCCGGCCGAAGTCGGTCGCGACTTCGCCGGCCAGACGCACGAGGTTTCGGTCTAACGCGAAACGCTTCGCGCAGCGGAACCGTTTCCATCGCGCGTTGACCGCTTTGAGCCGGCGCCCTGTGGGCTACGCGCCGAATTGAATCACCGGGTTGATCAGCGTGCCAATGCCGTCGATGCGGATTTCGACGATGTCGCCCGGCAGCAACGTAAAATCATTGCCCGGAACGATGCCGGTGCCGGTGAGCAAGATCACGCCGTCAGGAAAGAGATTGTCGCGGCCGAGCCAACTGACCAGGTCTTCAAACGTCCGGTTGAGCTGACCGAGATCCGTTTTTCCGGTAAAGACGACTTCGCTGTTGCGACAAATGTTTAATTGAATGCCGATCTGTTCGCGCGGCGGCATCGCGCTGGCCAAGGTGATGCACGGCCCAAGCGCGCAGCTCGCGTCGTAGACTTTTGCCTGCGGCAGATAGAGCGGATTTTCGCCTTCGATGTCGCGCGAACTCATGTCGTTGCCGATCGTATAGCCGACAATTTTCAAGCGTGAGTTAAGCACCAAAGCGAGTTCTGGTTCCGGGACACTCCAAGTCGCGTCGCTACGAATGCGAACCCCTTGGCCTGGCCCAACCACTCGGTGCGGGCTGGCTTTGAAAAACAACTCGGGGCGCGGCGCTTCGTAGACGAGATCGTAAAACCGTGCGGCGCCTGCGGACTCTTCCATCCGCGCTGCCTTGCTTCGTTTGTAGGTGACCCCGGCCGCCCACACTTCTTGCTGGTCGATTGGCGGCAGCAGCCGCAGCCGCGCGACATCCAGCGGCGCGGCGTTGCGGTCGACGTGCTGGTGGACAAAGGCGGCCGGATCAGCCGCTTCCAAGACATCGCGCAAAGCCAGCAGCATGGGGCCACTACTCTCCAGCGGCCATGCGTGTTGTCCTTCGATCAGGATCACGCTGGGGAACGAGTCGGGCAAAAGGGTTTTGGCAAGTTTCATGAACCGTGGCCGCCACAGAGGAAGTGCGAAATTTTGACCAGCATTGCCCCTGGACCGTCAATTGGCAAGAGGCCCGGCTTAGAATACGATGGAGGATCGTAAAAACCTGCCCTGTTCGCCGTCTGAAAAAGCCGCCGCGAGCGCTCCGACCGCCTCTCTCTGCCGCCGAATCCTGCATGTCTCGTCGCGCGTTGATTACTGGAATCACCGGTCAAGTCGGAGCCTATCTGGCGGAGTTCTTGCTCGCCCGCAAATATGAAGTGCATGGCATGGTTCGCCGCGCCAGCCACCCGGTGGGCGAGCGAATCGCCCACTTGGGCGACCGGATTCACTTGCACCAAGGCGATCTGCTCGACCAGCTCTCGATCATTTCGCTGATTAAGGAAGTGCAGCCGCACGAAGTCTACAATCTGGCGGCCCAGAGTTTTGTCCCGACCAGCTTTCAACAGCCCCTGTTGACCAGCGAATTCACCGCTCTCGGGGTCACCCGGGTGCTGGAGGCCATTCGGCTGGTCGATCCGACGATTCGCTTCTACCAAGCCAGCAGCAGCGAGATGTTCGGCCGAGTCCAGCAAGAACCGCAAAATGAGCAAACTCCGTTTTGGCCGCGCAGTCCCTATGGCGTCGCCAAGGCGTATGGCCACTGGATCACGGTCAATTATCGCGAGAGTTATGGGCTGTTTGCGTGCTCGGGGATCATGTTCAACCACGAATCGCCATTGCGCGGCAAGGAATTTGTTACCCGCAAAGTTTCCGAAGCGGTCGCGCGGATCAAACTCGGCTTGCAACAAAAGCTATACTTGGGCAATCTGGAGGCCCAGCGCGATTGGGGATACGCCGGAGACTATGTCCGCGCCATGTGGCTAATCCTGCAGCAGCCGCAGCCGGACGACTATGTGATCGCGACGGGGGTAAAGCATTCCGTCCGCGATCTCGTCGAGTTTGCTTTCAATCATGTCGGACTCGATTGGCAGGCGCACGTCGAGGTTGATCCGGCCCTGTTTCGTCCCGCGGAGGTCAATACGTTGCGCGGCGACTATACCAAGGCGAAAGCGGCGCTCGGCTGGGCGCCGACCGTGACCTTTGAACAACTTGTGCAGATGATGGTCGACGCCGATCTGGTCAACGTCGCCAAAGAAATCCGTAACGCGTGAGCGAGCGATCCGCAACCGCTGGTTTCGGCACGCGCCGCGGCGACGCCAGTATACGAGGAAGAAACCTGATGAAGATTGCAGTCATTGGCACCGGCTACGTCGGCTTGGTCACCGGCACCTGCTTTGCCGACAGCGGCAACGATGTGACCTGCATCGACATCGACCAGCGCAAAGTCGATACGCTGCGCCGCGGCGAAATTCCCATCTACGAGCCCGGCCTGACTGAATTGGTCAAACGGAACACGGCGGCCGGGCGGCTGAAGTTCACGACCGACTATCCCAGCGGCGTCAGTTCCGCGCGGGTGGTTTTTCTCGCCGTCGGCACCCCGCCGCGCGAGGACGGCTCGGCCGATTTGAAATATCTCCTGCAAGCGATCGATCAGATCGCGCCGCTTCTGAAGCCCAACGCGATCGTCATCACGAAAAGCACGGTGCCGGTCGGAACCTGCGCAAAAATTGAAGCGCGGCTGAAGGAGCTGACCGGCCGCGCCTGCGACGTGGCCAGCAACCCCGAATTTCTGAAAGAAGGGGCCGCGATCGAAGACTTCACCAAGCCGGACCGAGTCGTGGTGGGCGTCCGCCGCCCCGAAGTGGGCGACGCCTTGCGTGAACTGTACGCGCCGTTTCTGCGCAATGAGCATCCGTTTCTCTGCATGTCGCCGGAAAGCTCGGAAATGACGAAGTACGCGGCCAACGCGATGCTCTCCACCAAGATCAGCTTTGTCAACGAAATGGCGAATATCTGCGAGTGCATCGGCGCGGATATCAACGATGTTCGCCGTGGGATGGGCTTCGACAGCCGCATCGGCTTTCAATTCATGTTTCCCGGAGTCGGCTACGGCGGGAGTTGCTTTCCCAAGGATGTCCGCGCCCTCTCGTCGGTCGCCCGCGAAAACGGTTACGATGCCAAGGTGCTCGACGCCGTGGACGCGGTGAATCGCCGGCAGCAACAGGTCCAAGCCGCCAAAATCGAAAGGCATTTTGGCGGCCGGCTGACCGGCCGCATCTTGGCCGTGTGGGGGCTGGCGTTCAAGCCGCGCACCGACGACATTCGCGAGGCCCCGGCCTTGGCCCTCATCGACCGGCTGCTCGAATTGGGCGCGAAGATTCAAGTTCACGACCCGGAAGCGATGAACAACGTGCGCGACAAATATGGCGACAAACTGACCTATTGCAAGCTGCCGCTGGACGCGCTGCATGGCGCCGACGCCTTGGCGATCATGACCGAATGGGCCGAGTTTCGCCAACCCGATTTTGACGAGATGAAGAACCGGATGAAATCGCCGGTCATCTTCGATGGCCGCAACATCTTTGAATGCGACGCCATGCGGCAGCAAGGCTTCGTCTATTACAGCATCGGCCGCAAGCCGGTGATGTAGCTGCGGCAGCGCGGATGGCGCGCCGCCGGCGCTCTTTTGCGGCGCCGCTCCGATTCCGTTTTGTCGCGCCGCCGCCTACAATCGCGGCCATGTCGCGACCAAAGTCCGCTCTTGCCGCCGTTCTGACGATTGCGCCCGAAACGCCCGCTTGGCGGCGCGCGGTCCGGAGCCGGCTCCTTCGCTGGTATCGCGCGCATGCGCGGACGCTGCCTTGGCGCGGCTCCCACGATCCGTATGCGATCTGGATCAGCGAGATCATGCTGCAACAGACCCAGGTCGAAACCGTGAAGCCCTATTTCATCCGCTTCATGCGGACCTTTCCCACCATTGCCGCCTTGACCGCCGCCGCGGAAAGCGAAGTTTTGAAGCTGTGGGAAGGCCTCGGCTACTATCGCCGGGCCCGGCAACTGCATGCCGCCGCGCGGCAGATCGTCGCGGATCATGGCGGAGTGTTTCCCAGCGATCTGGAGCGAGTTCGCAATCTGCCGGGCATCGGCCGCTACACGGCCGGCGCGATATTGTCGATCGCCTTCGATTTGCGGCAGCCGATTCTGGAAGCCAACACGGTGCGGCTGTACAGCCGGCTGCTCGCCTGGCGCGACGATCCGCACGGCAAACCGGGACAGGACCGGCTGTGGCGATTCGCGCTCGACATTTTGCCAGCAAAAAACAGCGGCGCGTTCAATCAGGCTTTGATGGAACTCGGCAGCCTGGTCTGCACGCCGCGCGCGCCAAAATGCGAGAGCTGCCCGTTGTCCGCCGTTTGTCCGACGCGCCGGCTGGGCTGGCAAGACCGCATCCCTGCGCCGAAACAGCAGCCGCGCTTCGTCGCTGTGCAAGCGGCCGCGATCGTGGTCCGAAGGTCGGGCGGCAAAGTCCTGCTCCGCAAGTGCGGTCCGGACGAGCGCTGGGCCGGACTGTGGGATTTTCTGCGGTTTGAAGTTCCGGACCCCGAGCAGCGCTCGCTCGCCGAGCAGGTTCAAAAGCGGACCGGCCTGAAAGTCACGATCGGCTCTCCTTTCTTGACCATCAAGCACGGCGTCACGCGGTTCAAGATCACGCTCGCTTGCTATCCGGCCGAGGCGGTCGGAGGCCGGCTCGCGCAGCCGCGGGAGTCGCTCCGCTGGATCAAGCTAGCGGAGTTGGCGGACTATCCGTTGAGTACGACGGGCCGCAAAATCGCGAACCATTTGCGTGATCTGGGGATTACGGGAGTCTCCGGGGCAGAGTGACTCCCCTTGCCACCGATTTGATTTGGCCGGATACTGTAAGATTATCGCATATGCGCATTCTATGATCTGGATTCGATGCGGACCGGTCCGCCGCGGCGGACACTCGCAACCGATTTCGCTTTCGTCGATTCGATCCCCTCTATGCCTGACGTTCGCAATATTCGCAATTTTTCGATCATCGCTCACATCGATCACGGCAAAAGCACGCTGGCCGATCGTCTATTGGAGCAAACCGGCACCGTCAACAAACGCGACATGCGGGCGCAAGTGCTGGACGACATGGACCTCGAGCGCGAGCGCGGAATCACGATTAAAGCCCGCGCTGTGGCGATGAAGTATCGGCTGAACGGCGTCGACTACGAACTGAATCTGATCGACACGCCAGGCCACGTCGATTTTCACTATGAGGTCTCGCGCAGTCTCGCTTGCTGCGAAGGAGCGCTGCTGCTGGTCGATGCGTTTCAAGGGGTTGAAGCTCAAACCGTCGCCAACGCCTTTGCCGCGATGGAGCACGACATCACCATCGTGCCCTTGTTGAACAAGGTCGATCTGAAGCACGCGCGGCCGGACGAAGTCAAGCTTGAAATGCAGCAAGTGCTGGGGATCGATCCGGCCGACGTCTTGCCTTGCAGCGGCAAGACCGGAGTCGGCGTCGATAAAGTTCTGGAAGCGATCGTTGCGCGGATGCCGCCCCCCCGAGGCACCCCCGACGCACCGCTGCAAGCGATGGTTTTTGACTCGCATTACGACGACTATCGCGGCGCCATCACCTACATCCGCTTGATGAACGGCCGCGTTCGCAAGGGACAGCGGATTCGCTTTCTGAAAACCGAAGCCACCTACGAAGTCCTCGAATGCGGGCAGTTCGTTCCCGAGCGCAGGGCGTGCGAAGAACTGCAAGCCGGGCAAGTCGGTTACTTGATCTGCAACATCAAAGCGATTCAAGATGTCCACATCGGCGACACGGTGTCGGTCCCCGGCGAAGGCGCGGCGGCGGCGCTCGAGGGTTATCGGCCGCCGCAGCGAATGGTCTATTGCGGCCTCTATCCCTCGGACGGCCAAAATTTTGAAGAGCTGCGCGACGCGCTGACCAAGCTCAGCATTAACGACCCGAGCTTCGAGTTCACGCCCGAAACGAGCGACGCCTTGGGCTTCGGCTTTCGCTGCGGTTTTCTCGGCTTGCTCCACATGGAAATTGTCCAGCAGCGGCTCGAACAAGAATCCAACATCGACCTCGTGCAAACCGCCCCCAACGTGACCTACGAATTAGTCACGACGACCGGCGAGACCATTCAAATCCACAATCCACAAGATGTCCCCGACGCCGGATCGATCCAAGATTTCATGCAGCCGATTGTCCGCGTCAACTTCGTCTTGCCCACGGAGTTCATCGGCGGGGTCATGCAGCTTTGCACCGATCGCCGCGGGGTCTACGTTCGCACCGAATATCTCTCCGGGACGCGCGCGATGCTGACGTTCGATTTGCCGTTGGCCGACGTGATTTATGACATGCACGACAAGCTGAAGAGCGTCACCCGCGGCTACGGCACGATGGACTACGAGCTGCTTGGCTACTTTCCGGCCGATCTGGTCCGGATGGACATTCTCGTCGGCGGCAAGCGGGTCGATGCGTTGTCGATCATTTGCGACAAGCGCGACGCGGAGCGGCGCGGCCGCGCGATCGTCAAAAAACTGCGGACCGAAATCGATCGCCATATGTTCGAAATCGCGATCCAAGCCGCAATCGGCAGCCGCGTGATCGCTCGCGAAACCATCTCCGCGATGCGGAAGAACGTCACCGCCAAATGCTACGGCGGCGACATCACCCGCAAACGCAAGCTCTGGGCCAAGCAAAAAGAAGGCAAGAAGCGAATGAAATCGATCGGCAGCGTCGATATTCCGCAAAAAGCGTTTCTCGCCGTTCTTGAAACGGGCACCGAAAAGTAGCCGCCGCGGCCCGCCTCGCTCACCCCACGCTCAAACGATGCGCGCATGGAACCCGTCCGGCGAATTTGCACCGGGTTAGCCCTCCTCGGCATCGCCGGATTGTCCGTCGAGCTGCTTTTCATGCTCGGCTTGTTTCGGCCGCTGCGAGTAGAAAGCGGGTCAATGGCCCCCACCGTCCGCGGCCCGCATTACGAAATCGTCTGCCAGAACTGCGGCCACCGGTTTGCAATCGATGCGCTTCGGCCGCCTCCCACTGGATATGCCGCTTGTCCTTTGTGCGGTGCGAATCACAATCCGCTTCCCGATGCCATCGAACTCGGCGCCCGCTTGTATGTCGATCGAACTGCCTTCTGGTGGCGCGACCCACGGCGCTGGGAACCGATCGTTTTTCGCGACCCGCTATCCGGCCAGCTCGTTCTCAAGCGCGTCGTCGGTCTGCCGGGCGAAACGATCGCGATCCGCGACGGAGCGGTCTTTGTCAATGGCCAGCGACAGCCCCCGCCGGACCGCGTGCGCCGCGCGATGGCGATCCTCGTCCACGACCCGGCCTGCCGCCCAAAAGTGCTCGGAACGAAGAACGAACCGCTATCCGACGCGGTTGCCTACAATCAAACGGAGTCGCGGCGGCTCAACCGCGTGGCGCATCCTTGGCACATCGTCGGCGGACAACTCGCGGAACTCGCCGACCCAGACGGTTGGAGCACGGCTGCCGAACCGGTTTATCGCGACGTTTATTACACCCAGGTGCCGCGGGTTGGAACAGGCGCCCCGCCGGCCGACTATCCGCTCGGCGCGGACGAGTTCTTCGTCTTGGGCGACAACAGCCCCATCAGCGACGACAGCCGCCACTGGCCGCGGCCCGGCTTGCCGCGCGCGGCGCTCGTCGGCAAACCGCTCGGCATCCGCTAACTTCCGCTCCGCATCATGCCGCTCCGCAACAACGATTTCGGGCGTCCGTAGGTCCGTCCGCCGCGGCGGAAAACAAATTTCGCACGAATCGTTAGTGCACCGACGAGTTCAAGCAGTCGGCGGTGGATCTGGTGTTGGCCGAACCGTCGGCATAGGAGTAATCGACATGGAGCGAAGAACCGTCCACCGCGCCACCGCGCTCTTGAGACTCGCGGGTTAACTGCTGGAAGCCATTGTACGCCCGCTTTACGTCGTTGACCACACTGCCGCTCGTGGCGGCGTCGTAGCTGGTGACCTGGGTGACTAGCCCGCGGACGTCGTTTCGATCCGCAAAATGGCGTAGGCAGATTGGACCGGCCCTGTTTCCATCTTCATGAGTTCCCGAAGCGAATTGGTTTGCGTCCCCTTTAATCCGCTCCCATCACATCAATTCCGTGATCTCTGAGACGCGCAACGCCCCGTGCGGTAAACGACGTCCAAGCGACGTCTAATGTTTTTAAAGAAGGCAAAGCCAAGAAGTAGGGAATCGAGTCGTCCTTCAACGCAAGACTTCCGATCATGACATAAGTTACGGATTTCGGAATCTGCGCGA
>DASRSE010000135.1:0-23689 GCA_035656655.1 Pirellulales bacterium
TCCGGCGGCTGCGGGGCGGCATCGGGAGCGTGCCTCGGGGAAACGGGCTTGATTGTGGGCACGGCGTTCAAAATTGCGGATATCGAATTCGGCGCCGCAGAATCTTTGACAACCGGTTGCGCGAGCGTGGAGAGCCACTGCCGTACATATTGCTGGTCGCCTTCGCTCAGCCGAGCGATCTTCACGACCACTTCGGGGCCTTCGATCCGCTTGAGCGTCACACTGTCCGCTGCGCCGCGCAAGAGCGTTCCCGTCATTGAAAACCGGCCCGTCGCATCGACCCAGCGCCGCACTGCCGGCTGGATCGCCCCACTATGGCTATTCGCGCCTGCCGGCAAAAGGGCTGACGGCATGAGGGCTGCCGCTGGAGGAGCCGCGGTGGCCGCCGCTGCGTGCACATCCGCGCTTTCCGCCGCAGGGGCGGCGGCAAAAATCAACGGTGCGCCGAGAAACAGGACCAGCCATCGGAAGTGCGGATTGTGGTCCAACATGATAATTTCTCACGTCCAGCGAGAGTGAATGAGACTACTGTAAAACCGCTTGCGCAAAAGTGCAACAACTATGCCGGGTTTGCCGAAGTTTTACGTTTTAAGCTCGATTCACTGCGCTTCACTTTGCCAGCTCGCGGAAAAATCTTCTGCCCGCCGAGATACGTGGCCGCCACCTTCACGGCGCTCAGGGCCTCGTCCGAGCAGGTCAAGAGATCGGTGTCCAAGAGGACGAAGTCGGCGAGTTTGCCCGGCTCGAGGCTGCCGATATCGCGCTCGCGGAACGTGATAAACGCGTTGTTTCGCGTATAAAACTGCAATGCCTGGGCGCGAGTCAATGCCTGCTCGGGATCGAGCGGCTCACTCAGGTTTTGGCCGCGGCGCGTGACCGCGGTCGCGATTCCTAAGAACGGATCGTAAGGGTTAATGCTGCGGCGAGCGCCGATTTTCTGCATATGGTCCGATCCGCCCCCGGCAATAATGCCTGCCTCAAAAATCGATTTGAGGGGCTGAAAATAGCGCAGCCGCTCTCTGCCAAATTGATCGACCAGGGTTTTAGCATCGAGATAGAGCCATACTGGTTGCATATCAAGCACGACGCCGAGTTTCGCCGCTTGGGCCACCGCCTCCGCGCTCATGAAATTGGAATGGGTGATGCACGGACGGCGGTCGCGGATCGGACCGGCTTCGTTCAACTCCGCATACACGCTCAGCAATTGGTGGACGGCGCCGTCGCCGACGCTATGGGCCGTGAACTGCAGGCCGGCCGCGAACGTCGCGCGGACGATGGGCAGCAGCCGCTCGTGCGGGATCAGAAGCACGCCGCGATAGTGCGGGTCGCGAATCGAATAAATCTGGCTGACGCCCCACGGATCGCGCATGTAGGCGCTGCCGGTGAGCATGCCGCCGTCGAGATAGGTTTTCACGCCGACGATGCGAACCCAATCGTCTCCTTTCACCAGCGGATCGGCGGCGATCTGGTTAATATGCGCGCGGATCGACTCCAGATCGCCGTCAGTATTCAGATGACGCGAAACGGCCACGCGCACGGATAAATCGCCGGCGCGGTCCATGGCGCGATAGCGATCGAGCGCGCCGCCCGAAGCGTCACGATCGGCGATCGCGGTAATTCCGACCGAGTTATAATCGGCGAAGAGTTGGACGAGCCGCCGGTAGCGATCCTGTTCGCTGGCGTGTTTTTCGGCCGATTCCGCCTTCACATAACGGGTGCAGCTCCGCAGGATTCCGGTCGGCTCGCCGCGGGAATCCTTTTCCACGAAGCCATTGCCTTGTCCGACGAAGTTTTTATCGATTCCGCTCAACGTCAGCGCGAGGGAGTTTAGCGAGGCATCCGGACCCGTGGCAAAGACCACGGGATTCTGCGGCGCGGCGGCATCGAGCTCGGCGCGGGTCGGATAGCGCTGTTCTTTCAGCCGCGTAATAAAAACTTGGCTGACTTCGACCCATTTGCCAGGACCGAGCGCCGCGGCGCGGCTTTTTACATAGTCCAGCACGTCCGCGATCGTCCGCATGTCAGGAATCGGATGATCGAATTCCGTCATGCAGGCGTCGGTTGGGTGAGTATGCGAATCGATCAGGCCGGGAATCACGAACTGGCCATGCAGATCGATGACTTCGGTCGCGGGGCCTTGATATTTCAAGATGGCGCGGTCGTCGCCGACGGCGAGAATGCGACCGGCCCGCACGGCCATGGCCGCAGCCATAGTAAAGTGGTCGTCCACCGTCGCGATTTTGCCGTGTTCGAGAATCAAATCCGCCGGCTCGTCGGCACGGGTCCAGCCGGCCATGCTGCCAACCATCGCCAGCAGGAAAAACAATCGATTCAATCTGCCGGACCAAGTGCAGCAAGTATGAGCAATCGTTGACATGGATTCGTCCTCGAACCGGGTCGCAATAGCGAAATAGATGAAACCGCCATCGTAGGGCGAATCGCCCCTAAAAGCGACCAGTGAAAATGCCTTTGCCAGGCAATTCATTCGCCCCCTTCGATCAACGATGCTGCCAGTTTCTTCCTTGTCGCGGTCACGCGGCGACGGATCGACCCGCAGTCGGCGTGAAACCCCCGGAGCGTCAATTTCCGCCGCCCCCTTGCGTGGAAGGCAGTATTTGCTAACACAGAGGCATACTCTTCGCAATTAAACCGCGCTTTGAGGACCCGGCGATGGATATGCACGATTTGACTCGTAGCTTGCACCAAAAAAACGACTCGAAAATCGTGATGCTCGTCGCCGATGGGCTGGGGGGCTTGCCGCAAAAGCCCGGCGGATTGACTGAATTGGAAACCGCGAAAACGCCCCATCTCGACGCCCTCGCGCAGCGCGGCGTCAGCGGCTTGAGCATTCCGGTCAAGCCAGGGATCGCGCCGGGAAGCGGGCCCGGCCATTTGGGACTGTTCGGCTACGACCCGCTGGAATATCAAATTGGACGCGGCGCGCTCGAGGCGACCGGCATCGGGTTCGAGCTCGGGCCGCACGATGTTGCCATCCGCGGCAATTTCTGCACGCTCGATGCGGCCGGCAAAATCAGCGACCGCCGCGCCGGCCGGATCTCGTCCGAGGAAAGCGCTCCGCTCGCCGTGCGGATGCGGCAAGTCAAAATCGCCGGGGTCGAAGTCTTCGTCGAACCGGTCAAGGAACATCGGTTTGTGGTTGTCTTGCGCGGCGCCGGTTTGGGAGGCAACGTCCACGATACCGATCCGCAAGCGACTGCGGTTCCCCCGCTCGAGGCTAAAGCGGGCGACGCGGCCAGTGAAAAAACCGCCATGGTCGCCAACGATTTCATTGCCCAGGCGACCAAGCTGTTGGCAGGCGAGAAAAAGGCGAATGGGCTGACCTTGCGCGGCTTTTCGGCGCGGCCCCATTTGCCCTCTTATGAAGAGGTTTACGGCCTGAAGGCGGCGGCAATCGCCGTCTATCCCATGTACAAAGGGCTGGCCCGCCTGGTCGGAATGTCGATTGTCGGCAAGGCCCAAACGCTCGCCGAGCAGATCGACGTGCTGGAGCAAAATTGGAAAGCGTTCGACTTCTTCTTCATCCATTTCAAATACACCGATTCGACCGGCGAAGACGGCAATTTTGACGCGAAAGTCCAGAAGACCGAAGAACTCGATCGCAGCTTGCCGCGGATCGACGCCTTGCACCCGACCGTGCTGATCGTGACCGGCGACCATAGCACGCCGAGCTATTTGAAGAGTCACAGTTGGCACCCCGTCCCGACCCTCTTGGTTTCCGATTGTTGTCGCTTCGATGGCAACACGGAGTTTGGCGAACGGGCCTGTTTGCGCGGCGGCCTAGGCCAGATCGAAGCAAAGTATCTCATGCCGCTGGCGCTCTCAAACGCCGGCCGGATGGGCAAATTCGGCGCCTAACCTTCCTCCGCGGGAGAGTCTGCATGAACAACGTCGTCGCGGAAATTCAACAACTCGAAGCGCAACTCCGCACGGCCGAATTAGGGCCTGATCCGCGGTTCTTCGAGGACGTCTTGGATGATCAGGCCGTGCTACTCAACGACCAGGGCGATCCAGCCTTGATGAAGGCGAAAGTCGTGAGTGCGCATCAGCCCGGAAACGGACCCAAGTTTACACGCGTCGAGATGAGTAATCTGCAAATCATCGACCACGGAACGGCCGCGGTGGTGACGTGCGCCGGGCGCTTTGAAACCGCCGCCGCGGCCTTCGATTTGAAATTCATGCGGGTGTGGGTCAAAAAAGGGGACCGCTGGGTCATTGTCGCCGGCACGGTTTCAAAGTCAGCGTGAGTTGCTAGCGTGACGAAATCCGCCTTGACACTCGGCGGCAAATCGGCACAATCGCGGCACTTAATCGACCGGGGTCCGGGCCGAAATGGATTTTGCCCGCCGGCGGATAAGCACCATTTTTCCAGACGCGGATGCACCGCCTGGAGGCAAGGAGGCCTCAGGCATGACGGCTACGCAACCCGGCTCTTGTGGTCTGAGCCTGCGACAACTCTTCGCCGACCTGCCCTCGGCGGAGGTCGTCTTTCACGGTGCCGCGGACGTGCTCGTGAATGCTTGCAGCGGCGATTCGCGGGCGGCCGCGCCCGGCGATTTGTTCGTCGCCATGGTTGGCCCGCATTACGATGGCCACGACTTCATCCCGCAGGCCTTGGCCAAGGGAGCGACCGCGATTCTGGCCGAGCGGTGGGTGCCGACCGGCGGCGTGCCGATCGTGATTGTGCCCGACTCGCGCTTGGCCTATGGCCAGGTCTGCCAAGCCTTGGCGGGTGATCCGTCGCGTGAAATCAAAGTTATTGGCGTTACCGGCACCAACGGCAAGACGAGCGTCTCGTGTTTGATTGCCGCCATGCTCGAGCAAAATGATTGCTCGGTCGGGATGCTAAATTCGCTCGGCTATTGCGACGGCCAAGAGTTCGAACCGCCATTGTGGCCGACTCCTCCCGCTCCAGTCTTGGCGCATTGGTTGGCGCGGATACGGGACAATGGCTGCTCGTTTGCCGTAATCGAGTTGTCGAGCGACTCGCTGGCACAAGGCTGCTTGGCAGGGGTGGAGTTGTCCGTCGTCTGCCTTACCAATATCCGCCGCGATTCGCGCGACCGCCACGGTTCGCAGACGAGTTACCGCCTGGCCAAGGAGCGCATTTTTGAATATCTGTCGCCGCAGGGCTTGGCGGTGATCAATGCCGATGATCCGGTCTCACAAGCCATTCTCCCGAATCTTGCCGTGCCGGCGCTGACGGTCTCGCTGCACGAAGACGCGGAACTGACCGCGACGGTGCTCGAGCGTTCGCGGAGCGAGCAGACGTTTTTGTTGGCCGCCGGCTCGGACACGGTCCTGGTGCGCACCGCGGTGACGGGCGACGCCCACGTGAGCAATTGTCTGCTGGCCGCGGCGGTGGGACTGACCTACGGGCTCGACCTGACGGCGATTGCACGCGGCTTGGAAAGCGTGAAACGCATTCCCGGGCGCTTAGAGCGGATTGAATGCGGCCAACCTTTCGGGGTGTTTATTGACGAGGCGTCGAGCGCCGATCGGCTGGCGACATCGCTCGCCACCTTGCGCCAGGTGACGGCGGGCCGGCTGATTTGCGTGGCCTCGCTCGCGGCCGACTCGACTTCGCCCGAGGCTCGCGAACAAGCCAAAACGATTGAACGCAATTCGGACTTGGTGATCGCGACCGGCGGTTCCGCGGAAGCCTGGAAAACGCACGATGAGAACGCCGCGCTCTGGGGCTTTGCCGCCCCCGAGGAGATTCACTTTTTGCAGAATCGCGAGTTGGCGATCCGCTGGGCATTGAATGAAGCGCGGCCGGGGGATTGCGTCCTGATCACCGGCGACCGCAACGGAGTCGGCCGGCTGGTCTATGCCGCCCATGACGACGCGGGAGACCGCGCCATTGCGAAACAGTGGCTGTACGACCAGGGAGTCTTTCTCGCCCCGACGAATTACCGTTGAATCGAACTTTTTTTCGGCGGCCTATCGCCGCCAGCGCTTGCGATGACGCCGAGCACCCTCACAAAACTGCATGACCTACTCGGAGGCCGACTCCACGAGTGCGGGCTGGCTGCGACCGATCGAGCGCAATCGCTGGGGCCGATTGTGACCGAGATCGAACACGTCGGCGACGGCACGGTCTATTGCGCGGTCGAGGGCCATTCGCCGGAGGTCGCCGAACGCGCGTTTCGCCAGGGCGCCGCCGGCATCATCGCGGCTCAACCTTGCGAGACGCCAAGCGGAAAATGGTCGCTTGAAGTGCGCAGCGTCCGGCGCGCGCTCTGGGAATTGGCCGATTGGAACCGCCGCCGATTTCGCGGCGAGTTGCTCGCGGTCGTCGGCATCGGCAACGCGGAATCGCTGTTCGCGGCCGTTTTGAACTCACCGCCGCTCGCCGGCGCCAGTCTGACATTGAACTTGCTTGATCTCGCCGCGGACGAGCGGTACGCCGTGCTTCCTTGGCAGCTCACGGCCGCGGTTGACGCCGAATTTGCCCTGCGCTATGCCGCGCCGACTTGGGCGATCCTCACGGAGATGGACGCCGATTCGGTCCAGGTTGCGGCGCTCTTGAAATCGCTGCCGCGAACCGGCTGCGCGATCTTGAATGGCGATTGTCCTCGGTTGCGTCGAGTGGCGAACGAGTGCCGCGCGCGAGTGGTGTGGGTCGGCCGCGGCAGCGATTGCGATGTTCAAGCCAGCCACGTGCGCTATGTCGGAGGCCGGTTAAAATTTCAGGCCGGCGACCAAGATTTTGATCTTCCCTTGCAAGGCCGTCATCAACTACTCTCCGCCCTCGCGGCGATCGCCTTAGGGGCGATCGTACAACGCGGGCCGGAGCAAATCGCCGAGATCCTCGCCACGTGGGCCGGTTCGCGTTTCGTCGAGAGCGGCGCGCGAAGGACGACGTTGTTCGCCGCAACCGAGTCGCGGAGTTTTGCCGCCTTGGCGCGCGGCTTGGATATGCTGCGGGAGCTGGCTCACGCGGGCCGTTCGCTAGTGGTTTGCAGCAGCGAGCGGGCTTCAGACGAAGCGCGGGATGAGACGTTCGACTCCGCCTACGAAGCGTGGGGAGCGGCAGTTGTCACCTTAGCCGGAGCCGATCTGCTGATCGCGCAAGGGCCCTATGCGGAAGCCATATTGGCCGGCGCATTCAGAGCGGGAATGCCGCAGCGCAACACGCTGCTTTGCCGCGATTGGCCGGCCGTGTGCGGATGGCTGCGGCGATCGTTTGGCCCGGCGGATGCCGTCCTCGTGCATGGCGCGGAAAACGGCCGTTTGGCCCAACTCGAGGCGGCGGATTTAGCTTCCCCGGTTCAGCATGAGCGAGCGGCCTGACCGCGGAGGTTGCGGGGAGATTGGAATTCATATCGCGAACATGCAGGAATAGTTCATTCGAAAAGACCGAATCATGATTGAGGCTCGGCGTGCTGCGTGGCATTTGCGGGAATGCGACGCTACCCTCCCTCCTGGGTAGGAGCACACACCAATTGAACCGCGAATACTGGGTCATTCGCATCAATTGGCGCTTCGCGCGTGAGCCTAGCACTGAGCCCCGGACGGTGTTCGCACCGCTCCGGCGGCTCAGGGAACACGAGCGTCGGCAATCGATCTCAAGGGTCGGTTGCCGACGCTTTTTTTGTTGCCGGGTGAGGCGACTGCGAACCGCCCCTCTGAGGGCGCCGCAGAAGAAGGCGGCGGCCGAAAGGCAATCCGCCCGAGGCGAAGTTTCCGCCAGCGGCGAAATGCGAGCCGGCAGGGCTAGGCGTTTTGAGCCTCCGCATGCGATATTAGAAGAGCGGAACGACCACGGCGGTTGTTGCGGTTCTTGAGATATCCCATGCTTTCGGCGCGAAGACTTTTGTTTAGGTCTCAGGCGGTCTGCATCCTCGCAGGCGCGATCTCTGCGCTCGCAGCTCTCGTCACGCTGTTCGGTTGGGCACTGAACCGGCCGAGTTGGACCGATTGGGACAGCAACGGCATCTCCATGTTGCCGAATACGGCCTTCGCCGCCTTGCTGGCCGGGCTGGCCTTGATCTTGATTACGACGCGGTCTCGTCGCTGGGCGATTGGGCTAGGGCTTGCGGTCGGACTAATCGGAGCCGCGACCTTATTCGAGCATTTGACCCGAATTGACTTGCGGATCGATCTCATGTTGTTCTCCCAATCGTGGGGACAAAAGGCCGTGTCCGCGCCCGGCCGGATGGGACCGCCGGCCTCAATCTCGTTTGCGATCCTCGGAGCCGCGCTCGTCGGCCTGGCGACCGGCCGGCGCAGGCAACTGGCGGTCTACGGCGGCTTGATTGTGGTCTCGATTGCGGTCTTGTCGATCATCGGCTATTCGTTCGGCGCGGATTTGCTTTATACGATTCCGAGCTTGACGGCGATCGCGCTGCAAACATCGACGACCTTGTTCGCTTTGGGCATCGGCGTGATTGTCGCCGCACCCGAGGCTCAGCCGATGCGGACGCTGTTAGAAAACTCGGCGGCGGCCGTGCTTGTGCGCCGGGCGCTGCCGGTCGTGCTGCTGCTGCCGGTGGTCGTCGGTTGGCTGCGGTTGGAGGGTCAGCAATGGGGCCTGTTTGACGTGGCGTTTGGAACTTCGTTGCGCACGGTTACAGAGATGATCTTGCTGGCCGGGCTGCTGTGGTGGTCGGCCGCGGCGGTCCGGGCGCATGAGGCGGAGTTGCAAAAACATCGCGAGCGGTTGGCAGCGGAATTGGCCGGCGGGATTCGCTTGCAAGAGGTCAGCACGCGGTTGTTTCAAGTTGAAGACGCCGGCGGGCTGTATGCGGATTTTCTCTCCGCTGCCATGAGCATTCTTCGCGCGCAGCGCGGGACGCTGCACTTGGTGGACGCCGACACGGGCCAGTTCACCCCGCTCGCTGAGCGCGGCTTTTCCGGCGCGTTGGCCGAGCCGCTGCGGCAACTGCCGCTCCTCGACCAAAACTTGAGTAGCACGCTGCGCGCCGGCGGCGGTGTCACTATTGCCGACATCGAATCAGCCGCGGCGCCGCTGGCGGGCTCGGCGCGGCAAGCCTTCCGCCAAGCGGGCCTCCGCGCCGTGCAATGGACGCCGCTGTTGTCGCGCGCCGGAGCGCTGCTCGGGATGATCTCTAACTATTGGGAGCAACCGCATCAGCCGGCGGATTGGGAACTCCGTCTGCTCGACGCGCTGGCGCGCCAAGCGGCCGATTTGACAGCTCGTTGCCGTGTCGAGGCTGAGTTGCGCCGCAGCGAAGCCGAATTGCGCCGCCGCTCCAATCAATTGGCGACGCTCCTCGATACGGCCGCCATTTGCCTCCATCGCGTGGGTCCCGACGGCATCATTCAATGGGCGAACGAAGCCGAACTCAAAACATTGGGCTACGCCCGCGAGGATTACATCGGCCGGCCGATCGCCGATTTCCATGTCGATGCGGAAATCATCGCGGATATCCTTTCGCGACTGCTTCGCGGCGAACGCTTGTTCGAGTACGAGGCGCGTCTCCTCTGCCAAGATGGCTCGATCAAGACGGTCCTGATCGATTCCAGCGTTCTCTGGGAAGATGGCCGATTTATCCATACGCAGTGCTTTACGCGAGACGTCACGCAGCGCAAGCTTGCCGAATCTTCGTTGCGGCAACTCGCGGCCGAGTTGTCCGAAGCCGACCAGCGGAAAAATGAGTTTTTGGCGATGCTCGCCCACGAGCTCCGCAACCCCTTGGCTCCCATCCGCAACGCGATCCAGATTCTTCAGCATTCGGCGGAAGATGTGACAATGGTGCGAACGTCGGTGGACATGATGGATCGTCAAATCACCCAGTTGGTGCGCCTGGTTGACGATCTGCTCGACGTAAGCCGGATCACTCGCGGCAAAATCGAACTGCGGCCCGAACGGGTTTCGCTGGCGGTCATATTGCAACAAGCCATCGAAACCAGCCGGCCGGCTCTGGCCGCCGCGCAGCACGAACTAAAACTCGAGTTGCCGGCGGAGCCGATTTTCTTGCACGCCGATCCGGTCCGACTCGCGCAGGTCTTCGCCAACCTGCTCAACAATGCTTCCAAGTACACCGATCCGCAGGGGACAATCACCCTGACTGCGACACGCCACGATCACGAGGCGCACGTGACCGTGCGCGACACCGGCATGGGCATCGCGCCTGAGGTGTTGCCCAAGATTTTTGAATTGTTCACCCAGGCGGATCGCTCGCTCGATCGTTCCGGCGGCGGTCTCGGCATCGGCCTCACGCTCGTTCAACGGCTCGTCGAAATGCATCATGGAGCCGTCGCCGCGCGCAGCGATGGCTTGGGCCACGGCTGCGAGTTCACGGTCCGGCTTCCCGTGTTGACGGAAATTGCCGTGGCGCAGCCGGAGGTTGACGCCGCGCCCTACGACGCCAGGGTGCTGGACGGCGCCTCTCCCACGGACGCCCTAGATTCGGCCGCAGCAGCGGACGGCGTGCCGCCGAATGGAACGGCCGCCAGCGCGAACCTCTCCGCCCATCAAGCTGCGACGGTCAACCGAATTCTGGTGGTCGACGACAATCAAGACTCGGCCAATTCGCTGTCGATGCTGCTGGAGATGGGAGGAAGCGAAACCCAAACCGCCTTCGATGGACTGGCCGCGGTCGCCGCGGCAGAATCTTTTCGCCCCCACATTGTCTTGCTCGATATCGGTCTGCCGCTGCTCAATGGCTACGAGGTGGCCCGCAAAATTCGCGGCGAAGGCTGGGGGCAATCCATGATCTTAGTGGCGCTGACCGGCTGGGGGCATGAGGACGACCGCAAGAAGTCGCGCGAGGTCGGCTTCAACCATCATCTGGTCAAACCGGTTCGCTATCGCGATCTGAGCCAACTCATCGCGGAATTGACCGTCGCGCCGGCAGACGGCCCATTAACATGAGGCCCCAGCGCCGGCATCGCTCGTTCTATTTCGCCAGCCAGAGATAGATAGGGCTCTCGGTCAACGGCAATCGCGCGGTTCCGTCCTGCACGGTGATGGTTTCTCCTTCCGCTGCGCGGTCGGTCAGCGGCATGCGCTCGGCGCGGATTAGCTTTGCACCGGCCAGCGGCAGCGAGAACTCAGCCGTTCGTTTCGAGCCGGTGGGAGACCAGGCCACGACGATCGTCTGCTCGGGATGCGCGCCGTGCTGAAATTCGTAAACGTACGCCTCGCCGGCTTGGTGGGCGATCACGCGGCGAAAGCGGTAATCGCCGAGCGTGCGATACAAATGAGCCAGCGCGTAAAACGAAGCCTTCGGTTGAAAGTCGCGCGTGATGCCGGAAGCCGCATGAAACGACGGCTCGTTCGCGTCGTTGAAGAAATACAGATAGGCGCGATTGACATCGAGCGCGGAGAAGACCAGAAAGGCGCGCACCAGATACTGGGCCTGTTTTTCATCGCTCACATTGCCGGCCCATTTGGCGAAGTCGCCGTCGGTTCGATTCGGCTTCGTGGAGGCATCCCAGCCGAACTCCGTGATCCAGATCTCCTTGCCCGGAACGTGCTCTTTGCGCCACGCGATCAGGTCCTGCACCGACTTCAAAAAATCGACGTGCGGATCCTCTGGAAAAGTGCGCCGCCACGTGGGCCACCCTGCGGCCAGCGCATAGGTGTGGATATTCAGCACATCGTACAGTTTATCGAGGCCCTTCAAGCAGACGACCGACTTTTCGTAGTTGCCGCTTTGCTTGGTGGTCAGGTTACACGTCACGATCTTCAGCCGCGGATCGCCTGCGCGCAGACCGCCGGCCATCGACTCAAGCAGCGTATGATATTTTTCGTCGGAGTATTTGCCGGGCTCGTTGCCGACCTCCACCGCGGAAACCAGCTTTCCGGCCGAGCTGGGGCCAAAGGCTCGGGCGAACGCCTGGCCATAGGCGCGCGGATCTTTTTCCAGCGATTTCCACGCGTCCGGAGGCGTGTTGTTGAACATCACGCAAACGTCGGTGTCAAAGCCCGCCTTCTGCCACGAGCCGTAGACCGAATCCCAATTCACCCGGTTGCGAGCTTCCGGAAAGCGCGGGGTGAAGTCGGTGTCGCGCCCCATGTCCCACTCGAAGCTGTGGTAATCGCGCACCAGACGGCAAACCTTCGCATACAACTCCGGCTTGAACTGGATCGTGTGGCCGTTAATGCCGATAAAATCGCGCAGCAACGGCTTCGCCGCCGTCTGCGATTCGGGAGCGGCCGCGTGCGCCGGCCCATTCCAGGGCGCCGTGAAATGGGCAACCGCGAACACCACAGAAAGCACGAATAGGTTCCGCATAAGACCTCGATGGGGAGGGAGACCAACGGATGTTTGTATCGTCGCGCAGCCGGCATGTCGAACGATCCCTTGGCTGTGCCGCATACAATCTTATTCAGCCGGACAATTTCACGGCCCGTTTAGGGCAAATACGCATCCAACAGGGTCGCCGCCGCGTCGGTGGTGGCGATCAAGCGCGGGCTGTCGGCGGGCAGGAGCACAACCTCGCCGGGTCCGAGCACAGGGGGCAATTCTGGATGTTCGATACTCGCTTGGCCGGCCACGATCGCAATGATATGGCAACGCCCATCGCCGCCGAGCGTCGTCGGCCGGAGCGGAGTCGCCAGGGCGCTGCCGCTCGCTAAACTTTCGGACTTGAGCGTCTGCCGGTCGAGTATGAATTTGTCGCAGGCGACGAGCCGTTCGACGCCGGCGGGCCGTGGCTGCGCGGCTCGCAGCGGCGCGATGGGACCGGCGGTGTCGTCAATCGCCTCCAGTGCCTCGGCGACGTGCAGAGCTCGCGGCCGCCCATCCGCGCCGACGCGATTCCAATCAAACAGGCGGAGTGTCGCGTCGCTGGCTTGTTGAATCTCGGCGATCAAAACCCCCGCCCCCAAGGCGTGAACCGTCCCGGCGGGAATAAAAATGCAATCGCCCGCCCGCGGCTCGAAGCGATGGAGACAGAGTTCGCAGGTGCCGCGATGGACTTCGCGGGCGAAGGCTGCTCGATCGAACCCCCGTTTTAGCCCGGCATAGATCGCGCTCTGGGGCTCCGCGGCCAGCACGACCCAAGCTTCGGTCTTGCCCAGGTCGGGCGGAGACATTTGGGCCGCCCGCGCGTCGTCCGGATGGACCTGCACCGAGAGGACTTGGTCTGCGTCGATCAACTTGAACAGGAGCGGAAATCGAGGCTGCGGGTGATGAAGACCCAGCAACGCTGGTCCGTGGCCGACAACCAGTTCATGCAGGCTCGTGCCCGCCAAGGGCCCGTTGATGACCAGGCTTTGATCCGCCCCGCGATCGACGATCTCCCAGCTTTCGGCGCACGGCTCGGGTCCGATCGGCTTGTGCAGCACGCTGTTCAGCCGGCGGCCGCCCCACAGATAGCGGCGAAACAGCGGCGCAAAACGGAGCGGATAAAGGGGCATGGAGGAAACGTGGATCGCGAAAGAAGCGGACCGGGCTACGAGCGGTTTTTCCAGTCGATGCCGGAGAGCGAGGCGAGCGCCAACTGCAAAGAGTGCGTCCCTAGCCGGCCGTGGCCTTGAGACTTGACCGCCAGATACAGCTGATGGACGAGCGCCAAGCCCGGCAGACAAATGCCCATCCGCCGCGACTCATCGAGCGCGATGCCCATATCCTTGATGAAGTGTTCGACGTAGAAGCCGGGATCAAAGTTGCCATTGATGATCCGCGGACCGAGATTGGACAAGGACCAACTGCCGGCAGCGCCAGGGGCGACCGATTCGAGCATTGTGTTCAGATTCAAGCCGGCTTTATAGCCGTAGAGAAACGCCTCGCAAACGCTGATCATCGAGCCGGCGACAAGAATCTGATTGGCCAGTTTGGTGTCTTGGCCAGCCCCCGGTCCCCCTTGGTGGACGATCGTTTTGCCCATCGCGGCGAAACACGGCCGGACCGCCTCGACCGCTGGCTGGTCGCCGCCGATCATGATCGAGAGGCGCGCTTCGCGGGCGCCGATGTCTCCGCCGGAGACCGGCGCATCGACCGCGGCGGCTTGATGTTGAGCAGCTTGGGCGGCAATTTCGCGAGCGAGTGATGGTTCGCTGGTCGTCATGTCGACGAAGATCATGCCGGGCCGGCTGCCGGCGAGGGCGCCCTCGGCGCCCAGAAAAACCGCGCGGACGTCAGCCGGATAGCCGACGATCGCAAACACGACGTCCGAGTTTTCGGCGACCTGTTGGGGCGTCTCGGCCCAGCGGGCCCCTTGGGCCAACAGCGGTTGGGCTTTCTCACGGGTGCGGTTATAGACCGTCGCGGTGAAGCCTTGCTTCAGCAAGTGGCCGCACATGCTGTTGCCCATCACCCCGGTGCCGATCCAGCCGATGCGCGTTTTTCCAGGGGTAGCAAGCGAGAATGACACAATCGGTCCTTATTGGCTGAGGACGGGCGGAAACGGGCAAGCGCAACAACGGTTGACAACGACAGACGCGAACCGCGGTCGCCTTATTCCGCCGTCGTCGGATCGATCATGCGGCGGACGACGGAGATTTTATTCGCGGGAAAGCCTCCTTGCTGCGCGTGCTCCTTGATCAGGGCTTCATTCGGCGCGATGTAAACGCAATAGACCTTGTCGTCCGTGACGTAGCTTTCGAGCCATTGAACCGCGGGGCCAAGCTGCTTGAGCACCTGGCACGACGTCCGCGAGGCATCGCGAATCTGCTCGGGGGACAATTGGCCTGCGCCGGGCATTTCACGTTCGATGATATATTTCGGCATGGTGGTTTCGAAGCGTTGGAGCAGAGGAGTCGGCTCGTGAGCGAACCGGTGGGTGGCCGCAATTATCGAGCCGCCGCCGCGCGCTGTCAAGTTTGACCGTGGAACCGCTGCGCGCTCACTCGCCCGGTTTGCGGGCGAGCGTCTGTTGCCATTCATGCATCAGCCGCAGCGCCTCCAGGGGCGTGATCGCGTTCAGTTCGAGTTGGCGAATCTGGTCGAGGAGCGGATGTTCGCTCGGTCCGAACAACGTCAGTTGCAAATCGCCGGTGGTCCGCAAGCGGCCGCGACGCGCATCCTTCGTCCGCCCCGAGCCGTCCGCGTGGTCTTGTTCAAGCTGCGCGAGGATCTGCTTGGCGCGCTCGTTCACTTCGCGCGGCACGCCGGCCAAACGGGCGACGTGAATGCCGTAGCTTTTGTCGGCCGCGCCCGGCACGATCTTATGCAAGAAGACGACTTGCTCGTCCCATTCACGGACGGCGACGTTCAGATTTCTGACGGCGGCCAAGGTCCGCTCCAAATCGGTCAGCTCGTGATAATGGGTGGCGAACAGCGTGCGGCAGCCGATCTGATCGTGCAAGTGTTCGACAATCGCCCAGGCGAGCGACACGCCGTCATAGGTGCTGGTGCCGCGACCAATTTCATCGAGAATCACCAAGCTGCGCGGCGTCGCGGTGTTCAGAATGCGCGCGGTCTCCGTCATCTCGACCATGAACGTGCTTTGCCCGCGCGAGAGTTCATCGCTCGCGCCGACGCGAGCGAAGATCCGATCGGTTAGCCCGATCGTCGCGCGCTTCGCGGGGACGAAGCTGCCGACCTGGGCGAGGAGCGTGAGGAGGGCTGCTTGACGGATGTAGGTGCTTTTGCCCGCCATGTTTGGGCCGGTGATCAAGAGAATGGCTCCGGCTTCGCCTCCGGCGAGGATATCGTTCGGAACAAACGTTCCCTCCGGCAGCAGCGCATCGAGGACCGGATGGCGGCCGTCGATGATTTCCAAAATCGGTTCGGCGACCATTTGCGGACGGCAGTAATTGCGGGCGCGTGCCAGGTCGGCCAGCGCGATCAGCGCGTCCAACCGCGCCAAGGCGGCGGCAGCGCTCTGCAAGCGGCGCGCATGAGCGGCGGCTCGCTCGCGCAGTTGTCCAAACAGTTCAAATTCAAGTTCCTTCGCCTTTTCGTCCGCCGTGAGCACCTTCTCCTCATACTCCTTCAACTCGGGAGTGATGTAACGCTCCGCGTTTTTGATGGTCTGTTTGCGGATGTAGTGCTCAGGAATCTTCTCGGCATGGGTATGGGTGATTTCCAGATAGTAGCCGAAGACCTTGTTGAACCCGACTTTCAAGCTGGGAATGCCGGAGCGCGTTGTTTCTTCGGCCTGATACCGCGCGATCCACTGTTTCCCCCCGGCGGTTAACTCGCGGAGACTATCGAGTTCCGCCGAAAAGCCGGCTTTGATAAAGCCGCCGTCGCGGGCCGCCAGCGGACAATCGTCGGCCAAGCCCGACTCGAGCTGGCTGCGTAGCTCCGGGCAGAGATCGAGCTCGGCTTCCAACTCGGCGAGGAGCCGGCTGGAGCGGGCGGCTAGTTTCGCCTTGATCGCCGGCAATGTCCGCAGCGTTCGGCCGATAAAACTGAGGTCGCGCGGGCTCGCGCGGCCCGTGGTGACGCGCGACAGCAGCCGCTCCAGGTCGTAAATGGTCTTCAGCCGATCTTGCAAGTCGCGGCCTAGTTCGGGATGGCGCAACAGTTCTTCGACCGCGTCGTGGCGAGCCTCGATCGCCGGCAATTGAGCCAGCGGGCTGGCGAGCCAGTCGGCGAGAAGCCGCGAGCCCATCGGCGTGACCGTTCGATCGAGCACCGCCAAGAGCGAGCCGGCACGCTGGCCTTCGCGGATCGTGCGCGTCAGTTCGAGGCTGCGGCGCGTCGTTTCGTCGATTTCCAGTTGATCGCCCGTTCGATAAGGAATCAGCCGGTCGATATGGTCGAGCGATTTTTTTTGCGTTTCGACGAGATATTCCAAGATCGCGCCGGCGGCGCGAATAGCCGGAGCGTCGCGGCCGAGCTCGAAGCCGAAACCATCGAGTCCCGCCGTTTGAAAATGCTTTGAGAGAGCCTGCGTGGCGGCGGCCAGCGAGAACACCCAGCCGGGCCGGCGCGTCGTCGCGCAGCGCTGCTGAAGGATCGCGCCATCGACCGCAGGGTTCGCCTCTTCGCTGTGCAAACATTCGGCCGGCGCGATCCGCGCCAGTTCATCGGCCAGTTTTGCCGGCGGAAACGTCGCCGCATAAAACCGGCCGGTCGATAGCTCGACCCAGGCGACTCCGGCCAACCCGCCGCTGGGGGCCTCGCCGCTGACAACCGCGGCGAGAAAGTTGCTCGCGCGCGGATCGAGCAAGGCGTCGTCGGTGACCGTGCCAGGCGTGACGATCCGCGTCACTTCGCGCTTGACGATTCCCTTGGCTTGGCGCGGATCTTCCATTTGCTCGCAGATCGCCACGCGCAGTCCTTGAGCGACCAGCTTGCCGAGATAGCTCTCGAGCTGATGATAAGGAAAGCCCGCCATCGGAATCGGGTTTTCACCTTTGTCGCGGCTGGTCAATGTCAGCCCGAGCACCCGGGCGGCCGTTTTCGCATCGTCGAAAAACAGCTCGTAGAAGTCGCCCATGCGGAACAAAAGGAGCGCGTCAGGGCACGCCTGTTTGGCGTCCTGATATTGCTTCATCATCGGCGTCGGAGAGGCGGTCAGCGTGCTCATGGCGAGCGATTATGCTAACAAACGGCGAGCCGAGCAAACAGGGTCGAGCGAGCGCCGCGGCGGCCGGCGTGGCTGAGCGTGGCACAACCGGCGTGATGCGATCGTTCTGCCCGGTCGATCGGTTGCGACTTTTCGTTCATTCCGACATTTTTTTCGAGAGAAATGGCGCGTCCGCGCGCGTTGGCATTTGGTGGATCGCGGTTCGTGAGTAGAATTAAGTTAAGCAGCGCGCTCGCCGGAGTTGCATCGCCCGCGGGGCGAGGCAGGTCCGCGCGGCCGCGGACGATGCATTCTGCCGTGCTTGAGGAGGACGTTTCGCGTGCCGGGCCCTAATCGCATCCGCCGCCAGCAAATCATTCGCGAGGTCGAGGGCTACCTCGAGTTGCTCGAATTGTTTCCCGAGCCCGGCGCGGTCCGGCCCGAGAATCGCGAGCGGATTGCGCGGCGGTCGCTGCAATTGCTCGATCGGATCGAGGCCGGCGACGAGCGGACGCAAGCCTTGCATCTCAAAGGGCTCGCGCTGCGCAGCCTCGGCCGGTTTGTCGAGGCGCTCGCGCCGCTGAAAGAAGCCGCGGAACTCGATCCGCAGAATATCCATATCTGGTTGACAATCGGCTGGTGCCAAAAACGAGCCGGACGGATCGACTTGGCGATCGAATCGCTCGAAGAAGCCCTGCAAATCGATCCGGCCGAGGCCATCATTCATTACAACCTGGCTTGCTATTGGAGCTTGGCAGGCAATCGCGAGCATGCGCTCGAGTTTTTGCATCACGCGCTGCAAATCGATCCCAACTATCGCGACCTGGTCGATGGAGAATCGGATTTCGATCCGATCCGCAACGATCCTGGCTTCCAGGCCTTGACCAGCATGATCGCCTGAGCTCGCCGCGTGCAGCGGGTTAAAACAATCGCTG
This sequence comes from Pirellulales bacterium, assembly GCA_035656655.1. GTDB lineage: Bacteria > Planctomycetota > Planctomycetia > Pirellulales > DASRSE01 > DASRSE01. Next base: position 18,333 of record DASRSE010000135.1, read on the forward strand.
GAACCGCGTGGCATTTTTCAACAGGCTGATCGCGAGCGGCGCTGTCAGTCCACGGGCAAAGCGTATCACACGATCCTCAAGACGATCGGAATCGAGGGTTCCATGAGTTGCACAGGTTGCTGCTGCGACCACGCGGTTCTGGATCGCTTCCACGGGTCGTTGCAACACGAAGGGACCCGGCACGAATGCTTTGCTGATTTGGAAGCGGCGCGGCTGCGCGTGTTCAAATACATTGAGTTGTTTTACAATACCGAGCGTCTGCATCAGACGCTCGGCTACCCGTCCCCGAAGCCATTCGAAATCGCTTGCGCCCCGGCCACAGCGGCGTAGACTTCCGCCCCGCCGGTACCCGAAAGTCCTGGGCTAGCGCAACTGAGGATTTAGTTGGCGGAAATTATTTGGCACATTGGGTAATGCGCGGGGTTGCGTGTCAATGAAATGCAGAACAAAATGAGTGAAATGCGAAAATCGAAACCTCCGCACGAAAGTTGCGATGGCTGTTGATTTGTGCCGCTCGATCTACATCAATGCAATGCGTTGCTGGAGGCGTTACTGATGCCAAAGGACTATTGGAAAAAAGCACGAGACTCAGATCATGCAAAACGTGCCAGCCTAGAACGTGCCACGGGCGCGCCTTTGTCCTATCATTATGCCTGGGAGGATGATGGATTTGGTAGCGTTGAATCACCAATTGCATCCCCGTCGTTACAAGACCATTCCATTCCCACGCTATCATCCGAAATAAAGAACTGGCTTGATCGACTCAAAGGGCGAAACGCGGTCGCCGAAAAAGCCAGGAAACACTTAGAAACTTTCGGGCCGAAGGATTCTGCTGCTGTACCCGTCATCATCCGGGCGTGTGGTGATTCTTCCGATTGGGTCAAGCAGGTGCTGGTGGGTGTTCTGACAAAGATCGGTGAATCCGCTATTCCACACTTAACCCAAGGGGTACGCGAGGGAACGAAGGCCGAACGAGAATTTTCTGGCGAATGTCTGGCCCAATTTGGCGAACTCGCGCGCACTTCTGTTCTCGATCTTATGGATCACGGAGAAAAAAAGGTAAGACTAACTGCGATAAAGGCAGCACGAATGGGAGCAGTCGGGTACGAGTCGCTTTGGGCAACTCTCATTAATGGAACTCCCCTTCAGCAAGAAAGTGTACGGACCGTCTTCGAATCTAGTGGCCCCAAGGCAGTTTCATTTCTTCTTAATCGCCTCGAGTGCGAGACGCTTGAAAACGGCCTGAAAGCGATTACACATCTCGGGCACCTGGGTGAACAGGCTCGTAAGATTCTACCCCACCTCCTTGAAATTCTGACAAACGCAGACGATTCCCAAGTCATCTCTGCCATTTCAAAGGCTTGCGATCAAATTCGTCGAGAAATGGGCATTCGTATTAGCGCAAGATACGTTACTCAGCCGACCTTGCCTATGCGAAGAATAGTCGTTGAGAAACCAACAAGACTGCCACTGCGTAAGAAGCACAAGTCAAAGAATAGCCGCCGCCCGAAATAACCGCGCCTAGCGATCTCTGGATTGAATCGTGGCATTTGTGTTTAACGTTCCACATATTCCGGCGGGGCCGGATTTGCGGGGGCGCGGGCTGCGCGCGGCGACGGCGGTTTCCAAGCTAGGTTTAAGCGGTGGAGTTTTTCCTCTCCGTGCCTGCCGGAAACAGCACCCATGAGCCACGAAGCTGCCGAGGCTGACTTCTTGCCCTTGCCACGCGCGCCGAAATACGGGGCGCTCGATTTATGGCGCGGGGTCGCTTGTTTGATGATCGTCGTGTTTCATGCGATCTATTATTCGCCCTATTATCGCGCGTTCGAGTCGGGAACGGCATTTGTGCCGGGCAGCGGAACGCTCGATCACCTAGCGGCAATCTTGCAAAAGGGTCTGGCCCAATTGTGGCTGGGGGTTCCGCTATTCTTTGTGATTAGCGGCTATTGCATCATGGCCGCCATTGATTCGCAGCGGCGGCGGTCGCCTGGGCTGGGGCAATACTTTAGGCGGCGCTTGCGGCGGATTTATCCCCCTTATTGGTTCGCCATTTTGTTCTGCGCCCTCGCGATCATCGCTTGCGAGGCCGGTTTGGCGCGCGGCCTGTTCGCGGATGAGCGGCCGCCGGTGTTTATGCCGTGGCTCCTCGATTCATGGCAATGGCTGGGCAACCTGACCTTGACCGAATCGTGGCGGGCGCACGTCGCCGGCAGCCACCAAGGCTATTTTCTCGGCATCTCGTGGACGCTCTGTTACGAAGAGCAGTTCTACGCCATGGCCGGGTTGATCTTGCTCTGTTCACGGCGGCGGATTTTTCTCGGAGCGGCCACCGTCACGCTGCTCGCCATGCTGGCGCGGGTCGCGGCCGCGCTGGCAGGCTGGTCGATCGAGGGTTTCTTTTTCGACGGCCGCTGGCTCCAATTCGCCGTCGGAATTCTTGTTTATTGGCGGATTAACTATGCCACCGCGAGACAATCGCGGGGGGCGCATGCCATTTGGATCGCGCTGACGGTGGCGGCCATTTTCACCAAAGATTGGCTTCCTTCGCCAACCGATCGTTCGACCGTCCTGGCGAGTTGCTTCGCCCTCTTGCTCTCGCTGAGCCACGGTTACAATGCTTGGTTTTGCACGACGGCTTGGCTCGCTCCGCTGCGCTATTGCGGGCGGATTTGCTACAGCATGTATCTCGTGCATTGGCTGTTTGCCAAAGGGATTGCCCATTGCCTTTATCAGCATGGGTTCACTGGTTTTTGGCAAACGCTGCTGATCACGATTCCGCTGTGCGTGGCGGCGTCGGTCGCGGCGGCGACCTTGTTCCACTTTCTCGTCGAGCGACACTTCCTCAACGGGCCGGCGCGGCGTGCAACTGCTCAGGCGGCCCGCGACGTGGTCCCCGCGCTGAGCGAGCCGAGCATCGCGACGACGTGAGCCGGGCTATGCTCGGCAAAGAATCGCCGCGCAAAGGCGGCCGCGGTCCGCTCATAGTGGCGGTAGTGGGTGACCAGATCGCGCAACAGATCGGGCGTTTGGGCCGGGTCGCTGAAGAGCAGGCCGACCGCCCCTCGCGGCATGGCAATCGCCTCGGGTCCAGTTGCCAAGAATTGCGCGCCCGCCGCCAAGACTTCCAGCGGCTGATCGGTCAGAGCGGTTCGCCATTCGATTTCGACTTGGGCCGCCTCGGCTCGCAGCGGCACCAGCATCGTCGCGGTTTGGGCGTCAGGACGAGGCGACAGAATCTCGACGGTCGTTTCGAGCGGCCTGCCCGATGAATTTCGCTGGCGCATTTGGAGGCGGCAATACGTTTGCGCCTGCTCGCGGGCCTGCCAGCGGAGGGAGTAGAGCAGGTGGCTGGCGGGCCGCGCCACTTGCAAGATGGTGCCGGCTTGGCCGTTCAGCCGCCGCAAGTCGAGCCGGACCTCGGGACCATGGCGCTGCATGCCGGCTACCACGATTTCCCGATGGCGATAGATTTCTTCGGCAATCTGATCGGCCAGCCAGCATCCGGCCGGCACCAGCACCGGCACTCCGGCACTGAGCAATTCCACGAGCACCCCCGAGCAGCGGGCCTGGTATTGATGCCGGTCATAGAGCAACAACCCGATGTCCGAGTCGGTGATCAAACGCTGATAGCCGTCGCTATCGAGCGGAAAGGGGATCAGTTTCAAGGGGTCGGGCGATTCGGACGAAGAGCGTCCCGCGGTCGCTTGCGCCGACCAGAGGGCTCGAACTTCGGACGGGAGCTTGTGCTCGCTCTCGGCCTGAATGGCTAATTGGGCTTGCCCGGTCAAAAACGTATCTTGCCAGACCGAGCGCAGCAGCGTGGGCAGGACATCGATCCCTTTTTCCACGCGGACGCCGCCAATACAGGTCACGCGGAGCGGCGCGTCGGCGCGGCGCGAAGCCTTCGCGGATTCAAAGGCCGGATTTACCGGATAGGGCAACCAGCGGAACGGAACCGCCTCAAGCCGATTGTATTGCGCCGCCAGCCCCTCGGTCGTCGTATGAAAAAACAGGCGGTGCTGCGGAAAACGATTGCGGCAGCGAGCGAAAATCTCGCGAATGCGGCCCAGATGATAGGCGCGCAGTTGTGGATCGGCTTCCCAATCGGGTTCAATATTGAAATGAAATTGCAGATGCCAGTCGGCTTGCCGCGTGGTCGGATCCGCCGCCCACACCCGCTGCGCGCCAATCAGATCGAGCTCGTTCATGGTGGGGAGGAAGACTTGATCTCTCGCCGCCAAGGGAAACTGCTTTAGCAGCCGCCGGGTCCCTTTGGCAAAACTGCGGATTCGGCGTTCGGCGCGAAGCAAACGCCGCAACTCGCTAAACTGCCCCCAGCCAGCATGGGCCTGCTTCCAAGAGCGCCGCCACCAAGGGAGTTCCGCTCCGGCATCGGCGGCGTCCTCTTTACGGCGCAGCCAACGTGCCAAATTCACGACGACCGAAACTTCGCTATAGGTGCTGTAGCGGAAGTCGGTGTTCAACCGCCAAGCGGGAGAGATTTCTTTCCCCTTGGTGAATTTGCGATTCGCTCCCAAGATCGGTTCGTAGCCGGCTCGCTCGGCCGCCGACAAAATGTGGAGCGCGTATTCGTAGTGATGGCTGCCGACCTTCTTCAGCGAATGATCGATCAGATAGAATTTGGCCATCACACACCGCGGCGACAAAGGGGCATCTTGCCACGAAACGGGGCACTCGAGCTCGGCGCACCGCGCCCAGAACCAAGCGACAAAACTCCCCGTTTCTCGTCGCGGCAGTTTCTCACAAATCACCCAATTTGCCTAGGCCGATCTGGGAGCGATTTTCGAGCTGGCGGCCCGTGGAAGCGGCCCGCCGGCCGCGTGAAACGACTGCCTCGCTAGCATCCGCCGTGCCACCGGCGCAGCGCCAATCGGCCTGCTGAAGTCCTCGCCGGACCGGGCAAACGGGCGAGTAAAAGGCCCGTTTTCGTCGTAGCGGCCGCGCGCCGCCTTACACCCGCTTGCCAAGCTTGGAGGCCAGACGCGTTAAGGCGGCGCTATGGTCCGCTTCGTTCAGATGGACCTGGATGAGGCTGACCCCGCTGTGGTCGTCCCAGGCCGAACGGAGGGCGCGGTCAAACTCGCCTTCGGTGCGAACCTCATAGCCGGTTCCTCCGCCCAGGACCAGCGGCAACTTGTGATAATTCCAAGGCTGGATGTCGTTGTAATCATAGTGCCCATCCTGGAGCACTCGTTCGGTGCCATAACCTTTGTTGTCGAGGACGATCACAATCGTGTCGAATTTGTTGCGCACGATCGTGGATAACTCCATTCCGGTCATCTGAAAGGCGCCGTCCCCGACGATCACGACGGCCCGCAGGTCGGGCCGCGCGAACT
>DASRSE010000136.1:0-9666 GCA_035656655.1 Pirellulales bacterium
CGCCGACCCGCGCGAGTTCATTGTCGGCCACGGCGACGACACGGCCGAATCGGCCCGCTATTACGCTTACTCTTGGGGAGTCGCCTATTATCTCCTCATCGACGCCGCTTCGGTCAACGCCGCCAAGTTGGAAAGCTATGTGGCGGCCGACTCTGATCTCTCGCCGGACGCGCGCTTTGAAAAGCTGTGCGGAGCAGCGCTGGCAAAGTTCGAGCCGGCGTGGCGGGCGCGGATGCTGTCGCTGAAATAGACGGCGCCGGAGACCTCGCAGCGTGCGATCGCCGCCGTGCCACGGCGGCCGGATTTTGGGCCGCGCTATTTCTTCGCCGGCCGATGGAGCGCGCAGCCCTCCTCGCCGCAGTCCACCGTTCCCCAACGATAACGCCGGGAGGCGATTTGCCGATAGAGCCATTGCCACAGCGGCAAGCTGAAAGGAAAATACAGCGCCGGCGCCAGCCACCACAGCCGCCGCAGCCGGGTCGAAAGATATCGCAAGGCCTCCGCGCCATGATGCCGACTCCCTTGCCGGTCGACCACGTACATTTCCCGCATCATTTGTTCGTGCGTCAGATCCGGATAACGCCGCGCGACCTCTGGATCGTGGAGAGACAAGTAGGCCAGTTTGTGCTGACAATCCCACCATTGCAGTTTTTGGATTTGCCTTTGGCAGAACCGGCAATGGCCGTCGTAGATGACCACGTCGGCGTCGGGCCGTTCCGCCGAGGTGGGAAATACGGCACTCGCTGTTTCGCTGGCGATCGACATGAAAAAAGCTCCGCAAGAATCGGCTTCTGCTATTGTAACCGCAAGCCGGCGGCAAGATTAATCGTCCAGCATCCCTCGAAAAATGGCCGCTTGGTCCCGCGTCGCATTTTTCAGCGTCGCCAACTGCCGAGCAGGGCTTCGCGCGGCTTGCAAAATAACGACTTACGCCATGATTTTGGCTGCCATCGCAGTGACGCCGCCGCCGGGTGCATCCCGCCCCCCTGCTGCTATCGGCAAATTGGCTCGGCGAGTAAGATAAAACCGCGTGGCGCGGATAACCCGCCGCGCAGCCCCATAGCCTGATCGCGACCTCCGACCGTTGACCGTTTATGCCCAGTGAAGCCGCCGATTTTGCCGGATTGCGCGTCGCCTCGTTCGAGAGCCGCCGCGCCGAGGAGATGGCTCGGTTCATTGAGAAGGCGGGCGGAATCCCTGCCGTCAGTCCCTCCATGCGCGAGGTCCCGCTCGAGAAAAATGTCGCGGCGGTCGACTTCGCCAACCGAGTGATGACCGGTCAGGTCGATCTGATCGTGTTTATGACCGGGGTCGGTCTGAAGATGCTCATTCAACAGGTCGAGCGCTATGTCGATTTGAAGCGCTTTCTGGAATCGGTCAGCGATGTGGTGACGCTGGTGCGCGGGCCGAAGCCAGTGGCCGTGCTGAAGGAACTGGGGCTGGCGCCGCGGCTCCGCGCGCCGGAGCCGAATACGTGGCGCGAGGTCTTGCAAACGCTCGATGCCCATGGCGGCGTCACGAATCAGAATGTCGCGGTGCTGGAATATGGCGAGCCCAACGCCAGCCTCGTCGCCGGTTTGGAAGCCCGCGGGGCGCGAGTGTTGAGCGTGAAAATCTACGCGTGGGAACTGCCGCTCGATACCAGACCGCTCGAGGCCAACATCCGCGCGATCTGCGCCGGCGAGCGCGACGTGGCCATGTTCACGTCGCAACATCAAACGCTGAATCTGCTGGAAATCGCCCGCAAGCTGGGCCTGGAGGAATCGCTGCGCGCGGCGTTCGACCAGATGGTCGTCGCCTCGATCGGTCCCACAACGAGCGAGGGTTTGCGCGACCAAGGATTCACGGTCGATGTCGAACCGGAGCACAGCAAGATGGGCCAGCTCGTACAGGCCGCGGCCGAACGGAGCGGCCCGATCCTTCGCATGAAGCGGCCGCGCCGGCCGCCGGAGATACGCGCGACCGAGCCGGCTCGCGCCGCCGGGTCAGCGCCGCCGACCGCAAACGCCCCTTGGCACAACAGCTTGTTTCTCAAAGCGTGCCGCCGCGAGCCAACCGAACGCACGCCGATCTGGCTGATGCGCCAAGCCGGCCGCTATTTGCCCGAGTACCGCGCGATCCGCGAAAAGACGACCTTTTTGGAGTTCTGCAAGAATCCGCGGTTGAGCGCCGAAGTGATGCTGGCCACCGTGCAGCGTCTGGAGGTGGACGCGGCGATCATCTTTTCCGACCTGCTTCCCATCTTGGAGCCGATGGGCTTGCAATTGGAGTTTACCGCCGGCGAAGGGCCGCAAATCCACAATCCGCTGCGCGAGCGGGCCGACTTGGCGCGGTTTCATGAATTGGACGATCTGGCGCCGCTGGGGTTCGTGATGGAAACGGTCCGCTTGACGCGCGCCGGCTTGCCCGACACGATTCCGGTGATTGGCTTCGCCGGGGCGCCATTCACGCTCGCCAGCTATGCGATCGAAGGAGGGGCGAGCCGCAACTATGTCCATACGAAGTCGCTCATGTACCGCGATCCGGGCGTGTGGCTCGAATTGATGGGCCGCTTGGCACGGGGCGTGACCCGCTATCTCAATGGCCAAATTGCGGCGGGAGCCCAAGCGGTGCAATTGTTTGATAGCTGGGCCGGCGCTCTCGGCGCGGACGATTATCGCCGTTATGTTCTCCCCTTCACCAAGCAGATTATCGATCACCTTACGCCGGGAACGCCGGTGATCAACTTCGCCACCGGCAATGCCGCGCTGCTCCCCTTGCTGGCCGAGGCGGGCGGACACGTGATCGGCGTCGATTGGCGCATCGAACTGACCGACGCGTGGCAGCGCATCGGCTACGATCGCGCCGTGCAAGGCAACTTGGACCCGGTCGTCCTGTTTGCCGAGCCCCGCGAAATTCGCCGCCGCGCCGAAGCGATCTTGAGCCAAGTGGCCGGCCGACCAGGGCACATCTTCAACCTCGGGCACGGGGTGTTGCCCCATACGCCGGTGGAGAACGTGCTGACGCTGATTGAAACGGTGAAGGACTTTCGGACGCGCAGTTGAAGTCCGCGACGCTGCTGGCAACGTTTTCGCTTGCAGCACGGCTATGCGCTGCAGCAGGCCGTGGAATTCGGCCACTTGCGCTGCTCTCGCGGAGCGGCCGCCGGACCCGCTTGGGGCGCTACTTCTTCTTGGCCGGCGGCTGCGTGCGAACGAGGTCGATTTCCTGGTTGTCGACCTTGGTGAATACGCGGTAATTGAATTTGACGTGTCCTTGGACGGAAGCCGTCAATTTTGCCAGCTCCTCGTACGCTTGGATTTCGCGCTCCGCGGCCGGAATCTGCTCTTTGTTGAGATTGTCGATGAGCTGCTGGTTCTTGCGCGGAGATTTGTCTTCGAACGCCACCCGGTCTTTCATCCGCTGGACCTCGAGTTGCAAATTGGCAAGTCGGCCCCCCATCACTTTCGGTTGAAAGGGCAGCCAAACCCCGTTCATCTCATATTGAGGAACGAGATCGAGTTTGAAGCCCAGCCGGCCGTGCTGCGTCGTGGTCACGATCAACCCGAGCGGACGCCCAAACTTCTTTTCCTTTGAGCCGATCTCGATCAGCGGCGCTTCCTTGGGCTTCGGCGGGTTCTTGATCGAAATCAGATCGACCGGCTTGATCTCGTACAGCAAATCGGCCGCGTCCAGTTTGAGGATTTGCAGCCAGAGATTATCCCCCTCAGGCAGCGCTTCGATGTCGAGGCTGACCACCATCCGCGGCAACGCCGGCGGATGTTCGAGGTCGATCGTGACCGGCTGCTCCTCTTTGGCCTTGCGCAGCGGTCCGCTCCACGTTTTGCCGCCTGCCTTCAGGGTTAACAACCCGTTGCGAATCTGGTCGGCCGGCGGCTTCGCTCCGGCGGCCCATTGAAACTTGAGTTCCTCTCCTGCCAGCAATAGCCGAGCGACCGGTTCTGCGGCGATTTTCCCCTCTTCGCGAATCAACCATTCATACTTATTGGCGCCGGCGGCCAAGTATTTTGCTCCCCCTTTGCCGCCGGGCAGCGCCAATTCCAGCGACAACGCGCCGTCCGCTGGAAGCTGGATCTTGCCCAGCGTCGTCAACTCCGATGCAGCCGTTAATTCGCCCGCGCCCAAGCCGGGCAACTCGACGACTGCCGGAAAGGATTTGAACGGCTCAGCCGGACGGACGGGATGCGCTTCTTTAGGAGTTTCCTTGGGAGTCTCGCTCGGCGCCGCTTTCGGCGGCTCGACCGGCTGCACCAGCGGGTTGCTCGGCGCTTCTTTCGCCGGCTCGGCAGGCTTCGGCGGACTTTCCTTCGGAGTTTCTTTGGGAGTTGCTTTCGGCGTTGCCTGCGGGGGTTCCACCGGCTTCTCGGGCGTTCCTCCCTTGGCCGGGTCCTTCAGGTTGTTCGGAGGCTCAATCGGTTTCGGCTGATCACCATGTTCGTCTGTCGTTTTTGCGTCGTCCGCGGACTTGTTCTCAGCCTCTTTTAATTTTTTGTCCTCGTCGCTTCCCGGCAAGGGCGGCAAATTCTTCAAATACCGCGGCTTCTCTGGTTCGGGCTTTTTCTCGGTCTTCACCGGGACCAGCGGAGCCGGGGCGGGATCGACTTGAGCATTTTCGCTCGCGGGAGGGCGGCGTAAGAGCACGAACAGCATCACCCCGATCACGGCGACGGCGCCCACTCCCAAGCCGGCCAGCAAATAGAGCTTGCTGCGGTCGGGCGCGGTTTCGCCTTCGGCCGCGGCGGCGCTGCGCGGCCGTGGCAGCGCCGTCCGGATTGGTCCGCTCTCGGTCAGAAAGTCGAGCCCATCGTTTCGCGCCGCGGGAGCAAGGACAGGCGGCCGGACTTTCGGCGGCCCTTTGGGTGATGAATCGGCCGGGCCCACCGCCGGCATCGCGCCGGAGGCCGCCGGCGCCGGCATGTTCGCATCGTCAGGAACGTCGTCGCCGACTTCGCTGAGCCATTTGCGCAGCGACTGAGCGACTTCGTCGGCGCTCGAGAATCGCTCGTCCGCTTTCTTGGCCATCATCCGGCGGCAAATCTTCACCAACTCGTGCGGAGTCTGCGGCCGCAGCTTCAAAATGCTCCGCGGCTCTTCGATTTGGTGCTTGACGAGCTTCTCCGCGAGGCTCCCTTCGGGGAACGGCGGCTGCGCGGTCAGCACGAAATACAACGTGCAGCCGAGCGAGTAAATGTCTGCCCGGTGGTCGAGCGATTGGCCGCCGAGCGCCTGTTCGGGCGCGAGAAAGTCGACGGTGCCCAGCACGTTTTCGCCCGGCTTCTCGGCTTGGCCGTTCTGGTTTTTGAGCGCCGCCAAACCGAGATCAAGAATCTTCACCGTGCCGTGCGGATCGACGAGCAAATTCGCCGGCTTGATGTCGCGATGCGTGAGACCGCGCGAGTGGGCGTGCGCCAAGCCTTCGGCCGTTTGGGCGATGTAGTCGGCGGCGCGGCGAAAATCGAGCCGGCCGGTCGCCTCGACAATTTTCTGCAAATCCTGGCCGTCAACGAACTCCATCACGAGATACGGATGGTCGCCGGTCAGCTCGGTGTCGTAAGCATGGATGATGTTGCGGTGGTTCAAGGCGGCGATCGCCCGCGCCTCGGCCCGCAGTCGTTCGGCGGCGGCCCCTTTTTCGGCCGCGTCGTGGGGCAACGTTTTGATCGCCACCCGGCGGCGCATCGTTTTGTGCTCGGCCAAAAAGACGCTTCCCATCCCGCCGCTGCCCAAGCGGCTGAGCAAGCGATACTTGCCGAGATGCAGATCGGTCTTGCCGCCGAGGAGTTGGCTCGCCTGCCAGCGCGTCAGCAGCCCCTTTTCGATCAGCTTTTTGGCGGCGGCTTTGGAGTCGGCAATGCCGTCGAGCGCCGTGCGAGCTTGCGCGAGTTGCTCCGGCCCGAGAAGTTCGCTCTTTTCGAGCACGGCAGCGAACGAATTCGCCTGAGAAATAGCCATGAATCGCGCACCGACTCCGGCAAGAGAGGAGATTAGATTCAAATCCGCGTTCGCCGCCGCCGGTCGTTCGCTCGAATTGCAGACCTGCGCGAGTTCGGGGCGCGAGCGAAGGCGGGTCGGGCGTCGAAAACGGCAGTTCGAGCGACTTCCATTTACCGAGCTTGACAGCTTATCCAGTCTAACGAGGCCGCGTCGGCCACGCAAGCTGCGCCGCATGGCGTCCCGTGGGAGACGACCGCTCTGAAGGGATATTTCTGGCTTAAACCGTGGCTGCGGCTGGCCATTCGTTCGCCGGCGCGTCCTCAATCGGGCGAATCGGCTGCTGCGGTGTCGGTGCGCTTCGCGCTGTTGGATTGCTCTTTTTGGCGCGCACGGATCTCCGCCGCGCCATCCACACCAAGAACCTGAATCCAAAAAAAAATCAAACACGAGGCGAGAATTAGTTTGTACGCGTGCCAATAGAAGCGCAACGCGCCCAGGGGTTCGCTCGTGTCCAGCGATTCTGGCTCCGCGATGTAGATGCGGTCGAATTCTTGCTCGGGATTTTTTTCTTCGGCTATCCACCGTTTTTCTTGCTCATGCAAGCCGTCGTACCATGGATTTTTGTCCTGAGTGTCGGAAGGCTCTTGAGGAAGCGGGAGCGACGATCACCGGCACGCGAACAGCGGTCTGGAAATGACGGGAGACATCGTGGTTAAATTTGACCGCCAGTTGCTTAAAGATCGGCTTGAGGGCGTCAGTCCCCTCAGTCGCTTGCTGTTTGCCGTGGCTGTCGCGGAACGGCTCTATCCAGCGTACAAGTTGTTCTTCGAGAAGACGGGATGGGGTAGTGCTGATTACCTGCGAGAGACGCTGGACCATTTGTGGGAATCGGCACTACGAGGACAGATCGGCTCCGAAGAACCCTTCGTCAGTGATTACGAATCGCTGTTCCTCGGGGAGGGTGCCAAATGGTCGCCGCTAAACCCGCTGTCAGAAAACGCGGTCGTGGCGCTGACATGTGCGTGCCAGTGCCAGCAGTCGGGAGATGCCGAGAATGCGGCATGGGCCGCGGCACAAGGCTATGAGGCGGTGGATTATCTTGCCCATACGCTGGGGAAAATAGACTTTAACGCGCCGGCGGCTGAGGCAAGAATTCTTCAAACCGAGTATGTGCAAGCCGAACTCCAGCAGCAGCTCCGCGACATCACGGAGTTGGAGAAAGTTGGGCGCGACGGATCGGGAATTGAAAGCATCGTTGAAACCTTTCGGAATCGCGCCGCCTCCGAAGGCTTAACGCTAATTCCCGTCGTCACCGCCCTCTGTTGATGGCTGATTGAACGTATCTTTTCCGCGGAACGCATCCTTTGTCTTGTCGCGGGCGGTGTCATGCTGGCGGCCATCTCAAACTAGGAGGTGGTCGAGGGCGAACACGATGCGGGACGCGGCGATGGAACGATTCTCGGCAGTGCAATCAAGAGTTACCCGGCAAGCGTGTGGCTTACCGCCAAGGGATATGTTCTCGGCCTATGGAGCGTTGTGGCCGGAACGCTTTCGGGAATATATAATCTAGTAACGAATCCGGCAGGCACCGTTCAGAAGACATGGCAAGGGCTGAAATTCATCCTTCAGCATTCTGACGAGGTGCGAAGCCAAATCGTCAGAGATTTTTGCACAGCTTGGGAAGGAGGACCGGAAAGTCAAGGGAATTATCTCGGCAAAGTGGTGGGCAACCTCAGCCTCTTCGCGTACGCTGGCCAATCGCTTCCAAGCCTATATCGAAGCGTGCTGAATCTACCGCGCGCCATTTTCTCGGCGGTTCGGAGCTTTAGCCTTTTCGCGGCCACGCTACCCGGCCGCCAGACAGCATTTGCGTCAATGGTTGCGGACGCCTTGCGGTGGGAGACCATCTCGACTAGCATCGCCGATGCGGCTGGCGCAGTAAGAAGCTGGATCGCACGGTTGTTTGCAGGCGATGCTGCGAAGAATGTTCCGGAGGGTGCGCAACCTCAAACTGTCTTTCGAGGAGAGCGATCGTCACGAACTCCGGTAAAGGTTTTTGAGGAGGGCATACCAGCAAAGGGAACGAATGCGGATTTGGAGGCACACGTCGCGGCGAACCTGAAGGACAGCAACTTCGTCGCAACCTCAATTCGTCCGGCCATCGCAAAGGCATTTGCAGGCAAGAACGGTTATGTGTACGTCATCCGAACGAATAACGGGATCGATGTGAATGCCACGCTCGGAACGAAATCGCCGTTCCCTGAGCAGTTTGAGGTGGCGATTCCCGGTGGCGTGGCGAATTCGGAAGCCATGGGCGCATTTCCGATGAAGAATGGGGAAATTGCCGGACCGTTCGTCCCCAACCCGAACTACAATCCGCCGAAATGAGCTGGTGATGATAAAGAAGCATGTGGACGTTGTTTCCAGCGATGGGCGAATCATAAATGGAGAGTTCGCCCTTTGGGAAGAATCTCCCGAGAATCAAGACCAAGTGCGGCTCGACCTGCACATTGCTAACGAAGTCATCACAGCCGTTGCCGATGCTTTCTTTGATGCTCTGGCTGATTTAAGAAGGCAGCTTGAGGATAGAGGACTTCGGCCAAAATGTTTTGGTGCTTGTCGAGACGTTTACCCGTCGCCGATGATTAGGAGCATGGGGAGCGGCGAACAGGCCTATCGGTTGAAATTGGGGTGCCAAGCCAAGATGGAAGATCTCGTCCCAATTTTCGACTCCGACCTAGAGATCACTCCTGCTTCGGTCGAGGAGCAAGAGGAGTTCTACAGAAAATGGCTGAAGAGCCTGAAATGAAAGAACCTGTGCATCTGCCAACGGATGAAGCCCGTGAGGAGGCTCGGCGCAATCCGGGCGGCTGGGTCTACAAGATTGAAGGCAACTATGGGCCTGAAGACGCGGTTCCTCGTGAGCCGGTTGTAGGCGCATGGCAGGTTGATGAAAATGGCAACATAACGGGCGAATTCATACCCAATCCCAACTTTCGCCGCCCAAAGTCGTCCGAGACAACATCATGACGGCATTGGCATTGATCGGGTTTTTAAGCGAGAACTCGCACCCACGTACGCCTACGACGCCGACGGCAACCGGACGAGGATGAACGCGCCGGCCGCCCTGACCGACTACGTCTGGGACGAGGACAATCGGCTCGTGCAAGCCGAGCCGGTGACCGGCGAAATCAACTTCACGTACAATGCGCTTGGCCAGCGCGTGAAGAAGGCGACGCCGACCGAAGCCTTGAATTTTCTGTATGACGCTCAGCGCCTGCTGGAAGAAACGGACGACGCGGGCGACCTCGAAGGATTGTACACCGCGACGGAGGAGGAATACGGCGACTTGGTCAGCGAGTACGTCGGGATCGAGGTCAAGAGTGGCACTGCGACTCGTACAGCTCAGCAACGTCAGGTCGATGCGAATCTTCAAAAAGCCGGTGGACTGGACACGGTTGGACAGCGTGCAGCCGATGCGGGCATTGACCGGATCACAAGCGTCGAAGTGATAACCGTGCCCTGATCGGAGCGTTGAGGATGAACGAACGAGTACAGGAGTTATATCGAACCATCGGCAGCACTCTTGCCACAGACTTGGCTCGCCTGGGGTTCAAACCACGAGGACAAGAGGAGTGGGTGCGCTCCCGTAAAGGATTGCAACAGCGGCTGGCTATCTCCTTGCGAGAGCCACCTGGCGAGGATGCTGGTTACCTTGAGGTGTTCCCTGGA
>DASRSE010000137.1:0-43581 GCA_035656655.1 Pirellulales bacterium
GGGAGCACCTGCCACCAGCGCTGCTTCGCCGCGGCGAGCAAATCGACCCAAGCCAGCGCGGCGGGGCCGAGGTCCCCCACGCCAAACGGGCCGGGGAGAGAGGTCGGATGGAGCAGGATTCCCGACGACCGCCGCGGCCGCGCATCCATGGCAATGGGATCGATGGCTGGCACGACCAGAATCCTCCGGAAGATTGTGAACGCTTGGACGCGTGGTGATGAACCGGGCGCCCGGGGGATCCGCCTTGTCTGGGCGGCGGCCGGTCGCGGGCTGGTCTGCCAGCCGCGGACAATCTACTCCAAATCAGGTCGCGGTTTTAGCCCAGCACCGCAAAACTTCCGCCACGCTCCAGGCCTGGGCGATGCATCCGCGCGGCGTGTACGGTTCCTCGGCATCAAAAATCTCGCTGATCGAACCGATGCACCCTTCGTGGAGATGATCGACAAACCCCTCGAGCGCTTGCCGCGCTTCGGCGCGCCGGTCTGGATAAACCTTCAACAGCGCATCCACATACGGTCCGATGAGCCAACCCCAAACGGTCCCTTGATGATAGGCCGCATCGCGAGCCCGCAAGTCGCCGTAGTATTTCGGTTTGTAATCGGGGCTGCCGGGGGCGAGCGTTCTTAACCCGACCGGCGTGAGCAATTTGTTTTTCACCACGTCGAAAACGGGTCGCCAATGTTTTTCGTCGAGAACCGGATGCGGCAGCGAAATCGCAAAGACCTGGTTCGGCCGGCAGAGCGTGTCGTTTCCGCCCCCTTCCGCGTCAACAATGTCGTTCAAGTAGCCGAGCGATTCATTCCAAAACCGCGCATTGAACGAGTTGCGGACTGCCTGGGATTCTTCCGCCCAGCGGCTGGCGGCGGCATCGCCTTGCAACTGCCGAGTCCATTTTTCCAGCAGACAGAGGGCGTTATACCAGAGGGCATTGATTTCGACCGCCTTGCCGCGGCGCGGCGTGACGACCCAATCGCCCACCTTCGCATCCATCCAGGTGAGTTGATAACCCGGCGCGCCCTGCGTCAGCAAATGATCGCTTGGATCGACGCCAATGCCAAACCGCGTTCCCTTCAAATGGTGCTCGGCGATATCGATTAGTTTGGGATGCAGCAATTGCAGCGTCGTCCGATCATGCGAGATTTCCAAGTATCGCGCCAGCGCGTGAAAAAACCAGAGGGTCGCGTCGGCCGTGTGATAGAGGCCTTCGCGTTCGCCTTCAGGAAACAGGTTCGGAATCAGGCCGTCGCGGATATAGTGCGCGAACGTGCGGAGGATATAGCCCGCCTCGATTTGACGGCCGGTCGTCAGCGTCAGCCCTTCGAGGCTGATCATGGTGTCGCGGCCCCAATCGGTGAACCAATGGTATCCGGCGATGACGGTGCGAACTTCGTCGCCGGCGGCGCGAGCGCGAGCGGCGTCCTCGATGCGCCCGGCCGGTTGAATGATGAATTGATCGGCCGCGAGGATGAAGCCGCTGGCGGCGTCATCGTCGCGAACTTCGGGCCGCGCCGTGCGAATCAGGCGCGTCCGCCGCTCGCGCTCGGCGGCTAAGGTGTTTTCCGGCGTCAAGGCGCGAATCAGCTCCCATGGTTCCGTTGAGGCGACCAGCGTCGCCGGCCGGTCAGCGGTCAAATCGACGCGAAAATAGCCCGGACACCACAGCGCACCGGTCGATTCATAGCCGCGATTCCTTTCCGCCCGATAGAGCACCTCGGGAATCCGCTTGCCTTCAATCGTGAAGGCCGGATTTTCGCCATCGAGAAACAACCGCAATGGCGGAACCTCCTTGCCTGCCGACAACTCGTATTGGCCGTTGGTCGCATGCAACACGTACGGCCCCGCATGTTGCGTGTTCACCGGCATTTCGTGCGGCCGAAAATGGACCGCCGGGCGAAGCTTCAGCCGCACGCTGTCGGGACCGGCAATGAGCGAATAGCGCACGTGCACCGTATTCTGCAAGTGCGTGAGCAGAATCTGCTTTTCGAGAACGGTATCGTCAATCTCGTAGCGCCAGATCGGCAAACCTTGCTCCAAGCGGAAATCGACCAGGTAGTCGTTGCGCATCTCCAGCTTGTCCGCCTGCTCTTCGCCGCTGAGCCGAATCGTCGTCCCATCCTCCAGCCGCAACTGCTCCGATAGATGGTTGAGCATGACGAAACGGCCGAAGGGAGCGGGCAAGGCCGAGATCAAGAGCCCGTGATAGCGGCGCGTCGATACGCCCGATACCGTGCCGCTGGCGTATCCCCCCAACCCATTGGACACCAGCCATTCGCGATCGAGCAGAGGTTCTAGTTCGGAACTTTGTCCGGCCCAGGGCATCCGGTTGTGCAGCAAACTTGCCATGGCAAAATCCTCACTCTGTGGTTGTTAGGCGGCAATCCCATTGCTCTTCGTGCAGGGCGCCGCGCCGGAGCGTGGCGCCGCGCGCTGGATTCGCGGCGCATAGTTGCCGCCGGCTCGTGTTGGATCCTCAACGGCCCATTCCGTCGACAAGGTTCCAGTTCGCATTCTTCGCAACTCGCAAGCCAAGGCAAGGACCGTGTCAGTGCGAACCGCCCGGCGGATCGGGCGGAGGCTCGGCCAGCGGCTCTGGTCGAAGGACGACCGCCGATTCGCCAGGGAGCCGCCAGTTTTGATCACTGTCCAGCGGCGCAGTCCCCACTCCGCCGTAAGCAAAGTCTTCGCTTGACCAAAGAATCGTCCAGGCCGTTTGCTCCGGCGGCGCCAGCAACGGTTCCGGCGCCGGATCCAAATGCAAATCGCGGCCGAGATTCACCACCACCAGCCGATCGTCACCGCTGGTGGAAAAAAACCGCAGCACGAAGGCATTGTTGCCGAGCACCGCCCCATCTAAACCGCGGTTCCGTTGTGTCTTGAACGCGGGGTCGGTTCGTCGCAGCCGCAACAGATCTCGATGAAGCGCGTACCATTCTCCATGCGTTTCGCGCTCCAGAAAATTGAGCTTGCAGCGCTCGAACGTCCGGCGATCGGCCGGGTCGGGCAGCCGCGCTTGAATCTCCGGCAGCCCGAGCGTGGGGAATTGAGCGAGAAACTTCTTGCGGCCCGCGGAGACGAGCGCCGCCAACTCCGGATGATGATCGGCAAAGTAAAAGAACGGGCTAGCCGAGGCAAACTCTTGCCCTTGGAACAACATCGGCGTGCCTGGACCGAGCAGGAACAAGGCGGTTAAGGCTTTCAACCGGCCAGGCGAGGCGAGTTGCCAACGGTGAAAGCCTGTCCCGCTGTTGGCGATCTGGTCGTGATTCTCCAGAAACGTGACAAAATGATGAGGAGAAAGGTCGAGCGCCGGCGTGCCGCGCCGCTTCTGCTGCCACTGGTACCGCTGGCCTTGAAATAAATAGCCCCATTTCAGCGCGGAAACAAACTCTTGAGGATCTCCGCGATAGTCGGTGTAATAGGCCTCATTGTGACCGGTCAGGGCCACTTGGGCGCTGTGGTGAAAATCGTCGTTCCACAAGCCATCGAGTCCATATCCCCCCTTGTCCACCGACCGCACAATCTTGGAGTGCTGGCATTCGTTCTCGGCCACCACGATCGTCCGTCGGCCGGCGGCCGCCTCGCGAACGCGGCGGCCAATGACCGTCATTATGTGCTCCGGCGACGCATCAAATATCTGTTGCGTCGCGTCCAGCCGGAGGCCGTCGAGGTGATATTCGTCGATCCAATAGGCCGCGTTTTCCGAAAAGAACTCGCGAACCGGGCCCGACTGCTCGCCATCGAAGTTCAAGGCCTGTCCCCACTCGTTTGCATAACGATCGGTGTGATAGTGCTGCGAAAACGAGATGAGATAGTTGCCGTCCGGGCCAATGTGGTTGTAAACCACGTCGAGAATCACGCCCATTCCGAGCGCGTGTGCTTGGTCGACAAAGCGGCGCATCTCGTCCGGGCGGCCATATAAGCGCGTCGGGGCGAAAAAATCAACTCCGTCATATCCCCAGCCAAATTCGCCCGGAAAATCCGCGACCGGCATCAATTCCAACACCGTGATTCCAACTCGCGCCAGCTCGGGCAACTGTTCTATGGCGGCGGCCCAAGTCCCTTCGCGAGTGAACGTGCCGATATGCATTTCATAAATGACCTGTCCCAATAGATCGCAGCCGGGCCATTTCGCGTCGGTCCAAGCAAACTGGCTTGGGTCGATGATTTCCGACGGGCCGTGGGGGCCGTCCGGCTGAAACCGCGACATGGGGTCGGGCATGAGCCATTCGCCGCCGTCCAATCGAAAACGATAACAGCAGCCTGCTCGCGCTTCGGCCAACATGCCTGAAAAATAACCGTCCGGCTCGCGGGCCAGCGCATAAGTCCTTTCGCGCGGATCGGTTTTCGCGGAACATTCCAAGACGACCTCCACCGAAGCGCGATCGGGAGCCCAAACTCGAAAATGGGTCCCGCCGGTCGGCTGTATTTCCGCGCCGATCGGGTAACGTCGATGGATGTTCATGCGCGATATTCCTTGCCCGGCTTTGAAGCAAAAGTCATGCCGAAAAGAGAGTTTCATTCTGGCACATCGCTTGCGTTATGCTAGGGGAACCGTGCCCTTTTCCCAACTTGAAATTGCCCCCCGCGGCCGGCCCCTTTTTCAAATTCCTAGCCCCTTTGAGTTCGCCCCATGGTCATCAGCGATCCCACTTCGTTTGCCGCTTCGCGCGGAGGCGAACTTGCCCCATCCAAGCCGCGCGACCCGCTTTGGTATCAGAACGCCATCATTTATCAGATGCATGTGCGCTCGTATTTTGACAGCAATGGCGATGGGATCGGCGATTTTCTCGGCCTGACGGCGAAGCTCGATTATCTTCAAGACCTGGGGGTGACGGCGCTGTGGCTGTTGCCCTTTTATCCATCGCCCTTGCGCGATGATGGCTACGACACGGCCGACTATACCGAGGTAAACCCGATCTATGGAACGCTGCACGAGTTCGAGACCTTTCTCGCCGAGGCGCACCGCCGCGGCTTGCGGGTGATCACGGAGTTGGTCCTTAACCACACGTCGGATCAGCACCCGTGGTTCCAACGGGCGCGGCGCGCCCCGCCAGATAGCGCGCTGCGCAACTATTATGTCTGGAGCGACGATCCGCAAAAGTATCCGGAAGTACGCGTCATCTTCCAAGATTTTGAAGCTTCGAATTGGACCTGGGATCCGATCGCCAAGTCGTACTACTGGCACCGTTTCTATGCGCACCAGCCGGACTTGAATTTTGATAGTCCGGACGTGCATCGCGCGACGTTCGAGGCGCTCGATTTTTGGCTGAAAAAAGGGGTCGATGGCTTGCGGCTCGATGCGATTCCTTATCTATACGAGCGCGAGGGGACCAATGGAGAGAATCTGCCGGAGACGCATGCTTACTTGAGAAAGTTGCGCAAGCACGTGGATGAGACGTTTGCCGATCGGATGTTGCTGGCCGAAGCGAACCAATGGCCGGAGGACGCGGCCGCCTATTTCGGCAAAGGGGATGAATGCCACATGGCCTTTCATTTTCCGCTGATGCCGCGATTATTCATGGCCGTGCGGATGGAAGAGCGCTTTCCGATCATCGACATCTTGCAGCAAACGCCGGTCATTCCCGACACGTCGCAATGGGCTTTGTTTCTCCGCAACCACGACGAGTTGACGCTGGAGATGGTGACCGACGAAGAGCGCGATTACATGTATCGCCTCTATGCGCAAGAGCCGCAAATGCGGATCAATCTGGGGATCCGCCGCCGCTTGGCCCCCTTGCTCGAAAACCAGCGCGCGAAGATAGAGCTGATGAACGGACTGCTCTTTTCGCTCCCTGGCACGCCGGTTATCTATTACGGCGACGAGATCGGGATGGGCGACAACATTTATCTGGGCGACCGGAACGGGGTCCGCACGCCGATGCAGTGGAACTCCGAGCGGAACGCCGGGTTTTCCAAAGCGAATCCGCAACGGCTCTTTCTACCGGCGATTATTGATCCGGAGTATCATTTTCAAGCCGTCAATGTCGAGGCGCAGCAAGCGAATCCGCATTCGCTTTTGTGGTGGATGAAACGCTTGATCGCGCTCCGCAAACGGCACCAGGCCTTTGGCCGCGGCGCGCTGCAATTCATCGCTTCCGAGAATCCGAAGGTCCTGGCGTTCGTCCGCCGCTTTCAAGACGAGCGCATTTTAGTCGTGGCCAACCTGTCGCGGCTGCCTCAGTACGTCGAGCTCGACCTGAGCGAATTTCAAGGGCTGGTGCCGGTCGAGATGTTCGGCCGCACTCCCTTTGCCACGATCGTCTCGCATCCTTACACGCTGAGCTTGGGGGGCTACGGATTCTTGTGGTTCAATCTCAGCGCGCCGGCCAAGGCGCACAACTCTGAAGAGACGATGGAGCACCCGCTCCTCACGGTGAGCGAATCGTGGGATCGGATCTTCGCCGCCCCAGAGAAAGTACCGCTGCAAGAGATTCTAGCGGGATATCTCGCGCGGCGGCCGTGGTTTCAGGGCAAAGGGCGGACGATCGACGAGGTCACGGTCCGCGACGTGATCTCGATTGTCGCCGACGACCATTCCGCCCGCGTGGTGCTGATCGATTGCAAATACAACGATGGCGATTCCGATTGTTATTTCGTGCCGATCGGGTATGCGGCGGGAGCGGAGGGAGAGAAGCTGAAACAGCGCCGCCCGCAACGAATTCTCGCGCGGCTGCAAGTCGTCGAGGAGAGCGCCTCCGCTCAGGCCGCGGCCAGCAGCGAAGCGGCGCCCGGCTATCTCTACGATTGCTTGGGCGAAACGCCCTTGGCTTGGAGCCTGATCGAAGCCATTTCCAAACGCGAGCAATTTCGCGGGGCGATCGGCGCGCTTCAAGGCGAACCCCTCAGCGGGCTCGAGCAGTTTTTGGAACCGAGCATGTCGCATGTCGAGCCGACTCCCTTTTCGGCGGCCGCCGGCAGCCCCGCCTTGGTCTATGGCGACCGCTTGTTTTTGAAAGTGTTTCGCCGGTTGGAGCCGGGCATCAATCCGGAATTTGAAGTCGGCCGCTTTCTCAACGAACGGACGGAGTTTCGCCACACGCCGCCGATCGCCGGCTTGTTGGAATATCGCCAGCCGCGACAAGACCCGGCGGCGCTCGCCGTCGTCGAAGGTTACATCGTGAACCAAGGGACGGTCTGGCAGCATTCGCTCGACGCGCTGGGACGGTTTTACGAGCAGGCCCGCACCCGCGGACGGCTCCCCGAAGCGGCCCATCTGCTCCATCGCTCGCCGATTGCCATGCTCGATCAAGAGGTGCCCGAGTTGGCGCAAGATGTGTTTGGGAGCTATCTCGAAACGGTCCGCTTGCTCGGCCAGCGCACGGCCGAGTTGCACGCGGCGCTGGCCACGGGCGCGGACGCGGCCTTCGCGCCGGAACCCTTTACCTTGCTCTACCAGCGCTCGTTGTATCAGTCGCTGCGCGGGCAGTTCGGCCGTGCGTTTCGGCAATTGCGCGGGCAGCTCAAGGAGTTGCCTGCCGAGGTGCGATCGGTGGCCGAAACCGTCTTGGCTGCCGAAGAACGGTTCATTCGCCGCGGCGAGCGAATCTTCGAGCGGCGGATCGACGCGCAGCGAATTCGTTGCCACGGCGATTACGACATGACTAAGGTCTTGCACACCGGCAATGACTTAGTGATCTTCGGGCTGGAGGGGGACATCACGCGCCCGCTCAGCGACCGCCGGCGGAAGCGGACGGTGATGAGCGACGTGGCGACCATGCTGTTTTCGTTCCGCTATGTGACCGAAGCGGCCTTGGAGCGGTCCACCGTGCGTCCGGAAGACTTGGCCCACCTCGAATCGTGGATGCATTATTGGCAAGAATGGGTTTCGGCCGTGTTTTTGAAATCGTATTTGCAGCGTTTGCCGGAAAAACTGCTACCGACGAATCGAACCGATTTGGAAGTCTTGCTCGACGTGCAGCTTTTGAAGCGCGCCGGCCAAAACGTGCAACTCGATTTGCTCTATCGGCCCGAGCGCCTCGTCATTCCGCTCAAGAGCCTCGCGCGGCTGGCCGCCGAAATGGATGGTGAACCGCCCGATACGCCCGCCTACGGCTAGGACCGGATGAGAGAAGACTTCGCCTTCCAAACATCACTCGCCGAGGAGAGCGTCCGGGGATGGCGGAAACGAATGATCTTCAGGGAGATCAATGGTGCTTGAAGTATTGCACTTCGCGCTCGTGCTGTTCCGCTTTGGCGCGGGTCGAAAATGTGCCGAGGTTTTTGCGGCGGCCGGTGCGTGAGTCTTTTTTCCGCGAATAGAGCCTGAATTCGCCGCTGGCGAGTTTGCGTATCATGACCTGTCTCCTGGACAATGGGGACGAACGGAAAACTTGCACCCGGAGAAGTTTCGCTTCAACTTTCGTGCCAAAGCGGACGAGGTCAGGCCGATCGCTGCTGGCCGAGAAGCTGGCGCAAGGGGGGGCTAAGCGGGCAGTCCGCCGCCAAGGGACGGCACCGCAGCGCCTCCAAGACCAACCCTAGTTTCTCGCTCACGCGGGCGCTCGGGTTGATAAACACCACAATCCGCCCGCGCAGCTCGCAAACCGCGCATTCTCCAGCTAGCCAATCTTCGCGAATTTGAATGCCGCAGTGTTCGGCCGCCTGCCGTGCTGCTTGCAAAAGATCGACCGTGTGCATCGGGCCCTCCTGGCCTGAGTCGAGCAAGAAATCCCGGAAGGAGCTCGAAGTGGCCCAATTCCTCGGCGCGCGCATTTAGTAGACCAGCGCCGCGCGGCGGGATTATAGGGCCTCGTCCTTCAGTCGCCAAGTCCGAACAGTCGATAGGATTCTGGTGTCTAACCTTTTATGCCGCTTGAAGTTAAGCCGCGAATTCGCGGCAAGCCAGAGGATTGGCAGGTGAGGCGCTAAGTGCGAAGCTTTGGGGTTTTGCCCCGGCTTTGCCGTCCGACTTCTTCACGAAGGATTTGCTATGGCCACGGTGGGAACCGACGAACATGTGCTGCTCGAGCAGCAGGTCGCCGCGCTCAAGGAGCAGCTAGCGCATGCGCAGCGGCTCACCGCGCTGGGGGAACTGGTCAGCACGACCACGCACGAATTCAACAATGTCCTGACCACGATCATCAACTACGCCAAGATGGGAATGCGCCATCCGGACGCCCCGACCCGCGACAAAGCGTTCGAGAAAATTCTCGCGGCCGGCAATCGCGCGGCGAAAATCACGACCGGCATTCTCGGCTTTGCGCGCAACCGCTCCGGCGGCTTCGAACCCACCGACCTCAGCCGGATTGTCGAAGACGCAATGACGTTGCTGGAACGCGAGTTGAGCAAATACCGCGTTGCCGTCGATCGGCGGATCGAGCCGACCCCCTTGGTGCCGGCCAACGGCAACCAGATCCAGCAGGTGCTGATCAATCTCCTGGTCAATGCACGGCAAGCGATGCCGGAGGGGGGCACGATTGTGCTCAAGCTCGCGCCCGATCCGGCGAATGGAATGGTCGACCTGACGGTCCGCGATACCGGCAGCGGCATCGCCGCGGACAAGCTGCGGCAGATTTTTGAGCCCTTTTTCACCACCAAAGCCGGTCCCGACGCCAGCGGCAAAGGGGGAACGGGGCTGGGCCTCTCGACCTGCCGCGACATCATCGAGGCGCACCAAGGCCGAATCCGCGTGGAAAGCACGGTCGGTCGCGGCACCTGCTTCACGCTAAAGCTGCCGCTGGAAAGAAAATAGCTCAGCGCGGCAGTGCCCCGCGCACGGGCGACATGCAATAGCGATTGTCCACCGCGCCGCTCATTCGGACCGCGGCAAGGACGCGAGCGGACTCGGTTCACCATCCGCCGGTCGCGGAGCGTTTAGGGCATGTGCTGAAAATGCTTGCCCGTGACGGTCGTCGCGCCAGGACCGCCGAAGCGAATCTGCAATTGGGGCGTCCCCCCCGCGACCGCGTCAATTTCGACGCGATGAATTCCTTTCGCCAGATTGATCGGCAGATAATGCCAACCGGTCTGGGCATCGTCGCCGTGAAAGAGTTCCACGTCATCGACCTTGAGGCGCAGTTCGCCCGTATATTCGATCTGAAATTGATAGATCTCTTCGCGTGGAACCGTGAAGTAAGCGCTCAGATGATACGGCTTTCTCGCGACGGCGCCCGCTTTGGCCAGCCAATCGCCGGGGTGAGTATCTTGCACGACTTCGATCTTGTCGTCCGCGCCGCGCAACCGCAATCCAGCGATCGGCTTGATGCCGGCCAGTTGTTGCGGCGGCAAGGGCGGATTGGGTTCGACCTCTAAGAGCAGGGGCGAGCTCAACGCGCGGTGGGCCGCATCGTTCCCCCCGAGCGCAAACGCGCGCAGCTCGAGGCGGCCTTCTCCCAACACGCGCGGATCGATATCGGTCGTGCCGGACGACCCGCTGATCTGGCCCACGATCTGGCTATTGTGAAAGAGCAGAATGCGATCGGCTTGTTGAGTGCTGGCAGTCAGCTTGAGCGGCGTTCCCCAGCGGGCTTTCGTTTGATCGGCGGTCAGTTCGACCGTCTGGCCGTGGTTGCTAAAGATCAGGGGCAAGATCAATTCGCCTTGCGACTCGATCGGGCCCCCTTCGATGCCGACGATGCGCAATTCGTGATATCCGTCCGGATAAGCGCTCGTGTCGAGATCGAAAAACTGGCCTTGGGAGATGATCTGCGAGCGCGGGCCATCGACAAACAGCTCGTAGCGATCGACCGCGTCTCCCTTGGTCTCGGCGGACGGCTCGAGTTGGATTGTTCCTTTCACCGTCTCGCCGGCATGCGGCCCGGTCGTCGAGATTTTGGGAATCTTCGCCCAGGGGCGGCAGAGCGGATCGCCAACAATCAGTAGTTCATAGGGCCCATTCACCGATTGATAATAGGACTCCGCCAAACTGCAGCCGTGCGCATAGTGGACTTGCAACATGGGCGAAGGAAACTTCGCCGCGATGGCATACGGCTCGACCACGGTGCCGCTGGCCCCGGCGGCGCCGTAGCGAATCAGATCGGTCAAAGGGGTTTGGCCGGCCCCTTCCGCCAGAATGCCGCCGTAGCTGGTGAAGTGTTCGCAGATAGCGCCGGGCAAGATCGTGCTCGCGCTGTTTCCCCAATCAAACGACGCGGCCCCAATCATCGCCCCTTGGACATCCTTTTTATGGACCGGAATGGTTCCTTCGAGTTCTTCGCCGTCAACCTTGACGCGCAGCAAGTCGAGAATCGCCGCGGTGTAGCCGTCATGGCGCACGCGCGAGCGGATGTCGTTATTGCGCATGAAATAAATAGTGCCGCCAGGAGAGGTGCCGTCCGCCGTCGCGCTGCGTTCGAGCGCGGAGACCGCCTCGCGCACGGAGTTGCCGCGACCGCTCGTGTAAGCGAGCATGGTCGAAAGCAGATATTGATCGCCGCCAGCCTCTTGGAGCTTGCCGCCGGCGCTCCAGCCATACCAGGCGCGGAAGCCGTGCGAGGCGCTTTCCTTGCGGAAATAATGATTGTTCTCGAGCCCAATCGCAATGGGGCTCAAGGTCAGAAGCGGCCCATAAAAGTAGGTCACGCCGGTAATCGAGGCGACCGGCGAAAGGATCTGCGGCAAGTTGATGCCGACCATTTCGCTTTGCAGATTCACGGCGTACGGAAAATCCGCCGAGTAGACGAGATAGTCGATCTGGGTGCCCAGCCCGCGCCGGCGAATCGCCGCTAGCGCCGGCTTCAAGATTTGCTCGCGAAAGACTTTCACGTCGATCGTTTGCAAATCGCCCGGCCAATCGAGATAAAAAACATTGCTCAGCGGAATGTGCCGCGCCTGGATGAAATGATTGGCGACCGTGATCGAGGCCCAACTCCGCGCATTGACCACGAGAAAGACGTTCTCTGGCCCGCCGCCCGCCGCCGCCAGACTCGGCGCGGCCAGCAAACTCGCAAGCGCCAGCAGCAGCGCGCGGAACAGGCCTCGGCGCGAAACGGGGGCGCTCGCCGGCCGAACCGATTTTTTGCGCGGGGTGCAGGTCTCGCTCATCATCGCCTTGATCACGTCCTCCGTTTTTTGCGCGCGGCTTACAAGCCCATTCCCACGAAGCCGCCTTGGGCGTCGGTTTGCGCTTGCAACAACTCGATCCGTTTCTTGGTTTGGGCGAGATCGCCGGCAGCGATATAGCGATCGAATTCAACGGCCACCGCGCGCGAAACCGATTGTCCGAACCAAGCGACAATCGGTTCTTGCAGCCAATCGCACGTCTCGCGAATCAGCTCGACCTCGAGCATGCAGTCTTGCGTTTTTTGATCCGTGGCGTCCGTCATGACGGTGCCGTCGAAACGAAACTCGAGCATGCCGACGTCCGCTTCGTTCGTCAGATGAAACTTGCACTTGGCATTGTAGAGATAATACGTGTTGTGCATCCCGTACGTCGCCAATTGCTGCTTGATGCGCTCGCACCGGGCGCGATAGGTCGGCGAGGCATCGATCGGAATATCCCAGCGGCCCACCGAACGCAACGGCAAGCAGTCGAACGTGATATCAACGTAGTGCGGCATAAGTGCGGCAGCTCAAAAAGGCCGATCGGGTGAGACGAGCAAGGGGCGCGCGGCCGCCCCAGGTCGATTCTATCGCTCCGGACCGCCGCGCGCCTACAGAGTCTGGCCACACTCGGGCCGGCGCGTGGCCATCCGAGCCGATTTCAGTACATCAGCCGCGATGAGAGGTGCCGCGGCGATTGGACCTTCAAGGCGTTTCGATGGTAACGGCCGTTTCACCAGCCGGAATCGAGACGCTCGGCGCAGGCGCCGCGGCGGCCTCAGGCTGGTAGCTGAGGCCGAGCCATCCGTGGTCGCATTGCAGATAGGTCAGGAACAAAGGGCCGGCCTTTTTGAGCTCGCCTGGCAAGAGCACATATTTGACTTTGTATTCCGGCTTGAGTTGCTCGCCGAACTTGCGCCGCAAGGTACCGACGTACTTCAGCTTGCTGCCCGGTATTTTGCCGCCCGTCTTGCGATCGAAGCCGGCCGGCACCACGTCCGGCAGCTTCTTGCCGGCCTCGGCTTGGAGTGTTGCTTGCAAACCGGCCGGCGTCTGTTCAAGCAAATAATGGGCGGTAATGTCCCAATCGCCCGAGTTCTCATCGTCCACGGTCAGCTCATTGACCCGCATGAAGATACTAAACGTCTTGTCGGCCAGGGTGATGACGACCGGTTTTTCGCGATCGAAGACGAACGAGATGTTTTTATCGTTGCTTTCTGGTTCTTCGGGCGGTTTTTGGGCGTCCGCCGGTTCGTCCATGATGAAAATGTCGCGCAGCTTGGCGCGGGTCTGGTTCGCATTCGGCGATTTCACGTCGTTCCGCGAGATGCGCCGCCCGCCGTACATTTTCACCGCTAGATTGTTGATCGCCGATTCGTGAAAGCGAATCGACAAGCCGTCGTGGTTCGGCAGCTCGGGCGGGGCTTCCGGCGCGGCGATTTGGTCGCCGGCCGCTTCGATGCCTTGGACCGCGACATAATCGCTCGTCGTGAGGTAGTGGATCGACTGCGGATATGCGTCGTTCCGCTTCAGCGGCCCGCGAACTTTTTGTTCCAGCGAGAGATTGTTCTTGGCCACCAGCGGATCGACCTGCTGGTTGAGCCGTTCAGCAATGCGCGCCTGGGCATGCTCCGACCCGACCGCTTCAGCTTCGCCTTGGCTCTGGCCGATGCGCTTCCATGCCGCCCGTTCGATGAGTCCGACGAAATGATTCCGATTGACGCATAAGCCGTTCACGTGGTTGCAAGTAATCGCATTCGCGCCGGCTGCATACGCGAACATTCCGTTCGCATCCATTTGCAGCCGCTTGATTCCCGAGATCGAGGTGACGCCGGTGCTGAAGATCGTAACCGGATCATGCTGGCCGACGGTGTTGGTGTAAGTTTGGCCGAGCAAAACCGTGTCCAAAACGGCTCGGTCCGGATTGGGAACCAGATGCATCCGCACGGTTCCGACGGTGTGGCCGGTCCCGGAAATCTCGGTTCCGAGAATGTTGTCGGTTAAGGGCATCACTTCGTCCACGTCGCGGTTCACGCCGGCGGCCACGATCGAGCCGGAAATCTCGGCGAAAAAGTTGGGAGCGCCGAACCGGCGGCGCAGCGCCGCGACGACCGGCGCCGTCTCCGGCTCCGCGCTCAAGTCGCGGAGCAACGCGGCCGTTTTTTGGTAGTCGGCGTTGGTGGGGTTTTTGCCGTACGCATCGAGACTGGCGGCCAATTCATCGAGTCGCTGGTCGTATTCGGCGGCAGCGTTCATGTCGCCCGAGGCTGCCAGAACCCGCTGAAAGTGCGACACCGCTTGCCTTAATTGAAAAAAGGGCGCGGTGTCCAGCCCCGGTTCGCTGCCGGCAAGTTGCTTTTCGACCTGATGCAGCGTTTCACCCGTGATTTTGCCCTCCGGCTGCAATTCAGCCTGCAACGCACTCAAGTTCAAGAAGCCGCGCCACGCGTCGGCGTTCGGGTTCGCGCCCAAATACTGGTTCAGCGTTTGGACCGCTCGGGAAAGCGCGGCTCGTCCCGCTTCCACCTCGGCCGGGCTGACAGGATGATAGTGCCCTTTGCTCGCCAAGATTAGCTTAGCCAAACCGGCCGGCGTGCTGCCTGCCAGCTCTCCGTACCAGTTCTGCAAGGCCGCGCGGACGGCTTGAAATCTTGGCCGCTCGAGCCCCGGAGTCGAGCTGGAATAGATCGCCAAGAGGTCGGCAACCGCCTGCGGGTCGGCCGACGAGCCTTGGTTCAACTGCTCGCGCAATTGCGCGGTATGGAGAAAATCGCGCCAGCGGTTGCCGTTTTCGCTGGGCCCGACCCAGCGATCGACCTCGGCTAAGGCTCCGCGAACGGCGTCCGCGCCCGACATGGTCGCAGCCGGATTCGCATTCGACTGAGCCTTCGCGCCGGCGGTGGGAAGCAGCAGGGGAACGAGAGCCAGCAGAAGGAAGGGGGGAAATGTCTGTCGCATCCATTCGCTCCTTAACAAAAATTGCAGCCAGAAGTCCTTATTTCATAACACGAACCGAGAAATGTTCCTATTCGGAACCAAACCCCCATAAAGAGCGGCATTTTGAGGCGGATTTATTCGTAAGTCTTTTATTGACAATGGCTTGCTTAATTCGCATAGATGTTTATCCATTCTTCGTTTCCAACAAATTTCCTCCATTCTGCGCAGGGGTCTCGATCGCTAAGGCTTGCCAAGCAAAGTTTCGACTGCCCTAATATCCCGACTTGCGAGCCGAACCGCCCGCAATTTTGAGACCGTCCGGCGCGGAGCAGGACGGTGCTCCCACAAGGAGTCGTTTCATTGTTTCAAACGGAGGAAACCGTAATGCGTTGTTCGAAATGCGTCTATTGGCGAGCGTTCATCTGGGGCTGTTTGGCGACCGGGCTAAGCGCCGCGGCAATGGAGGCGGCCGAGCCAAGTCCGACTGTCAAAGGTTCGCCCGAATTGAAGTGGTCGACCGACTATGCCCAAGCCATGGAACAGGCGAAATCCGAACAGAAGTTGCTCTTGATCTTGTTTCAGCGGCCCGATTTCAACGCGGTGCCGGACGCCTACGAACGGCAGTACCTGCCAGCCCAGGCCAAATTGCTCAGCAGCTATGTGACGCTGAAGTTGCCGACGACCGCGACGATTTCGATTGGGGGCAAGCCCACGCGCCTCTTGTCCCATGCCTCGTTCGCTCAAATGAAGGGCTCGCCCGGCATTGCGATTCTTGATTTTGCGCATCCCAAGCAGTTGTATTACGGCTACGTCGTCAGCGTCTTTCCGTTTCAACGGGGGAAATACTACGATTTTCGCCCTGAACATTTGCCGGTGGCTCTGACTTTGCCGGCCGGCAGCCTCTCGCAGCGTTCGATGGTCTATGCCGTGCGCGTCCATCCGGAACGCCCTGCTAGCACGGCCAGCGGCGAACTCCATCCGGTTTTGGCCGACGAAGCAAACAAGCAGTCGAACTATCAAGCGGCTATCAACCTGCAAGGCCATCATCAGTGGGAAAGCCGGTTTGGTCGCATTATGAGCCGGCTTCTCGGCTTTGGCGGTCGCCAGCCGACGAGCTATCCGGTGGAAGTCGTGGCCGAAAGCTGGCCGGGCGAAGACCTGATGGATTCATGCGTCGATTGCGTCGCCAGTTGGCGGCAATCGCCCGGCCATTGGTCGGCCGTGCAGGCTCGTCAGGCCAGCTACGGATACGACATTCACCAGGGGAGCAATGGCATCTATTACGCCACCGGCATCTTCGCCAACTAGCGACTGTCGAAACCGGCAGTTCGAATAACCAGCGACAGCGGGCGGAGGCAACCTCCGCCCGCTGCGTTTTGGCGCCGAAGGAAATGAGAACGGTAAAAAATGGGCCCGAAGGGGCCATGCCTCGCATTCGGCCTTTCGCCTGTCTCACTTTGCCTTTCGCTTTCCGCTCCCCTTGCCTCGAGCGGTACAATAGAGACGTTGTTCAGAAGGGGCATTTTCCGGGCCGGCGGCTCTTGTTTGGCCGGCTCGAAAAAGATAAACTCATGGTTTCCAGAAAATTGGGCGATTTCAGCGAAAGCCGTCGCCCCAGGTATGATTTGCGAGGAGTTGCCGTCATGCAAAAGGACATTCATCCCAAGTACATGGTTACCGCCGTCAAGTGCGGTTGCGGCAACAACTTCACGACCCGCAGCGTCGTCCCCGAGTTGAAGGTCGATATTTGCAGCGTCTGCCATCCGTTCTACACAGGCAAGCTGAAATTCGTCGACACGGCCGGCCGCATCGAGAAGTTCAAGAACAAGTTCGCCGAGGCAGGCTACGCCAGCCTCAAGCGGGGCAAGAAGGCTGCTCCGGCCGCCGAATCGGCCGCGGCCGAATCGTAGCTCGATATTTCTTTCTGGCGGCCGAAATGCGCGGCAACGCGGCGGCCTGCCTTCTCGAACCGAGCCGTGTTGAACGTCGCTCGTTCTTGGTTCGCGTGTTATCGCGCGGTCCAGCGCCTCACGGGCGGCGATTTTTTCAAACGGTCGGAACCAGCGCGCGTTTCTCGGCTCGAGTCGTACTCCGCGAGCACCGTTTTTAGGCGACGAAATCCGCGGCCCGTTCACTTTGGGGCGATTTGGCCATTACTTGGGGGCGATTTGGCCCTGCGGCTCCGCAAGTTCGAGCGGTTTGTGTTAAGATTGCGGGCAACTTTTGGGTTTCGATCATGCGCGACCAACTTGAAAAACAACTAACTCGGTTTGAAGAGCTCGAGCGGATGCTCGTCGATCCGGCGATCCTGGCTGATGGCAGCAAGATTGCCGCGATTTCGCGCGAGCACGGTTCGCTGGCCAAGCTGGCCACGAAGTATCGCCGGTTCAAGGAGTTGAATCAGCAGATCGCCGAAGCGAACGAAATGCTCAAGGCGCACGACGCGGACATGAAGGAGTTGGCCGAGGCCGAGCTGCCTGAGCTGCGCAGTCAGCGCGAAGCGCTGTGGGATGAGTTGCTCGATATGACCGTCGGCGGCGAGGACGCGACGCGAGCGCGTTGCGTAATGGAAATTCGCGCTGGCACCGGCGGCGAGGAGGCCGCCCTCTTTGCACGCGATCTATACGAGATGTACCGCCACTTCTGCGAAGACCAACAGTGGAAGGTGGAAGTGCTCGATATGAGTCCGACCGAGCTGGGCGGCTTCAAAGAAGTGATTCTGGGGGTCGAGGGGGACGGCGCGTTTCGCACCTTGCAATACGAAAGCGGCGGACATCGCGTGCAGCGCGTCCCCGAGACCGAAACCAAGGGGCGCGTCCACACCTCAGCCGCGACGGTCGCTGTAATGGCCGAGCCCGAGGACGTGGAAATTGATCTCAAACCGGACGATTATCGCATCGACAAATTTTGTTCGAGCGGTCCGGGCGGACAGCACGTCAACAAGACCGAATCGGCCATTCGCCTGACCCACTATGCCACGAATATCGTGGTTCAATGTCAAGACGAAAAAAGCCAACACAAAAACCTGGCGAAAGCCATTCGCGTGTTGAAAACGCGGCTCTACGAGCACAAGCGCGAACAAGAGCATGCGAAGCGGTCGGAGCAACGCAAAACCTTGGTTGGCTCGGGCGACCGCAGCCAGCGCATTCGCACCTACAACTTTCCTGAAAATCGCGTCTCCGATCATCGGATCAATCTGACGCTTTACAAACTCGACAACATTATCTCCGGCAATCTCACTCCGGTCGTCGAGGCCTTGCTCGATCATGATCGCCGCGAGCAGCGAGCCATGATGGGGACGGTCGAGTAATGGCCGAGGGCACAACTCCCACTGCTTCCGCCTGGACGATCGGCCGGCTCCTCACTTGGACCACCGACTATCTGAAGCAGCACGGGGCCGAGTCGCCGCGTCTTGACGCCGAGGTCCTGTTGGCCGAAGCCCGCGGCTGTTCTCGCATTCTGCTCTATACCATGTTCGAGGAGATCGCGCCGGAACCGCTGCGCACCTCATTTCGCGAGCTCGTCCGCCGCCGCGCCGAAGGCACGCCGGTCGCATATCTGGTCGGACACAAAGAATTCTACTCGCTCGATTTTCAGGTCACGCCGGATGTCCTCATTCCGCGGCCCGAAACCGAACATCTCGTGGTCCGCGCGCTCGACCTGATCAAGCTGCGCGGCGCGAACGAAGCGGCGGCCGAGATCGCCGACATAGGGACCGGCAGCGGGATCATCGCCGTTTGTCTCGCGAAGAACGCTCCGGGGGCGCGCCTCACGGCGATCGACGTGAGTCCCGCCGCGCTCGCGGTCGCGCAGCAAAACGCTCGAAAACATCAAGTGCTGGATCGGATCGAATGGATCGAGAGCGATCTCTTCGCCGCGCTGGCGGGGGACCGAAAGTTCGATCTGATCGCGAGCAATCCGCCGTATATCGCGTCGGCGGAAATGGGCGGCTTGGCGGCCAGCGTCCGTAATCACGAACCGCGGCTCGCGCTCGAGGCGGGGCCGCGCGGCAGCGAAGTCATTGAGCGGCTGATCGAGCAAGCAGCCGAGCGGTTGCGGCCGAGCGGTTGGCTCCTCTGCGAGATCAGCCCGCAACTCGACGCCCCCCTCCGCGAACGGCTACTGCGGGACCAACGCTGGGAGTTGCAACCGACGCTCAAGGACTTGGCCGGGTTGTCACGCGTCGTGCAGTTGCGCCGCGCCGCCGGGTGAGTTTGCACGCCTCGCTGTCCGCCCTCTCGCGCATGCCCGTCGCCCCCTATTTCGGCATGCGCGTCGCCCCTATTCCGTCATTCCGTTGTCCCTAATTTCGTCATTCCCGCGCAGGCGGGAATCCAGTGCGTCGCGCTGCCGCCCCCTATTCCGTCATTCCCGCGCAGGCGGGAATCCAGCGTGTCGCGCTGCGGCCCCCTATTCCGTCATTCCCGCGCAGGCGGGAATCCAGTGCGTCGCGCTGCGGCCCCACTCAGCCGGCAGACCCCTGGATTCCCGCCTGCGCGGGAATGACGAGAGGCCGCGGGAATGACGAGAGGCGCCGGGAATGACGAGAGGCACTGGGAATGAGGACGGGTTGTGGATGTGACCGGGGCGGAATGCTGCGCCGTTCGTGTGTTACGAGGCAATCGCCGGTGCGGTTAAAGAATGGGGCGCAGTGCCCGGCCTATCCGAGCAAAACGACAACTTTTATACTGTGTGAAGCCCCTCCCCAGGCGGAACGCCCTGCCACGAGCGGCCAAGTTTGGGGCGGGAAAGCTGGAACGTCACGGCGGGCTTCCGGCAGTGTTTCTTTCCAGGCGAAATTCGATTCTCCCATGAACGCTGCGAAAATTCGCGTCGGTGCGGTCAATTATCTGAACACCAAGCCACTGATCTATGGTTTGCAGGCCGCTGCGCCGGAGATCGACCTGGTCCTCGATCTGCCGAGCCGGTTGGCTGACAACTTGGCGGCGGGCCGGCTCGATGTGGCGCTGATCCCGTCGGTGGAATACTTCCAAGACTCGGCCTACCGGATCGTGTCCGATGCGTGCATCGGCTGTCGCGGGCCGGTCCTCAGCGTGAAGCTCTATTTTCGCGTGCCGCCGCGCGAGGTTAAAACGCTCGCCTTGGACGAAGGCTCGCGCACGAGCGCGGCCTTGTCAAAAATACTCCTGAAAGAACGATTTGGCGTGGAACCGAAGTTGCAGCCCCTGCCGATCGGCAAGTCTCTCGCCGACACGTCGGCCGACGCCGTGCTGCTCATCGGCGATCGGGCGATCCATTCGCCACCGGGCAAATTTGTGCAGATTTGGGACTTGGGCGACGAGTGGACCAAGTGGTCGAAATTGTCGTTCGTGTTCGCAATGTGGGTGGCGCGCGAGGGAGCCGAACTAGCGGGAGTTGAGGCGGCGCTGGGCGCGGCCCGCGATCGCGGTTTGGCGCACCTGGACGAAATCGCCCAGCAAGAGTCGGCGGCGCTTGGCCTGACCGTGCCGCAGTGTTTGACCTACCTGCGCGATCACTTGTATTTTCATCTGGGCGATCGCGAGCAGCAGGGGCTTGAGTTATTTCATCGGCACGCGGTCCAACTGGGGCTCGCGCCGGAAGAGGCAAACGCGTAGCTGCCTGGAATGTACGATCAGCGCGAGTCCGCCACGAAATCGAATGGACCCATCGGAACTAGAATCTCGAACCGAGTTGCATGAACGCTTCGCTGCCAACCATCCTTGCTAAAGCGGTCGATGGAGTTCGCCTCACTCCGGCCGAAGGGCTGCAATTGCTCGAGTCGCACGACTTGACCGCGCTGGGCCAAGCGGCTGACGCGGTCACGCGCCGGCTGCACCCGGAGCGCTATCGCACTTACAACATCGATCGCAATATCAACTACACGAACGTCTGTACGGCGGTGTGCGATTTTTGCGCGTTTTATCGCAAACCCAAAGACCCGGAGGGCTATGTCCTCGCCCGGCCCGTCCTGTTGCAGAAGATTCAAGAAACGGTCGATCTGGGCGGCGATCAGATACTCATGCAAGGGGGCTTTCATCCGGAGTTCAAACTCGATTGGTACGAAGACCTGCTCCGCGACATCAAGGCGCATTTTCCGCAGGTTAACGTGCACGGCTTCAGCCCTGCCGAAATCCACCACTTCGCGAAGCTGAACAAGCTTCCGCTAGAGACGGTTTTGGGGCGGTTGAAAGCGGCCGGTCTGGGGAGTCTGCCGGGCGGTGGCGCGGAGATCTTGGTCGATCGGGTGCGGAAGGAAATCACCCGCGGAAAGCTCCTCACCGCAGATTGGCTGAATGTTTGCCGAGTTTGGCATCAGTTAGGCGGGCGCGGGTCGGCGACGATGATGTTCGGCCATGTCGAAACACTCGCCGAACGGATTGAGCATTTGGAGCGGTTGCGCTCGTTGCAAGACGAGACGGGCGGATTTACCGCGTTTATCTGTTGGACCTTTCAGCGCGATCATACCGAGCTCGATCATCTCCAGCCGGCCGGCGCCTTTGAATATCTGAAAACCCAGGCGGTCGCCCGACTTTATCTCGACAATATCCCCAATATCCAATCGAGTTGGGTGACGCAAGGCTTGAAAATCGGCCAGTTGGCCTTGGTCTATGGCGCAAATGATATGGGGAGCCTGATGATCGAGGAGAATGTCGTCTCGGCCGCGGGCACGGTCCATTACCTGAGTTTGCAGGAAATGCGGGAGGCCATCCGCGAGTTGGGGTATACGCCACGGCGGCGCAATGTTTTTTATGAACTGGTCGACGAAGTTCCGCCGGCGCCGGCCCTAGCCGCGAGCTAAACTCGCTTGGCCGAATCTGGGCGGCGCGGCGCGCTCTAGGGCGCAAAGGCGCGAACCGCTAGAATGGGCGGTGGCGTCCTGGCGGCCCCGGCAGCGCGGAAAATCGCGGTCGCCGCGCGGCCTGTGGTTTGAAAACGCTGCCCCGGCAACTTTCTCGAATGGCGGCGGTCGCCTGAACTCCATTTCGCTGCTCATGATTCACGCTCGGCGACTCACGAAGACGTATGCCGATTTGCGCCGCGGCAAATTCGTCGCCATTGATGGCGTCAGCTTTGACGCCGAGCCGGGCCAAGTCTACGGCTTACTCGGCCCCAATGGCGCGGGCAAGACGACCGTCCTCCGCATACTCAGCACCGTATTGCGTCCGACGGAAGGGACCGCCACGGTCAACGGCCGCGACGTCGTCTTGGAGCCGGAACAAGTTCGGCGGCAGATTGGCTTCATGTCGGCCAATACCGCGGTCTACGACCGCATGACCGCTTGGGAAATGGTCGAGTATTTCGGCCGCTTGTACGGGCTGGCCGACGACGCCTTGCACGCGCGGATGGAGGAAATCTTTACCCGCTTGAAGATGAACGACATCCGCAATCGGCTGGGAGGCAAAATGTCGACCGGCATGAAGCAAAAAGTCTCGATCGCGCGGGCGATTGTCCACGATCCGCCGGTGATTATTTTCGACGAGGCGACCGCCGGGCTCGATGTGCTCGTCGCTCGTTCGCTGCTGCAGGCCGTCGCGGAACTGCGCGATCAAGGCAAGTGCGTGATCTTTTCGACGCACATCATGCGCGAGGCCGAAAAACTGTGCGACCGCATTGCAATCATGCACCGCGGGACGATTCTCGCCGAAGGGACGCTCGCCGAATTGCGGGCGCGGCATCGCGAGCACGATTTGGAAGAACTCTTTTTTCAGCTAATTTCGGAGCATGATGCGCGGGTGCCCGTGCTGGCGGACGAATGATCGGGTAGGATTCGATCTCAGCGCTGACGGTTTGGCCCTCGTTTTCTTCGCCGGCACTATCTCTTTTCGCATCGCGCCCATGTCCTGGCACAACGTCAAATTGATATTCTTCCGCGAGGTGCGCGATCAGTTGCGCGACCGGCGGACGTTGTTCATGATCGCGGTCTTGCCGCTGCTGCTCTATCCTCTGCTGGGAATGTCGTTTTTTCAGCTTTCGCAATTTCTGCATAAGAATGCATCGCACATTTTGGTCTTGGCGCAAGGCGCGCTGCCGGACGCGCCCGCCTTGATCGAAGGTCAGCATTTCAGCCCCGCGCTGTTCGACACGGACGATGGGCGCAACCTGCTCGAGGTGCAGGTGCTCCAGTTTGCGGACCGATCGAAGGAGTCGCGCGATTTGTCGGCCGAGGAATACGCACAGCAGGCGGTACGGCTGAAAGTTTACGACGCGGTGGTGCTGTTTCCGCCCGATTTCGTGGAAAAGCTCGCGCGACGGCGGACGAACGCCGGCACGGAGGAGCAAGACAAGGTTCCTTTCCCCGACATCATCCATAACTCAGCTCAGGAAAAATCGCAGTTCGCCTACATTCGCGTGAACGAGGTGATGAATCGCTGGATGGATCTGATCGGCAAAGAAAGCTTGGAGCGGCAGCACGTCTCGCCCGAATCGATTCGCCCCTTTCAGATCCATTCGACCGACGTCGCCGACGAAGGGCACAAGGACGCCGCGATCTGGTCGAAGATTCTGCCGTTTGTATTAATGATCTGGGCCTTGACCGGCGCGTTCTATCCCGCCGTCGACTTGTGCGCGGGCGAGAAAGAACGCGGAACCTTGGAGACGCTCCTCAGCAGCCCCGCCCGGCGCAGCGAAATCGTCTGTGGCAAGTTGTTGACCGTGATGACGTTCAGCATGGCCACGTCGCTGTTGAATCTGACGTTCATGGCCGTGACCGGCCTGTTCATTATTCAGCAAGTGGGCAGCGCCGCGCACGGCGCGCTGAGTCTCGGCCCCCCGCCGATCACCTCGGCGCTCTGGATGCTGGTGGCGCTGGTGCCGATTTCCGCGTTTTTTAGCGCGCTCTGTCTGGCGGTCGCGGCCTTCGCGCGGAGCACGAAAGAGGGGCAGTATTATCTCATGCCCTTGATCTTGATCATCATGCCGCTGATGGTCTTGCCCATGACCCCGGGCGTGGAACTCGATCTGGGCAAGAGCTTGATTCCGGTGACGGGGGTGGTGTTGCTGCTCCGCGCGGCCTTGGAAGGGAATTCCGTGCAAGCCATTCCGTTCATCGCTCCGGTGACAATCGTCACGCTCATCGCCTGTTGGCTGGCAATTCGCTGGGCGGTCGACCAATTCAACAAGGAGAGCGTCTTATTTCGCGAAGGCGAACGGCTCGACGTGGGAATGTGGCTTCGCCGTCTGGTCCGCGATCGCGAAGATACTCCCAGCCCCGCCGAAGCGATCTTTTGCGGGATCATGATTCTGACGATCAAGTTTATTCTCGATTTGCGCTTTTCCGCCGTGCAAACCGGCGTCCTTACCTTTGATACGTTCACCGTGATGGTGCTGGTGTTGCAGCTCACGGCGATTCTCACGCCCGCGCTGCTGATGGCGGTGATGCTGACAGGGCGGCCGGATCGGACGCTGCTGCTCAAATGGCCGCGGTGGCTGAGCTTGCCCGCGGTCGTTGTTTTGGCGGTGGCCCTCAATCCCCTGTTGGGCCTCCTGCAGAAGGTCGTGGTGGCTCTCTATCCGGTGACGATGTTGCCCGAACTGGAGCAGTTGACCAAGGCCATTTCGTCGGGCACGGTCTGGCAGGGCATTCTGCTGATTGCGGTGGTCCCGGCGATTTGCGAGGAACTGGCGTTTCGCGGGTTTATCTTGTCGGGCTTGCGGCGGACCGGAGGCAAATGGCGTGCGATCATCTTGACCGCCATTTTCTTCGGCGTCACGCACAGCATCGTCCAGCAATCGTTGCTGGCCACCTTGACCGGCTGCGTCATTGGCTATATCGCCATTCAAACCGGCAGCATCGTGCCGTGCATGCTGTTCCACTTTACCAACAACGCGTTAACCGTGGCGCTATCCTCAACGACCGTCGATTGGAACTCCATTTCCGCAACGGCCAGCGCGTGGCACTGCGGCTGGCTAGCGACTTTCGCCCAAGAAGGGTGGGGACTGCTGTTCCAAATCGATAAACAGGGCGAGAGCGAATACACGCTGATCGCCCAGATTCTCGGCGCGGTCGTCGCCGCCGCCCTCCTCTACTGGCTCAGCCGTCAACGGTACGTTCATACCAAAGAAGAAACGCACCGCGAAACGGTCCGCGACTTGGCGGCCGCCGAAGCGCGCACCTAAACCCCGCCCGCACCCCGCCCATTTCGCATTTATCCTTTCGCATTTCTCCTTTCGCCTTTATCCTTTCGCCTTTCTTCTCACTCGCTGTCTTTGTCTTGCGCGATCAACACGAAGCGCACGAGTTCGGCCAGCGAGCGGGCGTTCATTTTCTTGAGAATCGTCGCTCGGCGCAGCTCGACGGTGCGGAGACCGATGTCGAGCTCCGCGGCGATGACTTTGTTCGGCATTCCATCGACGAGCCGGTCGAGCACGCGCTGTTCGTCCGAGGTGAGCTCGGCCAGGTGTTGGCGGATTTCTTGGCGGAGCGTTTCGCGCTCGCGGCTGCGTGCTTCCCACTGTAGCGCTTCTTGGACGGTGGTCCACAATTCTTGCTCGGAGCCTCCTTTTTCCAGAAACGAGTAAGCCCCGGCGCGCATCGCGCGAACCGCCAATGGCACATTCGCAAAGCCGGTGATGATAATGACCGGCAGGGCAAAGCCTTCGCTCTGGAGCTGTTCGAGCAACTCGACTCCGGTCTTGCCGGTCATCCGCACGTCGAGCACCATCACGCCGCGCTGCGAGCGGTCGAAATTTTCGAGAAAGTTTTCGGCCGAGGAAAAGGTTTGTACTGGCAGCGACTGCGATTGAACGAGCGCGGCGACCGAGTCGCGGGCGGCCGGATCGTCGTCAACCACGATGACCGTTTGATTAA
The DNA here is from genome assembly GCA_035656655.1 of Pirellulales bacterium. Lineage (GTDB taxonomy): Bacteria > Planctomycetota > Planctomycetia > Pirellulales > DASRSE01 > DASRSE01. The sequence continues at coordinate 25,706 of DASRSE010000137.1, forward strand.
GAGTAGCTGTGCTCATGCGGAGCCTCCTGATTTGTTAAGGAAGAAATTGGGTCGACTTTTGCCTCGTCGCCTTTCAGATGGTCGCCATTTGGAGCGTCCCCTTTTGGGCCCTCGCTTTTAACCCCGTCGGCCGGCTTGAGGTTCGCCGTGGTCAAGGGCAAAGTGAAATGAAAGGTCACTCCGCGGTCGGGGTTGGCCTCGACCCACAACTTGCCGCCATGATCTTCGATCAAGGAGCGGCTGATGGCGAGTCCCATGCCCATCCCGTCCGGCTTCGTCGTATAATACGATTCAAACACCCGCTCGGCCGGTTGTTGCGGCAGACCGCATCCGGAATCGCGAACGGTGACCTCGATTTGGTCTTGAGGCGCACGCGTGGCGACGACAATCTCGCGTTCGTCGAGAGGCGTTTGCTCCATCGCTTCGGCTGCATTGATCAACAGATTCACCAGCACTTGTTCGATTTGAATCCGATCGACATAGATCGGCGGCGGGTGCTCGAGCCATTCCGTCCGGATTCGCACGCCATGCAGGCGCGGGTCCATCTCGAGCAGCCGAATCACATTCAGACCGATGTCATTGATGGCCGACGGGGCGCGGATCGGCGCATCGGCTTGGACAAACCGCCGCAAGCGGCGAATAATCTCGGCGGCGCGGCGTGCTTGTTCGCCGATCTGGCCGGTCCATTTCACGGCGCGCTCGCGGTTGTCCGCCCCGTTTTCTTTTAGCACCGAGAGGCTGGCTTGCGAGAAATTGCTGATTGCATAGAGGGGCTGGTTGATTTCGTGCGTAAGTTCAACGACCATTTGACCGACCGTGGTCAAGCGATTGGTGTGGGCCATTTCCGCGAGATGGCGGCGCGATTCTTCTTCCGCACGGCGACGCTCGGTGATATCACGAAAGTTGTTCACGATGCCCTGGACGGCCGGATCGTGCAGAAGATTGGTGAGGGTCGCCTCGATCCAGCGATAGTCGCCGCGCTGATGGCGGCGGCGGTAGATGATCGTGCGGCTTTCGCCCGGCTGCGTGCTGATCTCGCGCAGCCATGATTCGCACGCGCGGCGATCGTCGGGGTGGCAATCATCGAACAGGCTGCGTTGCGTGAAATCGGCCGGCTGCCAGCCGAGAATCCGCTGGATCGAGTCGCCGGCGAACTGGTAGCGGGCCGCCTCGTCGAGCAGGGCGACCCCTTCAAAGCTCTTTTCAACCATGGCGCGGAACCGCCGCTCCAGCGCGCGGAGCGTTTCATCCGCCATCCGTGGCACCGTGATGTCGCGGGTGATCGCCAAGATCGAGACGACCGGCTGCCCCGGATTTTTGAGCGGCACCGCGTGCGATTCGAGCCAGCGCCGCGTGCCGCGGAGTCCGACGACTTCGTATGTCATTTGCCCCGACTCGCCTCCCGCCACGCGGCGAATCCACGCGCGAAATTCGGCCTGATTGTCGGCCACGATCCAGCGGCACCAATCGTGCCCTTTGACTTGCGCGAGCTGGTCGGCCTCGAGCATGGCCAAACCGGCTTGGTTGATCTGGAGAACCTGGTTTTCGCAATCGAGCACGCTGACGCATTCGGGCTCGCTCTCGACGATGGTCCGCAATTCCATTTCGCGCTGCGCGAGCTTTTTTTGCACCTCGACGGCGAACAGCACCAGCCCGGTAATGCACCACATGGAGATCGCCAAGAGCGAATGGTTCGTCAAGGCCAGATTGCCGAGTTCGGTCCCGATCACGAATCGCGGATCGAGCACGACCCCTAGCGCAATCAAAAACGTGCACCAACCGGCGACTGCCCAGGACCATCGCGCGCTGCGGGCGACAAAGGGAAACGCGACGGCCAGAATCAGATAGGAGATGCCGGTCAAGACTTCCAGCGGCGTCAGCAGATCGACCAAAAACATGACTGCCGAAATCGCCAGCGTGATCGGCAGCAAGTATTTTAGTTTCATGACAGTAATCGCGGCTCCTGCTCCGCCAGAGTGAACCCGGCACGACCTTGCGGCATGGCTCGATCCGCCCCCCCTCTTATTTTAGTCTGCCGCGATGACGGTGCCGAGAGGCGCGCGCCAATGCGGCCACATCGAGCCGAAGTTACTGTGCCGAGAGGGCCGCTTTGACGTCGCCCGGATCGATGTTGCCCACCAATTCGACGTGCCCCAAGCGCGTGGGCAAAACAAAACGGAGCTGGCCATGTTCGACCTTTTTGTCGTGCAGCATCGCCGCCAGCAAGGCGTCGGCCTTTACATCCAAGGGGACGATGGGAAGTCCCAACGCCTCGAGCAAGCGCTGCTGTCGCTGGGTGAAGAGCGGCGAGACGCGCCCCAGCCGCTCGGCGAGATGGGCCGCGCACATCATGCCAATGGAAACCGCCTCGCCGTGCAAATGGGTGTCATAACGCGACTCCGATTCAATTGCATGCGCGAAAGTGTGGCCATAATTCAGGACGGCTCGCAGGCCGCTCTCATCGCGCTCGTCTCCGGCGACGACCTGGGCCTTGAGTTCGCAACTGCGAGCGATTACGCGGCGGAGCACGTCGTGGCGGCGGCCGAGCAGCCCGGCCACGTTGGCTTCCAGAAAGGCGAAAAACTCCGCATCCAAAATCACCCCATATTTGACGACTTCGGCGAGTCCGGCCCGGTAGTCGCGTTCGGTCATCGACTTTAGCACTTCGGTGTCGATGAGGACCCCCAGCGGTTGCCAAAAGGCGCCGACCATGTTCTTGGCCCTCGGCAAATTGACGCCGACCTTGCCCCCCACGGAGCTATCGACCTGGGCCAACAGAGTCGTAGGAATCTGAAAGAACGGGATTCCGCGCGTGAACGTCGCGGCAATGAAACCGGCCAGATCGCCGACGACGCCGCCGCCGACCGCCACCACAACGCTCCGCCGATCGGCGCCCAAGTCGAGCAATTGATTCCAAAGCGTCGTCGCCCGCTCCATCGATTTCGAGCGTTCCCCCTCGGGCACGGCGATCAGGTCGACGCGCGCCCCGCCGCGGAGCAAGCTGGCGCGCACCGTTTCGGCATGCAGTTGTTCGACGCGCGCATCGGTGATGATGATCCCGTGCGTGATTTTTGTCCGCGCGGCGATGAACTCGCCCGTCCGGGCCAGATTGCCGCGGCCGATCTCGATATCGTAGCTGCGGTCGCCCAATTCGACGCGGACGTTCTGCGATGGATCAGTCACGATGAGAGCGGGGTGGGAAGGAAAAAAAGGGCGCCTGCCATGCCGGCTGGCATTAAGCCACGACGCCCAACCGCGCCAAGTCGGCGCTGGTGACCGTGATCTCGCGGCGAAAGCCCGTGTGCTGCCGCACGTAGTCCAAGGTGCTAGCGGCTTGGGGTTCCGCATGCAGGAGCGCTTCAACGCGGACTTTAGCGGCCGGATCCCATTGATCATATTCGGCCGGCCAATGCGTCAGTTGTTCTACGACCAGCGCTTCGCGATAAGGGTCAAAATCGTCGGACATAATACTCGCACAGGGTTTTGATAAAACGACTTGGATCGTACGACAACAAGGGGCTCAACCATGCCGGCTCAGCCGTGCTAGCTCCGCGGCGCAACGCTGTTTCGATCGCTCGACGATTTTTGCGGACCGAAACCGCGCCTTGCCGACAGCGAACCGCGCGAGCGACCGCGATTCCGCGACCCACGCCAACCGGCGGCCGCGGTTCGCTCAAACGGCCGCGGTTCGCGCTCCGCCTTGGCCAATCCACTCGGGCGGTTGTTTCGCACCAAGCCGCCGAGCTTGGACCGCCGCGGTCCGGCGGAAATGTCAGTATACAACAGGGCTTGGCCGGGGGAAGCCGCCGCCAAACCGAGCGCCGGCAGACGGCTGGACAGGAACGAATCACCCCCCGTTTCGGCCCTGTTTCGGCCGCAATTGGGCCGCGGTCGCTCGGCCCAGCGCATTTCACATTCTGACTGGTTCAGATTACACTGAAGAAACTTCGCGTCGCCCAGGACGCCGGAGTCCCCGCTTCGTCCCTGCCCTGTGGAGTGCTCTCGATGGTTCGCATGTCGCGCTGCGCCTGCTCGGTCGCGCTCGTGCTCCTCTTCTGTTCCGGCGCGCCGCACGCGCAGGAAGAAGACGAACCGCCGGTCAAGACGTATACGATCGAACGAGCTTCCGGTCCGATTGCCATCGATGGCAAACTTGACGAGGAGGTTTGGAAAAAGGCCGAGCTGGCCCATTTGGGCGATCTGCATGATGGCAAGCCGAGCCATCATGACACGACGTTTCGGATGCTCTACGACGACGAGAATCTCTATGTCGCCTTTCATTGCGTCGCCGATCATGTTTTTAGCCCTGCCGAAAAACATGACGACCCGGTCTACAATGGCGATTGCGTCGAGCTTTTTCTCTGCACGGGCAACGATCCGCACTATTACTACGAGATCGATCTCAGCCCGGCCGAGGTCGTTTGGGATGCGCTGATCGTCAACACTCGCGGTTTGGAAACGGTTAGCGGCAAAGATACGCTCAACAAGACGCCGCTGAAGGAGTACGACTGCACCGGGTTGGAAATCAAGGTCGCCATCAATGGGGGCAAACTCAATAAGACGGCGGATGGCACGGAGAAAGCCGAATCGTGGGATGTCGAAGTCTCGATCCCGCTGACCCAGGTGCCCGGCGGCAAGAATGTGCCGGCTCAGTCGGGCGATGAGTGGCGTGGGAATGTCTATCGGATCGACCGTCCGCCCGACGGCAAAGTCGAGTTGCAAGGGTTTTCGCCGACGATCACGCCAAACTTCACGCGGGTCGGCCGCTTCGCGCATTTGAAGTTCAAGTAGGGCGCCGCCGCTTGGGCGGCCCGCCTCGGCTTGCTGGTCCGTCCGCAATGCCAGCACCCGCCGTCGCTCCCGCGCAGGCGGCTCGCGTCATTCCCGCGGAGGCGGCCCGCGTCATTCCCGCGGAGGCGGCTCCGAATTCCGTCGTGCCGGCTCTTTTCCGCTCCTGCCGTCGTTCCCGCGGAGGCGCCTCGCGTCATTCCCGCGGAGGCGGGAATCCAGCGTGGTTCTAACCGATCTCGCCGGCTGCTGGATTCCCGCCTGCGCGGGAATGACGTTGCTGACCGAAGGCCCAACGGGGCTAAGCACCTCGCCGCTGCGCTGGATTCCCGCCTGCGCGGGAATGACGTCGCGGGCGGTGACCCTCGAGTGTGCTTCCCGCTCCTGCCGTCGTTCTCGCGCAGGCGGCTCCGAATTCCGTCGTGCCGGCTCTTTGCCACTCCATCCGTCATTCCCGCGGAGGCGGGAATCCAGCGTGGTTCTAACCGATCTCGCCGGCTGCTGGATTCCCGCCTGCGTGGGAATGACGGTGCTGACCGAAGGCCCAACGGGACTAAGCGCCTCGCCGTTGCGCTGGATTCCCGCCTGCGCGGGAATGACGTTGCGAACGGTGACCCTCGAGTGTGCTTCCCGCTCCCGCCGTCGTTCTCGCGCAGGGGAGAAGGACGGGCGGGCGAGCCGCGCGCTGTTGCGGTGGCTCTGGCGGGCGCCGCGTTGGCCCGGTCACGGTTTCAATTTTGGCCGGTTTGGTTTAGATTCGGACAGTGCCCCCGCGACCCTGCGGCGGCCCTCACTGTCATGGATGCTGATGGATGGCCGATCTTTTGCAATGTCCGATCTGCGCGCGGCAGCTCAATATTAGCCGCTGTCATCCGGGGCGCAAGGCCAAATGCCCGTGCGGATACCGGCTGCAAATCCCGGAGCCCAGCGAGGCGAAACGGCTCGCGCCGTTGCGGCTGCCCACGCGGGCGCCGCGGTCGATCGCGCCGGTGCCGGTAGATTGGCCGCGGCGGCGGCAGTTCGCGCCCAGCGGCGGCAGCGCCGCGAATGGCGCGGCGCTGCGAGGAAATGATCGACTGCCGCGCTTGGCCGAACCGCTGGCCGGCCCGCCGCTCCATCCGGTCGTCGGAGCCATTTTGCAAGGGCGGCTCGTCGATCTGGACACGATCGAACTGCTCCTTTTGGCCGAGCGGCTGGCGCTCGAAAGCGGTTTCGACAAGCTCCGCGCGCCGGCTTTGCTCCGCAATCTGCGCCTGCACGATTATCAAGAACGGACCGTGAAGCATGTCTTGCGCCAGCTGGGGGGGCGGGCTTTGCTGGCGGACGAGGTCGGGCTGGGCAAAACGATCGAGGCCGGCTGCATCATCAAAGAGCTCTGTTTGCGCGGGCTGGTCAAGAAGGTTCTGATCCTTACGCCGGCGACGCTAGTCACTCAGTGGCAAGGGGAGCTCCGCGACAAGTTCTCGCTCCCGTTTGAAATCGGCGGCAATCGGCGCGATTGGAAAGAGCGCGATCTGATCATCGCCAGCCTCGATACGGCCAAAGGCAATAAGCACGCCGTCGAGATTCAAGAGATTCCTTGGGGTTTGGTCGTGATCGACGAGGCCCATCGATTGAAGAATCGCCGGACGCGAAATTGGAAATTCGTCAACGCGATTCGCAGCCGCTATCTGCTCCTCTTGTCGGCCACGCCGTTTCAAAATGATCTGGTCGAACTCTACAATCTGGTGACGATCTTGCGGCCGGGCCAACTCTATACCGACCGGGAGTTTCGCGAGAAGTTTTTGGTCAAGGGAGATCGCTGCCGTTGCCGCGACCCGGCTGAACTGAAGCAGTTGCTCGCGCAAGTCATGGTGCGCAACCGGCGCGGCGAGGTGGGCATCAAGTTCGCCGAGCGTGCGAGCGAAACGCGGCGAATTGAGATGACGGCCGAGCAACAGGCCCTCTATGACGCGGCCATCCAGTTTTGCCGCCGCTGGTTTCCTGCCATTTATGGCTTGACTGCGCCGCTGGTCACGCTGGGCTATTTGAAGATGCTCTGCGGCAGTCCCTTCCGGTTTCGCGAGAGTCTGGCCAACAACATTCTTCCCAAAGTCCGCGAGCGGCCCGACCCGCAACTCGAACGAGATGTCAAAGAGCTGATTCGCAAAGCAGACGCCGTAAAACTCGATGTCAAGCTGGAGTCGCTGGTCCAAGACCTGCGCAGCCACACGGAAAAAGTCGTGTTGTTCACGCAATATCGCGGCGTGCTCAGCTACATTGCCGCACGGCTGCGCGGAGAAGGGATGTCGCTGGTCGAGTTTCATGGCGGCCTGAGCGCGGCGGAAAAAGACCGCGCCGTCGAGGCATTTCGCGGCGAAACCCGCATTTTTCTGGCGACCGATGCGGGCAGCGAAGGCCGCAACTTGCAATTCGCGCGGCGGCTGGTGAATTACGATCTGCCGTGGAACCCGATGAAAATCGAACAGCGGATCGGCCGCGTTCATCGGCTTGGTCAAGAGAAAAAAGTTCTCGTCACCAGCTACACTTTGCAAGGAACCCTCGAAGACAAGCTGCTCGATTTGCTGGAACGCAAGCTCAACTTGTTCCGCCTAGTCGTAGGCGAAGTCGAAATGATTCTGGGCCGCCTGAAGTTGGAGCAAGAAATCGCTAAGATGTTCTTGGAGAGCGGCAAGAACGATGAGTTCACGGAGCGGCTCGAGCGCTTTGGTGAAGAACTCGCGACCCTCCGCACTGATTACGAACGGCACAAAGGGGCTAACGAAGAAGTTCTGGCTGGAATGGGGGCCGTCGGCGACGACAAAAAAACGAAGTGAGCACGACCTTCCCTTCCGCCAACGCGCTGCCCCCCATGTCCCGACCCGCCGGCGAGGATTCCCCGCGACGTTTTGCGCTCTGGGCCATCGAGCGGCTCGGGCTAACCGTCGAGCCGCGCGCGGCCGGCGTGTATGAGCTGGCGATTCCGCCGGACCAGCAGCAGACACTGTTCGGCGCGCCGCAGGTCAAATTCACGTTCGACAAGGCGATCTACGAACAAGCCCCGCTGACCGATCCGGTCGAATTTATGACTCCGGGGAGCCGGCTGCTGGGCTGGCTGGTCGAGCAGGTGCGGCGGCTCGGCAAGGTCGCGCAGGCCTTCCCTGCCACGCAGCCCAACGGTGTGCAAGAACTCGCCGGCCCGCTCCTCTCCGCGTACCGGGTGGAAGGAGGGAGCGTTCATCTGGCGGGTTGCACTTTGGAACCGCGGCCGATTTTGAAATTGGTCCATCGGCTCCGACTCGAGGGGCTCGAACCGCACGACGAATTGACCGAGGTGTTTGCCGCCGGGGGCGAAGCGCCGCTGGCGCCGGAGGTGGTCGCGGCGCTGCGGCTCGATGCGCTCGCGCCGGCGGCGCCGCCGCCGAAGATCGCGCGGCCCGACTTGGAGCGTCTGCTTGACCAGGCGAGCCAGTTCGCCGACGAGCGCCGCAAGGCGGCCGAAGCGGCCCTGGCCGAAGCGCTATTGCCGAAAAAACTCGAAGAGATCCGCCAACTCGAAGACTATTTTGCAAAGACCAAGGCGGAAATCAGCACGCCGCACGTGCAGGAGTTGGCCGCCGAGGAACAAGCGGCCATCGCCGAACAAATCGGCGCGCTGGAACAGCAGCAGCAACGGCGGCTGGCAGCGATCGACGAGCGCTATTCCGTGAGCGGCAATTTGGAACTCGTGGCGGCAATCTTGATTTGGACTCGGTTTGCGGCCGGCAAGCTCCGGTTCACGCTCGGAGCAGCGACGGCCGACACGCCGTTTGCCGCCTGGGCGGGGCTGTTGCAACCGCCGCCATACGTCTGCCCATACACCAATCGGCCGACCTTTCATCTGGCGGCGACCGACGATGGCCGCATCGTGGCCGCCGAAGAATTGGGCCAATGCGAGCTTACCGGCCGGCGCGTGCTGAAACGAGAACTGGTCCGCGAAGCGTCGACCGGAAAATGGGTGCGCGCCGACTTGACTGATCTCTGCGCCGTCTCTGGACAGCGCGTCCTGAAAGATCGGTTCGTAACCTGCCCGATTTGTCACGTCCATGTGAACCCGCAGATTTTACATGGCAACCATTGCCGCGCGTGCCCCCCGGCGCGAGCCATTTTGAAGGATGATCCGCGGTTGGCCCGTCTGCTGGGCGAATATCCGGGGCTGGACGGGTGGCGTTCATGGAAGTTGGCGGAATCGCCGGCGGCCTATTTGTGTACGGCCGCCGGTTTGTGGCGGCAACTATTTCTGGTGTTTGACAAGCGGACGCTCGAGCCGCTGCGCATCGCCAGCAAGACGCGGTTCGCGACGGCCTGGACCGATTTGGCGACGACGGCGTATGACGAGGTGCTGCGGTGATTTTGTCCTGCGCGCATTGCGATCGCCAATACGACGCGGCGGAACTCGAACCGCGGAGCGTCGTCCGCTGCGAGTGTGGCAATCTATTGATCGTGCCTGACCCGGAACAATTGGAGTCTCCCACGGTGATCCACGAATATTTGGAGCGCTGGGCCGGCGAGTCTGGCAAGACGGCGGCTTCGTTGCAGGTCGATGGCGGCTGGGAGTTTGTCGCCGGCAGCGCCATTGTGCGGATCGAGCACGATCTGTCCGAGAACACGATCTCGATTGAGTCGCTTTTGATGTCCATCCCGGACGCCGCCGAGCGGCGGCTCGCGCTGTTCGCAAAACTGCTGGAGTTGAACTATCGCGCGACAGGCGAGGCGCGGTTTGCCGTCCATCGCGGCCAAGTCACGATTAGCTTCACGCGCCCGACGCTCGGATTGGACTATTTGGAATTTCAGCGCGCCGTGGAGGAGGTGGCGCGGACGGCGGACGATTACGACGAGGAGTTGGCTGCCGAATTCGGCGCCCGCATCGACGATGAATGAGCGCGGGAACGGCGGCCAAGCGTCTTTCGGCGCAGGAGGCGCGGGTTGTGGTGCGACTGGATTCCCGGCGTGCGCGGGAATGACGACCGCCTGCGCGGGAAGGACGAGGGTGGGACGCGGGAAGGGCGGCGACGACTTTCTGCGCGCACGGCGCGGGTTGTGGTGCGACTGGATTCCCGCGTGCGCGGGAATGACGAAGGAGGGGCGCGGGAAGGGCGGCGACGACTTTCTGCGCTGTCGGCACGTGTTGCGCTGCGACTGGATTCCCGCCTGCGCGGGAATGACGACCGCCTGCGCGGGAATCACGAGGGTGGGGCGAGGGAAGGGCGGCGACGACTTTCTGCGCTGTCGGCACGTGTTGCGCTGCGACTGGATTCCCGCCTACGCGGGAATGACGACCGCCGTGCGCGGGAATGACGATCGTGGGGCGCGGGAAGGACGATGGAGGGGGGAGCGCGAGGCGAGGAGCGCCCTTACGCGCGTCGCGCAGAGCGAGCGCGTCGGCTATGAAAAAAAGCCCTGGGGCCCGACCGCTTCAAAGGCGTTTTTGTAATGTTCGATCGTTGGCCGCTTGACCCCCTCGGGCCATGTGACCGCGATCACATCAAAGCGGCTGCTGAAGTTTTGCAGCCCATGACGGTGGATGAAACCGAGCGCCCAGCGGGACATGCGGAGTTGCTTGTCGGCATCAACCGCCTCGCTTGGATGACCCTTTTGATGCGTGGTCCGCGTTTTGACCTCGCAGAAGACGACAACGCGCCGGTCGACGGCGATCAGATCCATTTCGCCCAGCGGACTGCGATCTTGCCGCGCAACGATCTGATAGCCGAGCCGTTTCAAAAACCGTTCGGCGGCCCGTTCGCCTCGTTCGCCCAGCGGCCGCGGGGCGCGCCATCGCTGCCACGCGTGTTGCAGAGCTTGGCCGCGGCCTGTCAGAACTTGCCAAGCGGCGGCCAATCGCGCGCGCAGGGGCAACGGCTGGGAGCGTGAGAGGCGTTTATCCGAGGATTTGGCCACAAAGCACCGCGCATGAAATTACCCAATTGCCGGTTCCGCTCCGCGGCAATGGCGGGGGGCCGGCGACGACGGCGCCGCGCGCGGTTTGGTCGCGCGGCCACGCCGCGCTTAACCTTCGGCCGAAGCCGTCTCGCGATTGTCTTCGCGCCGCTCGCGGAGCCGGACCGCCTTGCCCACCCGATCGCGCAAATAGTACAGCTTCGCGCGGCGGACGACGCCGGACCGCTTGACTTCGATTTTGGCGATTTTGGGAGAATGGAGCGGATACTTGCGTTCGACCCCTTCGCCTTGCACGATCCGGCGGACGGTGAACATCTCGCGGGTGCCCGAGCCGCTGCGCGCGATCACCACGCCCGAGAAAATCTGGATGCGCTCTTTTTCGCCTTCCAAAATACGGGTATGCACATCGACGCTATCGCCGATTGCGAACTTGGGGGGCTCGGCCTTCAAACTCGATTTTTCGACTTGGAGCAAAATCTTGGTGTCCATGAATCTCTCGACTTTCTTAACGGGTGAGTTTTGTGGTGGATAGGGGTGCAGTGTAAGGGTTGATATTGAAAATTCGGCCGTGAGGCGCTTCGTCCGCGCTGAAGTGGAAACTGTCGCGCGGCGCAGGTTCAGTTAGTCGTTTGGTTCGCTGGGGGCGAGCAGGTCGGCGCGCCGCTGGCGTGTTTGCTGGAGGCTCTGTGCATGCCGCCAACGGGCGATTTGTTCGTGGTTTCCGCTTAAAAGGATTTCGGGCACCGTTAACCCGCGGTATTCGCGCGGGCGCGTGTATTGGGCACTCTCCAGCCACCGCTCCGCGCCCGAAAACGAATCGTCACGCGAACTCTGTTCATCTCCTAACACGCCGGGCACGAGCCGCACGATCGCATCGATCAGGACCATGGCCGCGACCTCTCCACCCCCCAAGATAAAATCTCCGATCGAGATTTCATCCGGGCAGAGAATCTGTCGGACCCGATCGTCGAAGCCCTCGTAGCGGCCGCAGAGCAACACCAGCCGCGGCTTGGTCGCCAACTCCTCAACCAGCGGTTGCCGCAAGCGACGCCCTTGCGGAGTCAGCATGACCAAATGGCCCGGCTCGAGCGGTCCCGCATCGGACTCGGCACGACACTCGGGATCGATTTGCGCGGCGGATGCGTGGCTCTCGTTGGGCTCCGTGCTGCGGGAAACGCGATCTGGATCGATTGGTTCTCGGTCTGACTCTATGCGGCTGACGGGCCGCTCCCGTCGCGGCGGACGCCTGCCGGTTTGCACCGCTTCGACGCACTCGACGACCGGCTCGACCTTCAGGATCATGCCGGGGCCGCCGCCATAAGGGCGATCGTCGACAACCTGGTGCTTGCTCTGGGTCCAGTCGCGAATGTTATGCAACTGAACCTCGACAAGCTGGTTTTGAATTGCTCGGTTCAACAAGCTCTGCCCCAAATAGCCCGAGAAAATCTCAGGAAATAAGGTAAGCACGTCGAACCGGTAGGGGCTGGCGGGGCGGCTCATGTCTGCGGTCTCCGGGCCGGCATCGCGATTCGCGCTGTGGCGCGGGGTCGGTCGCCAGGTCCGCGAGCCGCTCGTCCGTCCGATTGGCTTAGGTCGCTTCAGCAGCCGGCGCCGGCTCCGGCGCCGATTCGGCGGCGGACTCGGCTCCCTTTTTCTTGCCGCCGGCGGCGAGGGTCCACTTCGGTTCGCCGGGCTCGGGAATCGGCTTCGGCCCAACCCGTTTTTCTTTGGCGGCCTTTTGCTGGTCGGCATGGGTGCCGTTTTCGCCGTATTTCTTGATCAGGATTTTGACCTTTTCCGAGGGTTGAGCGCCGACTCCGAGCCAGTACTTCACGCGCTCATCGTTGAGCGTCACCCGGCCGTCGGTGTCCGCAATCATCGGGTCATAGGTGCCGAGTTCTTCGATAATGCGTCCATCGCGCGGGCTGCGCGAGCTGGTTGCGCAAATGCGGAAGAAATGCCGATGCTTCCGTCCCATCCGTTTCATGCGAATCTTGACTGCCACGCGGTTCTCCTGATTGCGAACTGAAGTTTGATTGAATGGATTAAAAAGTCTTCGTGGCTGGGAGCGGACGCCCAGCTCCTGGGCCGCACGCGACCGCCTCAACCGTTGCGTTTTTTGCGACGCAAGTCCTTTTCACGCTGTTTTTTGAGCTTCTTGCGCTCTTCGTTGGTGAGCCGCTTGCCGGTCCCGACCTTCTGCCGGGCGAGCGCCGCGCCCGGGTTCAAAAAGCCCCCTTGTTGCAACTCTTGCACCTTTTTCATACGGTCGCGGATGCCGAGGCCGGCCATCTGCTTCATCATCTGCGACATCCCGTCAAACTGTTTGACGAGTTCGTTCACCTCGTGAGGTTCGACGCCGGCGCCGGCGGCAATTCGCCGGCGGCGGCTTTGGTCGATGATTTTGCTAGGATTGCGCCGTTCCTCCGGCGTCATCGAGTCGATCAGGCCGAACAGGCGCGTCATGTCTTTTTCGGCGTCGATGTTATTCATCGCCTCGCGCATCGCCCCCATGCCGGGCAACAGGCTCATTACTTTTTGCAACGGGCCCATTTTGCGCATTTGGGCCATCATCGAGCGGAAGTTCTCGAGCGTGAACTCCCCTTTGCGGAGCATTTCTTCTTGCTTCCGCATCTCGTCCTGGTCCATCTTCTGCTGGGCTTGCTCGACCAGCGAAAGGACGTCGCCCATTCCCAAGATGCGGCCGGCCATGCGATCGGGATGAAATTCCTCGAGCGCATCCAGCTTTTCGCCCGTCCCAATGAATTTGATCGGCACGCCGGTCACGTGCTTGACCGACAAGGCGGCCCCGCCGCGGGCGTCGCCATCGAGCTTCGTCATGATGACGCCGTCGATTTCGAGCGCGTCGTTGAACGCCTTCGCGCTGTTCACGGCATCTTGACCAGTCATGCCATCGACCACGAGATAGACCTGTTGCGGCTCGACTCGCTTGTCGATCCGCGCGAGTTGGTCCATCAAATCTTGATCGATATGCAACCGACCCGCCGTGTCGAGAATGACGACTTGCACGTCGGACTGGCGCGCTTTCTTGACCGCGTTCTGGCAGATCAAGACCGGATCAGCGGCCCCTTCTTCTGAATAGACAGGAATATCCAATTGCTCGCCGAGCACGTGCAGTTGATGCACGGCGGCGGGGCGCTGCAAGTCGGCGGCGACGAGCATCGGCTTGCGACCGCGCTGCTGCAGCAGCCGGCCAAGCTTGCCGCAGGTGGTCGTTTTGCCGGAACCCTGCAAACCGCACATCATGATGACGGTCAGATCATTGCGCAGGTGGAGCGAATGATCGACCGGACCCATCAGGTTGATCAGTTCTTGGTGAACGACGCTGATCAGTTGTTTGGTCGGGTCGAGCGACTTCAGAACCTGCTCGCCCAGGGCGACGTCGCTGACGCGGCCGATAAAATCCTTGACCACGGAAACGCTAACGTCCGCTTCAAACAGAGCTTGCTGGACCAACTGCAAGCCTTCGCGCATGTTCGCTTCCGTGAGCGTTCCCTTGCCGCGCAACGTCCGCAGCGCAGAAGAGATGCCGTCGTGAATCGACTCGAACATGGGACCGTTTCCTGAAAGCGCAAACCTCAAGCAGGGCCGCCCGAACATTTCGGTGAGGACCTTATGGAAACCTCACATTCTAGCGAGGTTCCCTGGGGTTTGACAATCCGGGCGCGGCCGTAGCAAGTGGAAAATCCGGCGGTTGCCGAAGCAAATTGTCTGCCGTTGGCCGGCTGAACCGCGCTCGCTGGGAGAGCGGCCGCAGCCGGGGGGGTGCGCCGTGAGCGGGATTCGGTGCGTCTGTCCGCAGAGCGACGCGGCAAGATGCCGCGTGTACAAGGGGGGGTGCCGTGAGCGGAATTCGATGTGTCTGCCCGCAGAGCGACGCGGCAAGATGCCGCGTGTACAAGGGGGGCGCCGTGAGCGGAATTCGGTGGGTGTCCGTCCGCGGTTGCGGATTCTAACCGTCGGTGGAAGTGACAAGCGGCTCGGACCAGACTTCCAAAAAGTCCTTACGACCCCACATTCAACGCGAGAATCGCGTCGGCCAAGTCTTTTAGCTCGGCCAAGATGGCGTCTCGCACCGCTCCGAGTCCGGCGATGATCCCAATCACCACGACCGTAATCAAGAGGATCCATTCCAGCGTCAGGACGCCGCGCCGCGCCGCCCGCGATTTTCGGCCAAGGAAGAGTTTTCGCAAGCTCATAGGGGCGGCTCCGAGGAAAGAAGGTCAAACCTCGGAGAAAGCAGCCGCTATGCCAAATGCGCTGGAATCGCTGGTCAAGGCGCGCAAACGATGTTCCAATAAGGCTTTACATTGTTCCGTCTCTCTTTGGTAGGCGAGCGAGAAGGTTTCCTTTTGACGACATGCCGGTAGGTTCTGTTGCGAAAGCTGAACCAATGGAATTCAGGCATCGTTTTGAAAGGTGGATCTGCGCGGCGGAATGGGTCAGGAGTTGCATGAAGAAGGTCTGTTTTGACATATAAGTATCGACTTATCTGAAATTTTGGTCTGCTAGACCGTCTCAGCCGTGTAATTGTCAGAATCCAAACTCTTGGCCTGTCATTACTTTAGTTTCGTCCGCCGCGAGAATTCGCGTCATTGACAGACCTTTTGATAGGTATAAACTCCAATATTGGCCCTGAGGCGGCCCCTTTTCATCCGGAAACCTAAGTCTTTTGTCGCTCGTTGGTTCATGCCGAGCACCGCCTGCGCCCTATCCTAGTAGAGTCCTGGTGGTTTGAAGGTTGCGAAGGCGCGTGAAAAAGGGCCGCGACGCCTGCCGCGGGCCATTCCTAAACCTTGCATCCTCAAAGAGATAGGATCCAAGCTGGTTTGGCCGGACGGCAACGTGCTGGCAGGGCGGCAACGTGCTGGCAGGGCGGCAAGGAGGAACTGAGCGCATGACGCGACTCCGTGAATTCGTCATGAAAAAGGGGACTTCGTCACCCACGGGAACGGAGTGCGCGCAGAGAGTCGCCGGCTGAAGAGTTCGTTCGGCGGCGAGCCGGACAGGCGGATTCCTTTATTCGTCCGGCTGGACCTCGGCGGCTGCCGAAGGATTGGGTCCGCGAGATTCGATTCGTTACAATGGGGCGTGACCGCTGGCGTTTGCCAATAGGCCCGGCGAGAAGCGAGTTCGCCAGACTGCCAGCGCGTTTATCCCACCGGTCTGAAAACTGACTATGAAACCCACCTTTTCCTATCATTTAACGCGGCGCTCGTTCGCCGTGTTATTGATTTATTTGGTGACGTTTCTCGGTTCGTTTTGGTTGGCGTACAACCTTCGCTTTGACTTCAAGATTCCAGCGAGCGATTGGGTTGTCTTTTTCTTGGCGTTGCCGGCCGTTTTGATCATCAAGACGGCGATCTTCTACGCGTCGGGTCATTGCCACCAATCGTGGCAATATGTGACCTTCTCCGATTTGGCGGCCTTGGTGCGGGCAGTCACTTTGTCGTCGCTGGTGATTGCGACCCTCGACCATTTCGGCAGCAAGAATTATCACGTTCCGCGCGGCGTGATGATTATCGATTGGGCCTTGACGCTGTTGGCGTTGGGCGCGATCCGGGCGTTTTGGCGATTCTCGCGCGAGGAATTCCGGCCGCTCTTTTATCGCAATACGGGCCGCCGCGCGTTTATCGTCGGCGCCAACCATTCGGGCGAATCGTTGGCGCGGCATCTCATGATCGACCGGCACCTGAACTTCACCGTCGTCGGTTATTTGGACCCGGACGTGAAGCTGCACGGGACCGTGCTGGGCGGCTTGCCGATCTTGGGCGATTGGCAGTCCGCCCCCTACTATGCGGAAGCCTTGAATGTGCAAAACCTGCTCGTGATCTCCGACGCGCTGTCGGGCCAAGAGCTGCGGTCGTTGATGGAAGTCTGTAAAACGGGCGAACTCGAGTTGAAGGTTATTCCTGCCATGGATGACCTGCTCAACAGCAACTATTCGCTGCAGATTCGCGATGTCGAGATCAATGACTTGCTCCGCCGCGATCCGGTCCAGTTGAATAGCCAAGCGATCAGCGAATTGATTGAAAACCACGCCGTGCTGGTGACCGGGGCAGGCGGGAGCATCGGCTCGGAGATCTGCCGCCAGGTTTTGAAGTTTCATCCAAAAACGCTGATTCTGGTCGAGCAAGCGGAAAACAGCTTGTTCTTTATTGAACAAGAACTGATTCGCTCTTATCCCCAGGCGCACCTGGTTCCTTGCATCGCCGACATCACCGACTTGGCGCGGATGCGGCAGATCTTTCAGGCTTCGAAGCCCGAAGTCCTGTTTCATGCCGCGGCGCACAAGCATGTGCCGATGATGGAGCATAATCCGGGCGAAGCGATCAAGAACAATGTGGTCGGCACGCGGCAGCTGGCGGAATTGGCCGAGGATTTTGGCGTCCGCGAATTCGTGATGATCTCGACCGACAAGGCGGTCAATCCGACCAGCGTGATGGGCGTTTCCAAACATTTAGCGGAGCGCTATATCAACGCGCTTTCGGAAAGCGCGAAGACGAAGTTCGTCGTCGTGCGGTTTGGCAATGTGTTGGCCTCCAACGGCAGCGTGGTGCCGATCTTTCAAGAGCAAATTCGCCGCGGCGGGCCGGTCACCGTCACGCATCCGGACATCGAACGCTATTTCATGACGATCCCTGAGGCCTCGCAGCTTGTGTTGCAGGCCGCGGCGATGGGCAAAGGGGGCGAGATTTTCGTCCTCGACATGGGCGAGAGCGTGCGGATTGTGGACCTCGCGAAGGACTTGATTCGCCTGTCGGGCCTCACCACGGATGACATTGAAATTGTGTTTACCGGCTTGCGGCCGGGCGAAAAGCTGTTCGAGGAATTGTATTTTGATGAAGAGGCGACGTTGCCGACTCCGCATGACAAGGTGTTTGTCGCTTACCATCGGCCGTTTCCGCTGAGCCAGGTGAAGAAGTCGATCGACGGGCTAGCTGGCCTCTTAAACGCCGACGCCGAATCCGTTCGCACTAAACTGAAAGAACTCGTGCCGGAATATCGGAACGAAGAGGGCGCCGGCGATGCGGCGCTGAAGAAGTTCAACAAAAATCCGGAGCGTGGCGCGCACGAACTCCGGCCGATTTTGCCGGAGCCGCTGAAGTCGGCGGCGCCGATTGTCGCGGAACGCTAAGAAACGGCCACCG
>DASRSE010000138.1:0-31527 GCA_035656655.1 Pirellulales bacterium
CTCCGCTTTCGCCAGAGCGTCCAAGTCCTCGTGCCAGTGTTGGCGCGGGCCTTTCATGTTCTTCTCAATATCGAAATCGTCGGTGCAGAAGAGAACCGCGGCCGCGCCGTGCTCGTAGGCATTCGAGACCTTGCGGACGATCGGAGCATAGTCCGGATGCTGCCCCCCTTGGAAGTTGCCGTGCGGGTTGGCCTGATCAGGAGTATGCCGCAAGAGGATCACGGCCTTGCCTTTCACGTCCAGGCCTTCGTAATCGTCGTAGGAGGGCTTATCGCTCCCTTTTTCCTTGTGCGTGGTGATGCCGTAGCCGGCAAACACGACCGGAAGATCGAACACGCCCGAACCGCTGATGGCGAGGGGCGAATAGTCGGCGCCGAGTTGGAGTTCGATCTTTTGCGGTTCCCCTTTGTCATTGGGCGGTCCGACGAGCGCGAGATGGTTCTTCTCTTTGGGCCCTTCTTCCGCCGCAGTCGAAATCTTGAATTTTTGAAACGGCGTTCCTTGAAAGGTATCCATTTTCAAGCCGAGGTCGGCATATTTTTTGGCGATGTAGTCGGCCGCCAGATTGAGCCCGGCGCTTCCAACGCCGCGGCCTTCCATCGTGTCGGAGGAGATCGTGCGGATTTCGTCGGTCAGCCGCTGATCGGTCGCTGCGACATTGGACCGATCGATTTTTTCCGCCGCCAGAAGGGGCAAACCAACGCTCGCGGCCAGCACTAAGCCCAAGGTAATGCGCATCCGTGGCGAGACAAAACGATCGGTCCGACGAAGATGATTCACGGCAAAAATCCTGCTAGGCAAAGGGTGAAGCGAACGAGTTCGCGGCGAGGTTGGAGATGCCAGGGGGTGGGAAACGGAGTCGGCGGTTCGGAGCGAAGCGGCGGCGGAGTTTGGCAAATTGCTTAGCTTGCGCAATCGGGCTATTCTTGATGCCACCCGTTCCCGGCGCGAGCGACCATGCTGGCAGCCGTTTTGCTCGCTGGGAACTTGCGCGAGCGGGGCAATCTCAGGCCGCAGGCGCCGCGGCGCACGGCGCGGATTTGGCGGGAACGGGCGTCGACTCAAGGCGTGGCTCTCCAAAATTCTCCGCCCTGTTCGGCGATTCGTCAAGCAGAAACCGATCCGCGCTGGAAAGGGGACAAAATCGGTTTTGACAGTTCAGGTTTCTCTCGCTATCCTTCGCACCCTTCGATTCGTGAACCGACAGCGCGTTTTAATGCTCTCGGCGCGAGCGAAGACTCGAAAAAACAAGGACGTTTTTTCGCAGCCCGGGAAACTCGATGGCGGCCAATCCGATGTACAGCGTATTAATCGTGGACGAATCGTCGGAGGCGCGCGAAGTCCTCAAGACGGCTCTGCAACGACTGGGAATGCGGATTTTTGAAGCAAGCCGCGCGCAACAAGGGGTGGCGATGGCACGGGAGTGCCATCCTGACTTGATCGTCCTCGATCTGGAAGCCGAAACGGCCGATGCGTCGGAACTGACTGGCAACTTTGCGGCCACTGCGCCGGAACACCCTGCCACGCTGGTTATGCTTGGCACGGCCCAGCGCCGGCCCGCGCCCGCTCGAGGCAGCGAGTTTATCTCGAAACCCTATCATTACGCTCCCCTGATCCGTAAAATTGAGAGCCTGTTGGCGGGCTAAATCTCAGTTTTATCAGGTTCTCTGCCGCGGATGGTCAACCGCACCGCGCCATCGTTGTTCGTGATTCAAGGGCGGGATCAAGGTACGCGCTATGACCTCGATCTGGAGGAGGGCGCGCTGACCTTAGGCCGCGACGCCGCCAACACGATCCAACTTCACGACACCGAGGCATCTCGGCGGCACGCGGAAATTCGCCGCGCAGGCGAGGCTTTCAAAGTCACCGATCTCAACAGCTCCAACGGCACGTTCGTCAATGGCCGGCGCGTTCAGGACAGCGAAATCCGCTCCGGCGACCAATTGCAAATTGGCCGCACGTTTCTGCTCTTCACGATTCCCGGCGAACATTCGCAGGACGATCTGGGCGAGCAAGTGAATATTGTCCAGCGCCCGGCAGGGAGCGAAGAATCGCGGATCGTCCGCTCGGTCACGCAAGAAGAAGGAAGTTCGCTCCTGTCGTCCGGCGCGGACGAGGCCTCGCATAGCCCGTGGCTGGCCCGGGCCCGGAGCAATTTGCAGATTATGTATCGGACGGCGCTGGCGGTCAGCCACACCCTCGACATCGATCAATTGCTCGATCGAATCATGCAGCTCATCTTTGAATGGGTTGAGGCCGATCGCGGCTGCGTGATGCTCGTCGATCAGGAGTCGAAGGCCCTGCTGCCCAAAGTCCGCCGCGATCGAAAAAGCAATCAGGCCGACGAGAAGATCACCATTAGCAAGACGATCTTGGACTTTGTGATGGAGCGCCGCGAAGGAGTTTTGACGAGCGACGCTCGCGAAGACCACCGCTGGAACGCCGCGGCGAGCATTGTGCAGATGGGCGTGCGCGAAGCGATTTGCGTGCCGATGCAAGGACGTTACGATGTTGTCGGCGTGATCTATATCGATACGTCGATTCCGGCCCATCGCGTCATGCAGCTGGGCGCCGGGGCGAAGAAATTCACTGAGGAGCATCTCAAGTTGATGGTCGCCATCGGCCACCAAGCGGCCCTCGCGGTGGAAGACACCGCCTATTACTCGGCCATGTTGCAATCGGAACGGCTGGCAGCCGTTGGCCAAACCATTGCGACCTTGTCGCACCATATCAAGAACATCTTGCAAGGCATTCGCGGGGGCAGCTACCTCATTGAACTTGGGCTGTCCGGCCATGACGAGAATGTGCTCAAGCGCGGTTGGGACATCGTCGAGAAGAACCAAAATCGGATTTCGGCCCTGGTCATGGATATGCTTTCGTTCAGCAAGGAACGCGAGCCTGAAATGGTCGCCGCCGAATTGAACACGACCGTCGGCGACGTTATCGAGCTGATGCAAACGCGCGCGAACGAGGTCGCAGTCGAACTGCGCTGGACTCCGTGCGCGGAGCTGCCGACGCTGTGCTTCGATCCGGAAGGGATTCATCGGGCCGTGCTGAACATCGTTAGCAACGCAATCGATGCGTGCGATCCGCGGAACGCGCGCGAGGAGGAGGACGAGGTCGAGGAGAATGAGCCGAAGCGCGGGAAAGTCGCCGTCTCCTCTCATTATTTTGCCGACCAAAAGCTTGCCCAGATCATCGTTGAGGACAATGGCTGCGGCATTCCCCCTGAAGAATTGCAAAAAATCTTTACGGTGTTCGTTTCCAGCAAGGGCAGCCGCGGGACTGGGCTCGGCTTGCCGGTCAGCCAAAAGATCTTCAAGGAGCACGGCGGCCGCATTCAAGTCAGCAGCACGGTCGGTCAAGGCAGCCGGTTTACGCTGGAGTTGCCCGCCTTGGCGCCCGATCCGGTGCGTGAAACGCACTCGGGCCAGGAGCTCGCGCCGTGAGCATGGCAATCAAAAATCCCGCTTCGCAGGCCACGCTCCGCTGGCAAGGTTCGCTGACGGGCAGCTTGATCTTGATCGATCAGACGCGCTTGCCGGAGGAACTGCTCGAGATCGAATGCCGCGATGTGCCGGCGGTCGTCGAGGCGATCCGTTCTTTGCGGGTACGCGGCGCGCCGGCGATTGGAATCGCCGCGGCCTATGGTCTCTGTCTGGGGATGCAAACGCTCTCGGAGGAAAAGGGAGCGGAGGCGTTCTATTCAAGCGTGAAGCAATTTGCCGATCAACTCGCGAGCAGTCGTCCGACCGCGGTGAACTTGTTTTGGGCGCTCGAGCGCATGTTGCAGGTGGCCCAGCAGCGAAGTAAATCAGGCTCAATCGCTGAAATTCGGGCGGCCCTTTTGGCCGAGGCGCGCGCCATCGAAACCGAAGATCGGCAAATCTGTCGGGCCCTGGGCGGCCATGGCGCGCCGCTGATCGAGGCCAACTCGAGCTGGCTGACGCATTGCAACGCGGGCGGTTTGGCCACCGCCGATTATGGGACCGCGTTGGCTCCTTTTTTCACGGCCAAGCAAGCGGGCCAGCAATTTCATGTTTTTGTCGATGAAACGCGGCCGTTGTTGCAAGGCGCCCGCCTGACCGCCTGGGAACTGCACCAAAGGCAGATTGATTGCACGTTGATCTGCGATTCGATGGCCGCCCAAGTGATGAAAGAGGGACGCGTCCAAGGAGTCCTCGTCGGCGCCGACCGGATTGCGGCCAATGGAGACACCGCCAACAAGATTGGCACCTATGGCGTCGCCGTTCTGGCCGCCGCGCATCAGATTCCATTCTATGTGGCCGCCCCGCGGAGCACGTTCGATTTCAAACTCGCCAGCGGCGATTTGATTCCCATCGAGCAGCGTCACGCGGATGAAGTGGCCCAGGGGTTTGGGCGACGGACCGCTCCCGCCGGAGTGCGAGTGTATAACCCGGCGTTCGACGTCACGCCGGCCCGTCTGATTCGCGGCATCATCACCGAGGCGGGGATCATCACGCCGGTTACGACCGAGCAGATTCGAGCGACGTTCGGCGGGTAGCCGAACCTCGCGCGAGTTTAGGGCGGCCGACGCCGCAGCCCGCGAATCGCCGCGGCTTCTGGCCGGAACGACGCCTCGATGCTATGATTTCGGCAACCGAGTGGGCAAACTATTTCAAAACTCGAGCGTGTGATGTCATGTCCACTTTTGAAGATCAAAGTTATCAGTGGCGCGAAACCTATTTCGTCCTGTTTGATGCCGCGCGGCGACCGAGCCTCGGCAAGATTTCAGGCGCGCTGTTGGCGCTGAATCCGCGCTTCCAACTGATTAATCCGCAAGGTGATGACGAAGGCCGGTTCGAATCGCTGACGCTGCACTCGCCCGACGATTACGCGGCCCTCGACATCAGCTACATGGAGGGAGAGGAGGTCGTCGAGCAAGCGGCGACGCTCAGCGAAGAAATGCGGTTGCCGGGCATGGACCAGCAAGAAAAAGCGAAGCTCGCGAAACTGAAATCGTGCACCGCGCGGTTCGACGTGCTGCACTTTGAAGAACGGGTGGTAGAATCCGCCGAAGAAGACGACGAAGACATTCTCGACCCGGGCGCGCTGCTGATTGCCTTGGATGCGCTCGTTGATCTGACCAAGGGAATTGGCATTGATCCGCAGGCCGGCAGCTTTCTCTGACGATGACCTGCCGTAATCAAGCCGCCTGTTTGGCGTACAGATAAGGGTTCAGGCTCGGATCGTTGTACATCTTGAATTGGCGATAAACCTTCAATCGCTTGCGGCCGGCGAAAATATCCGCCAACAGATCGGCCAGCGCGCTCGACAGGTCGCGATGTTGCTCGCGCAAAATCGCCAAGCGATGCTCCGCTTTGGCCACGTGCTCGGAAGTAGCATCGGCGCGCTCGACCTGTTCTTGCATGTGATAGATTCGCAGCGCCAAAATCGAGAGCCGGTCGATGGTGCTGCCCGGTGTTTCGGTGTTCAGCTTTGCCTCCGGCTGGGCGACGATGCCGAGCGTGGCAACCGCCGCGACCAAAAAGTCGTCCAATTTTTCAATCGCATCGTTCCGCTGTTGGTTGTAGCGGTCGATCGCTCGTTTGACCGCGGCAATCCGCATGTCGCCCGCCTCGGGGCTGCGTGCCATGTCTTCTTCGTGCCAAAGCGCATAGTTGTACTGATGCTGCTGGCAGACGAGCCCATGAAAGCCGCCGTAGCGATTGTCCAATGGCTCGCGGTGCCAGCGTGCAACGGTCGCTTGTTGCAATTCGACAAGCTCCGCGACCTCAACGAGCTGGCGGAGATCGACCGCGGCGAATGTGGCGGCGATAAAATCCGAGGCGGCTGATTTGGACTTGATACTCATGGAAGGATTCCTGGCTCGGCCGGTTTGGTTAGGGGCGAGATTGTAGGCCGCAGGTTTGCCCTGTGGCAAGGTCGAATCGGACCGACGACCTGATTCGACTGATTCGTGAAAAAGCGGCCTTTTGGCGTGCCCGCGCCGGCTTTACAATGAAAGCATGTTCCTCGACGGAGAAAACACGATGCCCAAGCCCTCCGGCCAAACCATTTTCTTGGGAAGCGTGCTCGTGGCGAGCGGCCTTCTCTTCGCCTATTTGTTCTTGTTTTACGATCAGACCCAGAACGCGGCCGAGCCCACCTACTCGCGGATCGCGCTCAAGGACATTCCCTTCGATGGGACTCAAGCCTACGACTATCTGAAAAAAATTTGTCTCCTCGGCCAGCGCGTGAGCGGCTCGGCCGGCATGGCGAAGCAGCAAGAATTAATCACCCAGCACTTCAAAACGCTCGGCGCGAAGGTCGAGCGGCAAGAATTCGAAATTCGTCATCCGGAGACGGGCAAGCCGCTGACGATGACGAACTTGATCGTGCGTTTTCACCCCGACCGCAAAGAGCGGATCCTGCTCGGCACGCACTACGACACGCGGCCGTATCCGGACCGCGACCCGCGCAATCCTAAAGGGAAGTTTCTCGGCGCGAACGACGGCGCCAGCGGCGTGGCGCTCCTCATGGAGCTAGGCCAAGCGATGCCGAAGTTTGACAGCCCGCTCGGTGTCGACTTCGTCTTCTTCGACGGCGAAGAATTGATTTACGACGACAATCGCGATTCGTATTTTCTCGGCTCCGAGCATTTCGCGAAGAACTACGCCGCGGGCAATCACGATTTCAAATATCGCTGGGGCGTCCTGCTCGACATGATCGGCGATTCCGATTTGCAGATCTACGAAGAGGCCCATAGCGTCGAATGGACCGACACCCGCGAATTGGTCAACAGCATCTGGGGAACCGCCAAAAAACTCGGCGTGCGCGAGTTCATTCCGCAAAAGAAATACGACCTGCGCGACGATCACGTGCCGCTGCACGACATCGGCAAGATTTCGATTTGCGATGTGATTGATTTTGATTACGGTCCCGACCACCGATTTTGGCACACGCAAGGAGACACCCCCGACCATTGCTCAGCCTTGTCGCTGGCCAAAGTCGGCTGGGTGATGAAAGAATGGCTGGCGTCCTTGAAATAGGCGACCGCCCAACGGAAAGATCCCTCCATGCTCGTCTGCATTCCTCATCGGCTGCTGGTAACCGTGCCGCTCTTGTTGGCCGCGCTGTGCGTGGCGCAAACGGCGACCGCGGCCGGGCCCAAAACGCACGTGGACATGGAACTCGGCTTTGAAAAGGGGGCCGGGCTCGACGCGCAGCAAAAGTGGTATCGGTTTCTCACGACGCATGGCGTCGAAAATCTGCGGATCCACCAGCAGCAGCCAGGCGAGCAACCGAAAATCGAGTCGATCGGCAGCGAGACCGCGCCGGCGTTTCGCGTGTTCGGCACGATCTCGGCGAGCAGCGCGCTGATTGTCCCCGGCGGAAACTTTTCGCTCGCCGATGCCGCCGCTTTCGAGAAATGGGTCCATGAGTTGGGCGAAAATGGCGCTGCCGGAGTGACCCAGAAAAAGACCGCCTTCGGCTTGCTGCCGCAGCAGTTCAAAGATCTACACGAGGATCTCGCGCAGAAAGTCGGCTTCTCCACCAAAGGCATGCCGCTGCGCGAATTCATGTCGAAGATGGCGGGCAAATTGAAAACCCCCTTCACTTTGGAGCCGGCGACCAAGCAGGCCCTGGCCGCGGAAGATCCGGTTCGCGATGAGCTCGAGGGCTTGACCTGCGGAACGGCGATTGCCGCCGCGCTCCGGCCAGCAGGCATGGTCCTCGTTCCGCGCAAGCCGAGCGGCTCGCGCCCCGAACTCCTGGTGACGCCTGGCAAAGGGGTCGCCGAGTTTTGGCCGATTGGCTGGCCCCCCGAAAAGCTGCTGAAAGACATGGCCCCGGTTTACTTTGAGTTTTTGAACGTCGAACTAGACGACGTGACGGCCGAAGACGCCCTCGCCGCGCTGCAAGGCCGCCTGAAGGTTCCGTTTCTCTTCGACTACAACGGTTTGGTGCGGGCCAAGATCGATCTGAAAGCGGGCAAGATTAAAGTGCCCGAGAGAAAGACGTACTATCTCAAAGCGCTCGAAGTCGTGTTGCACCAGGCGAACCTGCGGCATGAAACGCGCGTCGATGAGGCCGGCGTTCCTTTTGAGTGGATCATGCCGCTGCGGGGCGGCGGATGAGTTGGCAAGCGGCTGCGATTGGCTAAACTAGAGCCTCCTCGCCCAATCGCCGACGCGTCCGGAGCGGCGGGACCACGGCGTGCTTTCCCATTGACCTTATTTCATGCTTTGACGTTTGATGTTTTCAGGTCCCCAGGTTGTCGACACGCTAGCAGAACTTGGGATCACGCACGTCGTGTGGTTGCCAGACTCGGCAATCGGTCCTTGGGAACACGCGCTCGAGACCGCGCCGCGCCTAAGGCTCATTCGCGTCTGCCGCGAGGCCGAAGCGTGGGGAATCGCCGCCGGACTCTATCTCGGCGGAATGCGGCCGCTCGTTCTGATTCAAGCGACCGGCTTCTTCGAGGGGAGCGACGCGATGCGAAATTTTTTACACGACTTGAAGTTGCCGATCTTCGCGTTGGTGGGATATCGGAGCTATTTGATTCCTGACTCGACCGACTCCGTAAAGCGATTCACCGAGCCGGTCCTGGCGGCGTGGGGACTCGACTATGTCCTGCTTAAGCAGCCTGCTGATTGGTTCCGGTTCGTCGAGCATTATCGCCGCTGCCAAAGCGAGCGCAAACCGGGCGTGGCGCTCTTGGCCGAAGGGCAAGGTTAAAGCGGACGCGAGTATTAGCAGCCCTGGAATGGAAGGCTTTCGCTTCGATGACCATGAATTCACTGCCTGTGGCCGACGCGCCGCGGAGGATGCCGCTTGTTCCGGCGCTTGAGACGCTGCGTGCGTGGCGGACCGATCAGATTGTGGTCACGGCGATGAACGCCGCCCGCGAATGGCTGAAATTTCCCGAGCATCCGCTCGACTTGATCTATCTCCCCTCGGCAATGGGCCAGCCGACTTCGTTGGGGCTGGGGCTCGCCTTGGCGCAGCCTGCGCGCGAGGTGATCGTCACGATCGGCGACGGCTCATTGCTGCTGAATCTCGGCGCGCTGGTCACGATCGCGGCGGTCCGTCCCCTGAATCTGACGTTGCTGATGCTCGACAATGGGGTATATGAAGTGACCGGCAGCCAAACGACCGCGGCAGCCCAGATCGGCGCCGATTTTTGCGGTTTGGCGCGCGCCGCCGGGTTCACGAGCGTCGCTCATTTCGCCGAGCTATCGGCTTGGCAGGCGGGCCTCGCCGCGGCGATGAAGCTGCCCGGCCCGCGTTTTCTTCGCCTCGTGCTGGAGCCGATCACGGAGCATCCGCATTTGCCGGTTCCGCCGCCCATCGTCCCGCGGCTGGCGCGTTTTCAAAGGGCGCTGGGCGTGGCAGTGGAATAAGACCGAATTGCCGCGATCGCCTGGAGGCCACACGCGGCGCTCCTCTACCAGTCAGCAGTCTGTGGACGTATTCAACCGCCTGCATCCTCGCCTGGATGCGATGCCAAAACGACGACGCCAGTCGTTATGTTGCGAGCCGCGCGCAGCTATTCTTGAGGCCGATGGCTTGGAAGACAGCGTTATTTTTCCGCGCTGCCTTAATGAAACTTCATATCGCAGCTCAAGCCGCCGGCCGCCGGGACATAGGCCGAGCGCACATAGTCGGCCACCATGCGGTGCGAGCTGAACCGCCACGCGAGCGAGCTGATCGAGTTCATCATCCGTTGGATCCAGTGCCGCGGCAGACCGTCGATATCACGGTCGTAATAGAGCGGAATCACTTCTTTTTCGAGCACGCGATAGAGATCGTCGCCATCGCGGCGATCGGTGATCTCGTCGGAAACATGAATTCGCCCATTGCCGATGGCAAAGCCGTTGCGGCCGTCGAACGCTTCCGCCCACCAGCCGTCGAGCACGGATAGATTCAAGGCGCCATTGAGCACGGCCTTTTGGCCGCTCGTGCCGGAAGCCTCGAGCGGGCGGCGTGGATTGTTCATCCACACATCGACCCCTTGGATCATGTGCCGGCACACATTGATGTCGTAGTCTTCGATGAAGACAATTCGGCCGGCCAACCGCGGATCATGCCGCAAGTTGGCGATCTTCTTAATCAGCCGCTTGCCGGGCTCGTCGGCCGGATGCGATTTGCCCGCAAAAATGATCTGCAACGGCCGACTCGGATCGTTGACCATGGCGAGCAAGCGATCGATGTCGGAGAGAATCAGATCGGCCCGCTTGTACGTGGCAAATCGGCGCGCGAACCCGATCGTGAGGATGTTCGGGTCGAGCAGGTTACGCGCGGCTTCGACCGCTTCGTCGCTTTCGCCGCGGCGGCGGCATTGGCGGCTGATGCGGCGGCGGACGAATTGCAGCAGCAAGTTCTTGAGCGCGTAGTGGGTTTCCCACAGCTCGCCCGGATCGAGGTGATAGATTTCGCGCCAGACTTCGGGCTCGCCCATTCGCTTGAACCAATCGGCGGGGAACTGCCGGTCGTACAATTGTTGCATCTGCCAAGCCAGCCAGCTTGGAATATGAACGCCGTTGGTGATATGCCCGATCGGAATTTCTTCTTCGACGCGCCATGGCCACAGGCTGGCCCACATCCGCCGCGAGACGTGCCCGTGCAATGCGCTGACGGCATTGGCACGGCGCGAGAGCTTCAACCCCAGCACCGTCATGCAAAAAGTCTCGTTCGGATTGTGCGGCTCGACCCGGCCTAGGCCCATGAGCTGATCGTGCGAGATTCCCAGTTGCTCGCGCAGCGGACCCAGATGCTCGTCCATCATCCCATTGTCGAACCGGTCGTGTCCGGCGGGAACGGGCGTGTGCGTGGTGAAAACGGTTCGCTGCGCAACGTCGCGCAGCCCATCGTCAAACGTCATGCCGCCATATTCCATGCGTTCGCGGATGGCTTCGAGCGTGGCAAAGACGCTGTGCCCCTCGTTCAAATGATAGACCCCCGGCGTGATGCCCAGTTCGCGCAGCGCGCGCACGCCGCCGACACCGAGGACCAGCTCTTGCCGAATGCGGGTGCGATGGTCGCCGCCGTACAAGCGGCTCGTCAACTCGCGATCTTCGGGCCGATTGCCATCGACGTCGCTATCGAGCAGATACAACGTCACGCGCCCGACTGCCACGCGCCACACTTTAGTATAGAGCGCGCCGCTGCGGGTGTCGGTCTTGATGATGATTTGACGACCATCTTGGCCGAGTGCCGGTTCCATCGGCATCTCTTCGACTTTGGTGTCGAGATATTCTTCTTGTTGATAGCCGTCGAGATCAAGATGTTGTTTGAAATAGCCTTGATCGTAATAGAGGCCAATCGCAACGAGCGGAATGCCCAAGCCGCTGGCACTTTTGATATGGTCGCCGGAGAGGACGCCCAAGCCGCCGGAATAGATCGGGATCGACTCGTGCATCCCAAACTCAGCGGAGAAGTAAGCGACCGGCTGCGCCCCAAGCACGCCGGCATGCGTCCGCCCCCAGGTCTGCTGGTTGTTGACGTACTCTTTCAGCCGCCGATAGGCATGATTGATGCGGCTATAAAGGACGAGTTCCGCTGCCCGCATTTCAAGCCGCTCCGGCGTGAACTCGGCGAGCAGCGCGATGGGGTTGTGGTCCAATTGCCGCCAGCGAATCGGATCGAGTTCGCGGAACAGATTGACCACTTCGGGGTGCCAACTCCACCACAGGTTTTTGGCCACCGCCAGACACTTGTCGTACATCGTCTGCGGTGAAGCCCCTCCTAAAAAGGGACTATTCCCAAGCGGGGCAAGAGCGGTATCAAGCTGGCTCATGCGACGGCCTCTCCTTGGCGTAGCGAGATGAAACGGTGGACCTATTGGAAAAACAGCAACCTAGCGTGCCTGCGGCGGCATGCCAATTGACAAGATTAAACCGCCCGATTGCGAACGAAACCGACGGAATCGATGAGATTCGATAGACGCACGTTTACCCATTCGGATAAGCTGGGGATTCTAACAAATCCGAACAGACTGAGCGACCCCAAAAAATCGATCGCCGCGGGCGGAAACCCGACGGCGGCCGCCGGGCAAGACGAACTGGAGCAGCCGCTTCGCCGGAGTTCGCGTGGAGGCTGCAAAAGCCGGGCGAAGGTCCCCTGCACGATGCTCAATGCGACCGCATGATGAACACCTCAAAAAAGATCGTCGCCATTTCCGGAGCGTCCGGCCTCGTCGGAAAACCCTTGACGGAAACCTTCGCGTCGGCCGGCTGGAGGGTGCTACGGCTCGTGCGCCGGCCGGCCCAGACCGCCGACGAAGTGCAGTTTGATATCGAGAATGGCCGGGTCGATGCCGACAAGCTGGAGGGACTGGAAGCCGTGGTTCATTTGGCCGGCGAAAACATCTCGTCCGGACGTTGGACCGCCAAACGCAAGGCAACAATCCTTCATAGCCGCGTCGCCGGGACGCGTCTCTTGTCCGAAACATTGGCCAAACTCAGCGCGCCCCCGCCGGTCCTCGTCTCGGGTTCGGCGATTGGTTTTTACGGCGACCAGGGGGAGCAAACCCTCACGGAGCAAAGTCCTAACGGATCGGGTTTTTTGGCGGAGGTCTGCCGCGAGTGGGAGGCCGCCACCGCGTCCGCCGCCGCGCGCGTCCGCGTGGTTCACTTGCGGACCGGAGTGGTCCTCGCCAAAGAAGGGGGAGCGCTGGCCAAAATGCTCACCCCGTTTCGACTCTGCCTAGGGGGAAAGATCGGTTCGGGGCGGCAGTTTTGGAGTTGGATCGCCCTGCCCGATCTCCTTCGAGTCATTCGTTTTGCTTGCGACAATTCCACGATCGCAGGCGCGCTCAACGCGGTTTCGCCGCAGCCGGTAACGAACCTCGAGTTCACCAAATCGCTCGGCCTCGCGCTGAATCGGCCAACGCTGATTCCGATGCCCGCGCCGCTTGCGCGGCTGCTGCTCGGCGAGATGGCCGATGAATTGTTGCTGGCCAGCCAAAAAGTCGTCCCGCAAAAGTTGCAGCAAGCACAATTCCGCTTTGACTATCCCGATCTCCGCGGCGCGTTATCAACGATTCTCCTGCGCCTGCCGTGAGCTGGGCCGCCGAGCGTGGTGGTGAAAATCACTTCGCGTGATAACTTGCCGCCGAGCGGGCGGATTGCGTATGATGCGGTCCGCCCCCATTCTGAAAGGCTAAGCGTGGCAACCTCTCCCGGAAAAATATTGCGTGGTCTCGTCGAAAACAACACCATTCAAGTGCCCGGCGCGTTCAATGCGTTGGTGGGCAAATTAATCGAACAATCGGGTTTTGACGCGATCTATCTTTCCGGCGCGGCATTTTCGACCGGTACCCTCGGAATGCCGGACGTCGGTTTGTTCACGCTCACCGAATTAGTGCAGCACACGGCTTATCTCACCCGCGGCGTCGCCGTTCCGGTCATTGTTGACGCGGAAACGGGCTTTGGCGAAGCGATCAACGTCGAGCGCACCGTCCGCGATTTGGAAGCGGCCGGGGCGGCTGCGATCCAACTCGAAGACCAACGATTGCCGAAGCGGTGCGGCCATTTGTCAGGCAAATCACTCGTTCCGGTCGAGGAAATGGCGGCCAAGATTCGGGCCGCCGCCGCCGCGCGGCGCGATCCGGACACGATCATTTTGGCACGGACCGACGCGCGCGGGGGCGAAGGCTTTGAAGGGGCGGTTGCCCGCGCGCAGCAATATCTGGCGGCCGGAGCCGATTGGATCTTTCCCGAAGCGTTGGCCGACAAGCGTGAGTTCGAGCGATTCGCCGCGGAGATTGAATGTCCGCTGGTGGCGAACATGACCGAATTTGGCAAGAGCCCGCTCCTTTCCTTGGAAGAACTGGCCGACCTGGGCTACTCGGTGGTGCTGTATCCGGTCACGGCGCTGCGGGTCGCCATGAAAGCGGTCGAGGCGGCCCTGGCCTTGCTCGCCGACGAAGGCTCGCAAGCGAGCCTGCTCGATATGATGCAAACCCGCCAGGAGTTGTATGACCTAATTGGCTATGAAGATTACGAGCACCGCGATCGCGAATATTTTGGCCACCCGTGAATCGCGTGGTGTACGGACCAGCAGGTCCAGACCGCTCGCGCTGACTCACGCTCCGCACACTTCTCGGCTCCTTCGTACCGGTTTTATATTTCCCCTCCTCAATCGGTTAAGCAATGGCAGACAATCTCGGTTTGGAAGGAATTGTGGCAGGCGAGACGGCCGTGTGCGCTCTCGAAGGGGGCTTGCACTATCGCGGTTATGGGATCGAAGACCTGGCGTTGCACGCGTCGTACGACGAGGTGGCCTATTTGCTCCTGTACGGCGATTTGCCGACGCGGACCGAATTGGGCGAGTTTCAAGCACGTCTGTTTGCCGCCGCAGGGGACGTCCATGCTGAAATCTTGGCCATACTTAAGCAGCTCCCGCGGACGGTCCCCATGATGGACGTGATGCGGACCGGTTGCAGCCTGCTTGCGCACTGGGACTCCGACGTGGCCGACAATGGGCGTGAGGCGAGCCTGCGCAAAGCCGAGCGTTTGTTGGCGCAATTGCCGGTGGTTCTGGCCGCCGCCCATCGTCTGCGCCAAGACAAGGAGCCGGTCGCTCCGCACCAGTGGGGCAGCTTGGCGGCGAATCTACTGTGGTTGCTCGAACGCCAAGAGCCAAACGAGGAGTTCGTCCGCGCGATGGACGTATCGTTGATCCTCTACGCGGAACATGAGTTCAACGCTTCGACCTTTACGGCCCGCGTCGTGGCCTCGACCTTGTCCGATCTCCATTCGGCCGTGGTGGCCGCGATCAGCGCCTTGAAAGGCCCCTTGCACGGCGGCGCAAACGAGCGCGTGCTCGAAGTCTTGCAAGCCGCCGGCGGTCCCGAGCAGGCCGAGGCCTGGATCCGCGATGCCCTGGCGCGCAAGGTCAAAATCATGGGCTTTGGTCACCGGGTTTATAAAGCGGGCGATCCTCGCGCCGTCTTTCTCAAACCGCTGTGCGTAAAGCTCGCCGAACAGACGGGCAATCAAGCGCTCGAGCAAACGGCCGCCGTCATGGAGCGCGTGATGAGCGAAGCGAAGAAATCTGTGCCTCCGAATGCCGATTGGCCCAGCGCCCGGCTGTATTATTATCTCGGGTTGCCGGTCGAGTTGTATACGCCTTTGTTCGTGGTATCGCGGGTGGCCGGTTGGTCGGCCCACGTGATCGAACAACAAGCGAATAACCGGATCATTCGTCCGATGGCCCACTATACCGGTTTGCCGCCGCGCTCTTGGCGGCCGATTGCCGAGCGGTAGCCAGACGACACGCGCTTCGCTCGCTGGTTTGAAGGGGAATGGCTTTGCCGCGGCCATTCCTGGCCGGCGCACGTCGCCAGAAGCGACCGATTCGCCAAGCCGGCGCAGCGTATTGCCGAGGCGAATCAGAACGGCAGCGTGACGCCGGCTCCAGCCGCTTTGGCGAGTTCCAAAAGCTTGGCGCCCAGCGCCACGTCTTCGATCGCCATTCCGACCGACTTGAAGATCACGACCGAATCGCCGCGATGGCGGCCGATTGCCTTGGCCGTGACGATATCGCATAGGTCGACGGCCCGTGACCAGTCGAAGATGCCTTTCTCGAGCGCGGCGGTAAAGTCGCCCGCCTCATTGCGGCAACACTCGACGCTATCGCAAACGATGTTGTCGGCGCGGCGGATGGCGGTAACATCCAACTCGGCGCGACCGCGCCAATTGGAGCCCATCGCGCAGACCAAGGCCCCTTCGGCGAGCCATTCTCCGTCAAGCACCGGCTCGGGGCTATTGGTGGCCGTGATCACAATCGGCAGATCGGCGACCGCTTCTTTTGGCCGATCCACGGCGATGACTTCCAGATTGAGCCGCTCGCTCATTCGCGCGGCGAACTCTTCGCGCTGCTCTTGGCGGCGGCTGTAGACATAAGCCCGCTTCAGCGGCCGCACGCACGCCAGAGCCTGAAGCTGCGTTTCGGCTTGCCATCCGGCGCCGATCAGGCCCAGTTCGCTGATGTCGGCCGACGACAACCACTGCGCGGCGACGCCCGTTGTCGCGCCGGTTCGCAATTGGCCCAATCGATCTGCTTGCAGGAGCGCGAGCAATTCACCGTTGTCGGCGCCATACAATCCAGCGAGAAAATGCGCTCCTTGTTTTGTGGTGGCGTACGTTTTCCAGCCCACGACGCGCAGATATTCAGCGGCCGCGCTCATCGTGTGGAGCACGATCCCCTTGGCGGCGACCCGAAAGCGCGGCGCATTTTGCGCCTCGCGCAGGGCCAAATGCCGAAACGACGCTTCGACCACGGCAATCGCGGTGGGCATGTCCAGCAGGTTTTGGACGTCGGCTTCGCTCAAAAAAATCGCAGCCATGCGGAATTTCCACTCGAGTTGAGATCCGGAGCGCCTCAGGTAGGATCATTATAGCGGACATTGCCCGCTTGACGACACGCCCGCGGCGGCGAGAGCTTGCGGTCCACACTCGGCTAGCCCGATTGCCCTTGGCTGCGGCGCACGTAATAGCGCTGTACTTCAGGCATGCAGCAATGTCCGCTAGCGGATTTGGCGGTGCAATCGGCTGCGGGCGATTTTGATTTGGCGAGCAGGGCCCGCACGCGGCGAGGGGCTCCCTCGCGCAGGTCTTCGTCGATGTCATCCAGCGTCAGGCCAAAACAGCCACAGATGGGCGCGCCGGCATCTTTCGGATAGACCGGCTGTCGTAGGTCGGCGATGGTGAGCAGGCGCTCGAAGAGATCGAAATAGGCAACCTCGCACCGCGCGAAAGGACAAAAGAACGCCAGCTCGCCGAGCGCGTGGATTTGCTCCGAAACGACGTGCGTGGCCAGCGTGCGCTCGCTGACCGGCGTTCCGAGCGAACCGCAGCGCGGACAATGGGCCACCCCGCTTTGTTCGGGCTCTCTAACAAAGGCTTTGTTCATGTCCGCCAGTTTAGCGGATTTTCTCTGCGGAGATCAAATGGGACGGCCAGCCGGAGGCGGGCGCCGCGCGGCGGTGGCGCAGCCGATAAAAGACCCGCACCGCGGCGGCCTGCGGCGACGCCGCCAGAACCGTGCGTCTACGATTCGGGCTTCCAGCGCCGCCCGGCGATTTGTGGTTCAAAATCCGGATGACCGCCGAGGCGCGCGATTTCTTTCATGAACCGCAAGGTCAGTTCTTGCAGCACCCCGTCCTCACGCTCGCGCCCGTAGTATTCGCTCAGGTCGATTGCCGCGCCAATCACGACTCGCACTTTGGCCGGCATGATAAAGCAACCGAGCATCGTACCGTCGTACGGCGCGTTGTGAACAAAGACGGGCACGACCGGAACCCGCGATTTGAGCGCGACCAGCGCCGCCCCTGGCCGGCCGGGCAGGAGCACCTTGTCCGTGGTATTGATTGTCCCTTCGGGAAACATTCCGACGATCCCGCCGTTTTGCGTGTACCGCATGGCCATTTTGATGGCTGCCGTGTCGATGCCGCCGCGATTGGCGGGGATGCATTCGGCGAGGCGAAAAAACCAGCCGAGAAATGGCACCTTCCAATACTCGCTGGCGATCATCCAGTGGACGACTCGATCGGCGGCGACCTGAATGAACGACGGGTCAATCGAGCTGCGATGGTTGCCGACGAGCACCGCCCCTTGTTGGCGCGAAATCGGCAGCTTCCCCGTCACCCGAGTCCGCCACACCATCCGCGACATGAAGATGTGAAACAGGAAGAAGGGATATTGCAGGGGGGTGAAAGACGACCTCCGCCAAGCGAGGATGGCCCACGCGAACAATCCGAAGAGGAGGGCGGCGAGCACGACGCCAGCGAAGATATGGGTTCCTGTTTCGCCAAACATGCCGGACTCGTTGCCACTTGGTGCTAGGATCGCTGCGGTTTCGCCACTATAAAGGAAAACAGCGCGTTTCGAAAGTCGCTCGCCGAATGCTGCCATGGCGAGGACTTGCCACGATCTCGCGCTGAGGCCGCCGCCCCAACCGGCAGGTCCGAGAATCAACTTCGTCCGCGAGCCCCAGGCCCACTGCGAGCGGGTCGGAGCGGGTAGAAAACGAAGTGAAGGTTTTTTCGGCCCTGCGGAAAGTCTCTTTTTTGCTGCTGAGGAAGTCTATGTCACGCTGGATTGAAGCGGCCGCGGTTGCGGCTTGTCCGCCCGGAAAATCGCTCGAACTAGTCCTCGAAGATCGGATTATTGCGATCTTTCACGCCCCCGAAGGTTTCTACGCGCTCGATGGCATTTGTCCGCATCAAGGGGGACCGCTGGGCAAGGGAGTTTTGACCGGTTGCATCGTGACCTGTCCGTGGCATGGTTGGCAATTTGACGTGCGCACCGGCCAGCATCAAACGAGTCCGCGCCTCCAACAGCCATGCCTGCCGGTGAAGATCGAGAAGGAGACGATTTATGTCGATCTCGCGACCGCCTGACCGGCGAAGTACGCCGCCGCGCCAGGGCGGCGCCGCGCGGCGTAAACGCGTCAGCCGGAGTTTGCCGCGCTCGGCGAATCGCGACCTCTTTCGCTAAATCTCGAACCACGACCGGCCCTCCGCGCCGGCCATTGAATAGTTGACTTGGATGCTAGACGAGTCGAGTCGAAACGCGTACCATCGTGGGCAGGGCTGACGCGGGCGGCCGCTCCGCGAAATGCCTCTGCCGGCCGCGCCGGCGTCCGCTTGTTCAACGCCGGGTAGCATGCTTGATCCAATATCGTCCATTCCGAAATTCTGATCCTCCGCGCCTCGCCGAAATCTGGCGCAGCCGGACCGGAATGCGCGGCTTGATGCAGCCGATGTCGGCCTCCTTGTTCGACGCGCTGGTGCTGTCGAAGCCTTATTTCGATCGCGAAGGGCTGATCGTCGCGGAAGAGGATGACCGCGCCGTCGGGTTCGTCCACGCGGGCTTTGGCGCGACCGAGGATGAGAGCGACCTAAGTCACGACCTCGGCGTCACTTGTTTGTTGCTGACCCATCCTCAGGCTCCGCAGCAAGTCGTCGGCCCGGAGTTGCTCCACCAGAGCGAAGCTTATCTGCGTGCCCACGGCGCAAAAGTTCTCTATGCCGGCGGCATTCAGCCGCTGGTTCCGTTTTATTGGGGACTCTACGGCGGCAGCGAAATGCCCGGCATACTCGACTCGGATGCGGAAATGCAAGGTTTTTTTCTCGGCCACGGCTATCGCAAAATCGATCAGGTCACGATCTTCCATCGCGAGTTGGCCGGCTTTCGCCCGACCATCGACCGCCGGCAAATGCAGATCCGCCGTTCGACGCGGATCGAGGTGACGATCGACCCACCCGCAAAAACCTGGTGGGAGGCCTGTACGCAAGGGGCCATGAATCGGATTCTGTACGTGCTTCGACAAGGGGAGGCAATCGTGGCCCGGGCTCTGTTTTGGGACCTTCAGCCGCTGGCAACCGCTTGGGGGGTCAACGCGCAGGGGTTGATTCACGTGGAGGTGGCGCCGGAAAAGCGCAAACAAGGGCTGGCTGCCTATCTGATCGGCGAGGCGCTGCGCGAGATGCAGCAACAAGGCGTAACCTTGGTGGAAGCCCAAGCCATGCAGCACAATCGTCCGGCGCTGGGCCTGTACCACCGCCTCGGCTTTACTCCCATCGATCAAGGCTCGGTTCTCCGCAAACAGCAAGACGACTGACTCGGCGGCAATCTTCGCTCCAACGGCTCCATTCTCCACTCGGCAGGTTTGAAAAGTTGCAACCGCCACAATGCGGGTTAGAATGAGCGACGCCAACTCGGCAGCCGATTTTTGACCTGCCGTCTGGTTCTTTCGTTTTGCTTGGCACTCGGTCCAGCTTTGAGGAAATATCGCGATGCGGCACATCTGGTTGTTCGCGCTGGCGGCTGGGATGGGAATATTGTCGAGCGGACCCATCTCGCGGGCTCGCGCTGCCGAGAGCCTACAGCTTCATCTGCGCTCGCGCGTGAAAGGGGCGGACGGCGCCGAATACACCGTCCGCAACGAAACGGTCGCTTGGCCGGCTCAGAAAACCGCGCTGATCCTCTGCGATATGTGGGACAATCATTGGTGCCAAGGCGCCGCGCGCCGCGTGGATGAGTTGGCCGGGCCGATGAATGAGATGGTGCATGCCGTGCGGAACAAAGGCGTCTTGATCATTCACGCGCCGAGCAGCGTGACGGACTACTACAAAGACACTCCGCAACGCAAGCTCGCGCAGAACGCTCCCTTTGCGCCGACGCCGGTCCCCTTATCGGTGCTCGAGCGCTGGGGGACTTGCTGGTGTTGGCCCGACGGCAAGAAAGAAGGCGTGCTGCCGATCGACGACTCCGACATGGGGTGCGATTGCGCGCAGAAATGCACGATCCGCGAAGCTTGGACGCGTGAGAATGCAAAGCTCGAAGTCGCCAAGGACGATGCGATCAGCGACAACGCCCAAGAAATTTGGAATCTCCTCGCCCAGCGGAAGATCGACCGCATTTTGATCTGCGGCGTCCATTTGAATATGTGCGTGCTTGGCCGGCCGTTTGGCATCCGCCAAATGACCACGCTCGGCAAGCAGGTCGCGCTGATTCGCGATCTGACCGACACCATGTACAACCATGAGCGGCCGCCGGCGGTCAACCACTTCCAAGGAACCGAACTCGTCGTCGAGCACGTCGAAAAATATTGGTGTCCGACGCTGGTTAGCACCGACTTGACGGGCAAACCGGCCTTCCACTTTCGAGAAGCGCCGCAGCCAGCGACGAAAGCGAGCCCCTAGCTTATTGAAGTATTCAACAGGCTAGGAGCGTCCGGTCTCCGGCTGCCAATGCCGGGCCATCATCGCGCGGAGAAAGCGCACGCTGCCGCGCAGTTGTTCCATGCCGTCCATCCCGTCTTCGATGCTTATCCAGCCGTTGAATCCGACGCCGGCCAGCGTGGCAAAAATCGCGTCGTAATCGTTCATTCCCTGGCCAATCTCGCCGTGCGCCAGCCGCCGCGCGTAGCCCAGCGAGTCTTCCTCTTGGCGCAAGTCTTCGATCGTGCCGACCTTCAGATAACGGTCGCTGGCATGCATGGTAACGACGCGCTGTTTGACTCTCTCCAACAGCACCAGCGGATCTTCGCCTGCCAAAATCGTATTGCTCGGATCATAGTTGACGCCGAAGTTCGCGGCGTGAATCTCCGCGATCAGGTCGCAAAACACGTCGGACTTTTGGGCAAACTCGGGATGCTCCCAATAGCCGTCCTTGTAGTGGTTTTCCAGCGTGAGCGTGATTCCTCGTTCGGCCGCATAAGGCAAGCAAGCCAAGATGCAGTCGGCCGCGTAACGAATCCCCTCGAATCGCGAAACCTCGGGACGCCGCTGCCCTGACAGGACGCGGCAATAGCTGCCGCCAAGCGCCGCGGTCAGATCGATCCAATTTTTTTCCAGGGCGATTTGTGCTTGGCGAAAGGCGGCGCTGGGATGGGTGAAGTCGGGCGAACAGCACATCATCGGAATCGACAAGCCGTGGTCGGCGGCGCGGCGGCGCATCTCGGGCCAGCGCCGCGAGTCTTGCAAGTCCAAAAAGCCGCCATAGAACTCCAGCCCATCGACCGCCAGCGTCGCGGCCAAATCGATCCACTCGGCGAGCGACATGCTCCCGTCGACGCACAACGAATCGAGAAAGGCCTTCGGAAATGCAGCGAGCTTGGGCATGGATCGTCAATCAAAAAGTTCGGGCTAGCGCGGTTTGAGGACGGCTTTGCAAATTCGGCCGGAATGCATTTCCTCAAAGGCCGTCTGCCACTGGTCAAACGTCCAAGTTCCGCCGATGATTTTGCTCACGTCGAGCGCGCCGGTCGAGAGCAGGCGAATCACGCGTTCCCAGATGGGCCAATTGTGGCTGAAGCTGCCGCGCAGCGTCAGGTTCTTTTGCACGAGCGGATCAAGCGAATGATTGAAGGGAGCGCGGCCCCAGCCGACTTTGCTGATCCAACCGCCGGGCCGCGCGATGTCGATCGCCGTCTGCAAAGTCGCCGAGATTCCCGCGGCATCGATGACCCCATCGACCCCCAGTCCATCGGCCGCTTTCGCCCAGTCTTGAATCCCTTCGACGATGGTTTGACAGCCAAACGCGGCGGCAATTTTCAAGCGCTGCCGATCGCGCTCGATACCCACCACGGCGACTTCGGCGCCTTGCAATTTGGCCATCGCCCCACACAGCACTCCAATCGGGCCCGGACCCAGCACGGCGATCCGATCGCCCGGCTTGATCGAACCATTACCCACGACCGCGTTGTAAGCGACGCAACACGGTTCGGTGAGGCTCGCTCGTTCAAACGACAAATGATCGGGAATGGAATGCAAAATGCGCGACGGGACGCGGACGTAATTGGTCATCGCGCCATTGACGCCGTAGCCAAAACCTTTGCGGGTGGGGTCGAGATTGTACAACCCCGCCTTCGTCAGCGGATTGTTCGGATCGACGACGGCGGCCGTTTCGCTGACGGCCCGGTCTCCTTCGCGAAAGCCGCGCACGTTTTGGCCGAGTTCGACCACGACGCCAGTGAACTCATGCCCTAGCACGACCGGATAATTGACCGGCCAACTATGCTCCGCGGTCCATTGGTGCAAATCCGATCCGCAGACGCCGACCGCCGCCACCTCGAGCAGCACGTCGTCCGGTCCGATTGCGGGGCGCGGGATTTCGCGCAGCTCGACGCTGAACTTTTCCGGCGCGAAATTCACGACGCCGATTTGGGCTGGGGCAGCCGCCATGCTACTTCTCCGCTTTCCGGAAAGAATGAACTCGCTCGCAGATCAGCCGGAGCGAAGACTCGAGATCGCCCGAGGCGGTCTTAAACGCGTCCGCGTCAATCGTTAAGGGGGCGCCCAGCACGACCAGCGGCGCGCCGTACTCGGGCGTTCGGACTGCTTGCTCCAAGCTTAAGCCGCCGACCGCTTGCACGGGAACTTGGACCGCCGCGACAACTTCGCGCAATTGATCGAGCGGGCTGGGCATGCGGCCTCCTTTCGCGGCGATGCCGCGCCGCTCATCATAGCCGATGTGATGAATGACGTAGTCGCAACCATGATCCGCGATTAGCCGCGCGCCGGCGATCATGTCTTCGCAGCCGAGATTATCGCCCATCACTTGCACGCCAAAATCGCGCCCCGCTTGTACCACGCAGTCGAGCGTTTCCGCATGGGCGCGGGCCATCACGACGACGTGCGTCGCGCCGGCCCGGGCCATCATCTCGACCTCCAAATAGCCGCCGTCCATCGTTTTGAGATCGGCGACAATCGGCGTGTTCGGAAAGCGCTCGCGCAGCGCGCGGACTCCGTTCATCCCTTCGGCAATGATCAGCGGCGTTCCGGCCTCGAGCCAGTCGACCCCCGCCCGCAGGGCCATTTCGGCCGTGGCCAACGCTTCGGGAATGGTGATCAAATCCAAGGAAATCTGAACGATGGTATTCATGCGGCGAAGAGCACGAGTTGCGAACGAGGAAAAGTATTGAAGTCATTTACAACGGCGCCGCGCGGTCGCCATTTGAACCATGCATCAACTGCTATTTGAATTTCTCGGTGCTGACTTCGAGCTTTCCCAACACGAAGGGAACCGATTGCTCCGGCCGGAGCGTGAGATCGTGTCCCCACATTTTTGCGAAGCAAGCGTCGGAGACGTGCCAGATGTAGGATTGCCAAGCGGAGTCACTGGTCGTCCCGAACCATTGTCCCACGTTGGCATACGCATTCTTGCCGCCGCTGTCGGCGACCTCGTACAAAAGGTTCATGCCGACATTGCCTTGCGCAATCCGGCGGACGGTCGCGCGGACATAATAATCTCGGTGC
The DNA here is from genome assembly GCA_035656655.1 of Pirellulales bacterium. Lineage (GTDB taxonomy): Bacteria > Planctomycetota > Planctomycetia > Pirellulales > DASRSE01 > DASRSE01. The sequence goes on from DASRSE010000138.1 coordinate 23,738, forward strand.
GCCAGATTCGCGAACGAAGGATGGACGTAAAAGCTGAGCGGATGGCCGATGTCGCCTGGCAGCAGGACGCCCGAGGAACCATCGGCAAACGTGACGGTGGGGCTGGCGACGCGGCCGGTAGGAAAAACGCCTGCGCACGGATGCGGTTGGCCTGGCAGATAGCGGACCGTCTTGGCGGCGGAAAAATCGCCTCCCCACGGAAAGTTTTTGGACTCGTTCGCGCGCGCTTGCTGAACAAGCTCCGCGGAAAGCCGATTGACCAAGATCGGCGCATCGGTCAAGCCGCCTTTAAGGTCCGCGAGTTCGGCGCCGGTTGCGGCGGTTTGGATTTGCATTGGCGCAGCAAACGTCACTGTTTTGTCGGTCAGTCCCTTGGGCATCCAAGCCACCAGCACCGGCCCGTGCGGGCCTTCAAAAGCAAAGCCATAGCCGCGACCCTCTTGGCCCAAAGCCAGCCAGCCGAGATAGCGTGGCTTTTCGCCGAGCGCTCCCACGAGCGTCTGCAAGGCTCGATATGCCGCCCGCTCGTTTCCTTTCGCGTCGAGCAGACCAAAGCCTTGATCTTCGCCGACTCCGTCTTGCGCCTCGAACCATTGAATCCGCGCAAAGCCCTGGGCAATCCCCATTACGTACAGTTTGACAAATGCTTCGGCCGCGTCGCGTTCCGTCACCACGCGACCGGGAGTTTTGTCCAGCCGCGCGCCGATTTCCGTGATCCACAGCGGCGCGTCCGCTCGCTCGGGAGCGTTCTGCTTCAACACCGCGCGAAGTGAATGGCCCATCCACAGAAAAGGAATCTCGCCGTCCGCTTCGGCCAAACCATCCGCGATTTCATAAGGATGCACACACAGAAAATCAAAATGGTTCGCCTTGCCAGCTTTGGCCATCGCCAGAATCGCCTGGTCCAAATAGGCGGGGTCGAAGCTGGCCACCGTCATCCCGACCTGAGCTTGCGGGTCGGCCTGTTTGGCGGCAGTGTAGGTTGCGGCGGCGAGTTTCGCGTAATCCGCCGTCGAGTTGTGGCCATCGTTGAAGCCGCCGTTTCCTTCGTTCCACACCTCCCAATCGCGAATCTGCCGATGATAGCGCTCGACCGACTTGCTCACGTAGCTCGACCAGTCCTCGAGGTTTTGCATCGGAAACGCGTGCACCGACTTGGTGCCCGGCGGCGAACCCATCAGAATCGCATTGATCTCCAAATGATTGTCGGCGGCCGATTTGACGAGCAGGTCGCTGGCCGACCAGTTCCAAACCCCTGTTGCCGTTTCAATTCCGCGCCATTCCGGAAAGAGGCGGACCGAGGTAATGCCGGCTGCCGCCATTTTGGGAAACCACTGCTGGTGCGTCTTAAACGCGCTCGAAGATGAACTCACTCCCCACGGCCCAGGCGGCGAATAGCCGGCCGCGGACGGGGTCGCGGCGACCGCACGCATATTCGCGATCACCATCATCATGGAGAACAAACCGAGCGCGGCGGACCGGAGCTGGCGGCCGAATCGTGGCCGTACGGCCGCTAACCAAGCGCGAGGCAAAACAAGCTGCGTTAACATGGATTGACTTTCTGAATATTGTGGCAGAACGGCTCGCCTCAGGCTCCGCGGGCGAGCGGCTGACCCGCAATTTCGCCGGACGAGGGGCAAGCCTGCTCACGGTGGCCTGGCGGCTGGCAGGCCGCCGGTAAAATTGCCTTCACGCGGCCCGCCGGCGGAAAAATCGAATTCGCATTCTACTCACCGCCGATTCGGCTCGCCACTGGCCGCCCTTTTGCCGCGATTGCCGAAAGTTCGTGAATTCGCTCCATCCAGAGCCAAATCTAGCGCGCGATGGCAGCCATTCGGTATAATCCGCAGTCGTGACGCGGCAAGATGCGGTCCCCTTCGTCGTCAACCAAATTGGGCGAAGCGAGTCCCGCCGCTGCACAAAACTCCGTCCGCTAAATCCAGTCCTTCGCGAAACCATTCTTCCCCGAGATGCACCCATGCGCAGCCGCCCGACTTCGACATTCGTTTTCGCTCGCACTCCGATCACAGACCTTTTCGCGCGGGCGGCATTCGCGAGCGTTGTCGCCGGAGCGGTTCTGGCGCAAGGCATCTTATCCGCCGCCGAGACGGACGTGAAAAACTGGCCCCAATTCTTGGGACCGACACGCAATGGTCAATCGACAGACAAGAATCTGGTCGATTCTTTTCCCAAAGCCGGACCCAAAATCGTATGGCGCGTGCCGGGAGGCGAAGGAATGTCTGGCATCGCGCTCGAGGGCGGCATCGCCATTACCCTGGTCCAGCGCGACGGCAAGCAAACCGCCTTGGCGCTCGACGCGGCCACCGGCAAAGAACGCTGGAGTCAGCCGATCACCGCAGGATACGACAACTCCATGGGGACCGGCCCGCGCGGCACGCCGACGATCGCCGCCGGGTCCGTCTACGCATTCAGTGGCGAAGGGGTTTTGGCCGCCCTCGAACAATCCACTGGCAAAATCCGCTGGCAACACGATGTCGTGAGGGAATTGCACGGCGAGGTCGCCGATTATGGCATGGCCTGTTCGCCGCTCGTCGTCGATGGGATTGTCATGGTGACCGCCGGCGCGCCGGGGGGAACCGTTGTGGCCTATCAGGCAGATTCCGGCAAACTCGCTTGGAAACTCGGCAACGACACCGCTGGCTATTCGTCGCCCGCCCTCTTGCACGTGGGTGGACAGACCCAGATCGTGGTCTTCACCGGCAATGCCGCGATCGGGCTCGAGCCATCAGAGGGAAAGCAGCTTTGGCGATATCCATATAAGACCAATTTCGATTGCAATATCGCCACGCCGATCGCGGTCGGCGACGATGTCTTTATCTCCGCCGGCGAGAATCACGGCTCGGCGTTGCTGAAATTGAACAAGGCGGGCTCGACCTTCGACGTTCAAGAAGTTTGGACCTCGTTCGGGCCAAAAAGTGTGCTGCGCAACGAATGGCAAACGTCATTGCTGCACAACGGCTATCTCTACGGCTTCGACAATATCGGCGGCGCGGGGCCCATCACCAATCTCACTTGCGTAAACGCCAAAACGGGCGAACGCGTCTGGCAACAAGCGAAATTCGGCAAGGGCAACGCCATTCTCGCCGATGGCAAGCTCTACATCATCACCATCAAGGGCGAACTCGTCATTGTTCGAGCGATTCCCGAAAAATTCGACGAACTCGCCCGCGCAAAAGTTCTCGACACGACGCGGCAAGCCCCCGCGCTCGTGGATGGACATCTCTATCTGCGCGATTCCGACGACATCGTCTGCGTCGATATTCGCGCCGCCAAATAATCGCGCGGCGACCAACCAACTGCAATCGGTCGAACAGGGAGCTCCGCATCGAAGCGATCGAAAGCCGCCTGCGCCAGAAATGGGCGTGAATACCGCAGCGCGCGAAACGCGTCATCGGCCGTGTGCGCCGCTGCGGGCGTTTTGCCTCGCCTATTTCGCTGCGGCTTCTTTGATCTGAAGATGGCGATATTCCATCTGTCCGCGGTCCGCTTCCAGCCCGATCGGGCCGTCGGCAGGCAGCTTCAAGGCTTCTTCCAACACTTCGCCATTGCAAGTGCAATGAGCGACGTGGTCGTGCACAACCACGTCGATCGTGTTCCACTCCTGGGGCTTATACTTTTTCAGCATTTTGTACGGACCGGCGACCAAATAATCGCGGCATTGCAATTGTGGCTCGCGCAAAAAGATGCCGCTGTCCGCATTTACCGCCGCGCGAAATTCCAGCTTCAACTCAAAATCGCGCGGAAACCGCTCCGTCGTCCACATCTGACGCAGCCGCGGACCTTTCGCCGGATCGTGCGGGTGCACGGTGATGATCCCGTTCTTCGCGCTATACCGCCCGTCACTCGTTTCGGTCTTGCCGTCGAATTTTACCGCCGGCGTCTTGTCCGTCGCCGTGTAGCCCCAGCCGGTCAGGTCCTTGCCATTGAACAGGCTTTGGAAACCAGCGTCCGGGGTGAACTCTTCGCCGTGCGCCGACGACGCCACAAAACCGGAGACGAGGCACAGAACGACCGCCAGGGCATGAGCCCGAAAAAAGTTGGTATTCATGGGCTCCACGATACTCCGCCGCGAACCGAGAAACAAGCAGGCACAGCGCGCTCGAACGCGGTGCCAACTTTCGCGGTCCCGCGTCGGCAATTTTTTCTCGCCAAATCGCGGCGGAAGCAGGTCTAGCCAAACAGCGGGCGAATCACTTCCCCCTGACAGAGCCTCAGCGGCCGGCCTTGCACGTCGATCAATTCGGTGTCCGCGGAAATTCCCAAGGCTTGATAAATCGTGGTGACGAGGTCGGCCGGGCTGACAGGCAAATCGGCCGGTTCGGCGGCCTGTCGATCGGACCGGCCGTGCACCTGTCCGCCGCGAATCCCGCCGCCGGCAAAGAGGACCGAATAGCACTTGCCCCAGTGGCCGCGCCCGCCCCCCGGCTCGATCCGCGGAGCGCGGCCGAACTCGCCCATCCACACCACGAGCGTTTCGTCGAGCAGCCCGCGGTCCGAGAGATCTTCCAGCAGCGCGGAGAACGCCCGATCAAGCGGTGAAATCAACGGCTTCAATCGTTTGTGGATTTCGTAGTGCAGGTCCCAACCTTGGCTCACGTCTTGCTCGCCATTCCAATAGACGGTCACCAGCGGCACGCCATGCTCGACGAGCCGCCGCGCCAGAAGCGTCCCTTGGCCAAATTTGTGCCGGCCATATCGGTCACGTGTTCGTTCCGATTCAGCCGTCAGATCGAACGCTTTCTTTGCCTGGTCCGAAGTGAGCAGCTTGTTGGCTAATTCAGAGTATCCGCGAAAACCCTCGGTCGTCGGCCGGTCGAGAAACGCGTCGCTCCGCTGATCCAACTCGCGCAAGAGTTGGCTGCGCGCGTTTAGTCGATCTAACGACACATCCTTCGGCGGCGCCAGCGCTTCGACTTGAAAGCTCGGCCGATTCGGGTCTTGCAGGATGCGGAACGGATCATATTGCTTGCCCAAAAAACCGGCCCCTTCGCCGGCAAACGTCCGCCGGTGCATTTCCAACAGCCAAACATGCGGCGGCACCGGCTGGTCCGTCGTCCGCAGCCGCGCTACCGCCGATCCGATACACGGATAATCGTCCGCCTCCGGCTTGATATCGTCTCCTTTGACGCGCGGATTGTGGTGCCCGGTCAAGGCCAGATAGACGCTCTGGCCATGCGCTCCGCCGGTGTACTCATCGGTCACCGACCGGACGATCGCATACTTGTCCGCGTGCCGCGCGAGCAGCGGGAGGTCCTCCGTGATCTGAATGCCGGGCACATTCGTCGCGATCGGCTGACATTCTCCGCGGATTTCCACCGGCATATCCGGTTTGAGGTCGAACGTATGTTGCTGCGGCGGGCCGCCCCCCATAAAGAGCAAAATGCACGACTTCGCTCGCCCCAGCGTTCCGCTTTGTCCGGCGGCGCCGGCGCCGCGCGCAGCCAACAAGCTGGCGAGCGACAGGCCGCCCACGCCCCCCAGCCGCAAAAAATCGCGCCGATCGACATGCAGCGGGTGTGGCGCGCCTGCTCCGCGCAATTTCGCAATTGGCGACCTCTGCCGAGGAACAGAAACAAATCCCGACCGCGGGCTGAACATGTTGCCTCCCCAGCGAAAGAAGGAGCTTCGAACACGAACTACCGTTCAGGCCATCAACTGTCACACGCATTCTCGAACACCACGAAGCGACGCCCCCGTCCCGTGCCGGCATCGTACCACGTTTTCCGCCGCGGCAACAAACTTTTCTCCTTGCCGCGACCATGGCCCCGCGCGTGCATCGCTCACCGACGATTTCTCCCCTTCGTCAAGCGGTCTGCCCCGGCCGACCCCGGCATGCCGGAATTACCGCTGGCTTCCGGTAGTACTGTTTTGGTCAGCCAGATCGCCTATAATAATCGGGGCGAAGCCTATCTAACGAAGGATTGGGAAACGCTTTTCTGCGGGTATCGGTATGAAATTACAACGGGGCTGATGAGTGCCAGAGAACGGTGGCTGCACTCCTTACTTGGATGTTGGCTACGGCCGGATCCCTTAGGGTACAATGGCGGGATCAATCTGTTTGAATACTGCGGATCGAATCCAGTAGAAAGAACGGATGCTTTCGGATTAAAATTTGGTTGGTCTGATGCGGCGGACACGATTTTGGAATGCCTTAGGATACATTGTGACCGGGTCAGAGATTCCTACTGCGGCATTGGCGGCTCCAGATGCAGCCAAAATTCTAATTATCAACGCATTTCGAGAGGCTTGCGCAAAGTGTCTCGCAGGATTCACTCCTACAGATAAAAATTGCAAGATTTGTGTTGAACACGAAAAAATTAAAGAGCGACTTCAACCGGAACGAGGTATGTGTACATGCCAAAACGATCGGTTGTTATAACCACGATCCATAATTCAACGGAGTTGCGATTCGCGCAACTGTCACGACCCTATAAATTGTCAAACAATTGGGTGAATCATGATTACATTAAGTCGGTTGATCAATGTGATTTGTGTTCGATCTATGCTAGTCAGCGCGGCAATATTTCTGTGCGTTATGGGTGCTGCGCCGAGATCAAAAATAATAACGGACACAGACGTCCTTAAAATACTCGTAGGCACCAATTTTCCTAGTGATCCTTGTTTCGACATTGTGTTGAAACGACATTCGAATCTAAGCGTTACGGTAGACAGCGACAATGGCATTGGTAGCGTCGCGATTAATGTTACGCCACAAACGGGTCTCTCAGTTTATCAATCGCAAGGAAAGAACCAACGTCCCGTAGCCTCTTTATTTACGGAGAACCATGAAGGACAAACCCTGGCTCTGTACGATCTCGATATGGATGGGCAATGGGATGTCAAAAAAACTCCTACCATGGATGTCAAATGTTCCATTTGGATTGACACGCAGTGGTTGGAAGTGGATTCAATTCAAGATTTGATGAGCAGCAATGTGAAAGCAATCAAGGGGAATAGTGAATTCGAATTTCATGGATCGTGGAAGAAAATTGCAACGGGTCGTTAAAGGGCGGCGAACGAGGAAGCGTCCGACCTGAAACTATGACTTGGCAGGCGGTTTGGCTTGCGGCGTCCTGTCGACCCGTGCCATAAATAGATTCACTTCCGAACACGACCAAACTGACGACAGGCCGACAGAAAAATGACTCGAACAGCGGGAAGAAATGATCACAAGTGCGATCCGAAAATGCGAACTACGAGCACGAGGGCGGACCGGTGGCGCAGTGCAACGCTCTTGTTGCCGTTCGGTACTATGCCGCGCGGCTGTAGCTTTTCAAAAGTCCACCAAGCCGCTGCGTGCAGCGAACTTCGGACAGCGGCACGATTTGGTCGGCAATGTTGCCGTGCTTGGTTTTCGGCCGACCGCGAGCCCTGTTTCAGGGGAATTACCAATATTCAAAATCTAGCCCAATAAATCACGGCGACTTTTTAGGTCTGGCAGTGGTCGAGGCCGTGGTGGGAGCCGAATCAGTGGGAATTTCAGCCGCTCCTATAATTGCTGGAGGCGCCGCATTTGCTCGATGGCTTTATCTTATGACGAGGCTTGGAAAGGCCATTGGGTCAGCTATTGGAGATAAACGGTACCCTTCAGAAGCCTATCCGAAGCCGGAAACCGGCCCAGATACGAAACCACGTCTAAAGCCCGTGCAAATTGATACACCTTCGGACGAACGTCGCCGATATGAGACCTGCGAAGACAAAAGGCCAGACCTGCCACGGTGCGAGGAGCTTTCATCTTATTACAAATATCGAAGTCCTCGTCAGGCATG
>DASRSE010000139.1:0-26650 GCA_035656655.1 Pirellulales bacterium
ATTCGGCGGTTGTCGAAATCATCGTGAAAAAACACGCGCGCTGCCGTTATACGACCATCCAGAATTGGGCTAACAACATCTACAATCTGGTGACGAAGCGGGCGGTCGCGTTCGAAAACGCCACGATGGAATGGATCGACGGCAACCTCGGCAGCCATCTGACGATGAAATATCCGGCGGTCTATATGATGGAGCCGGGCGCCCGCGGAGAAATCCTCTCGATCGCGTTCGCCTCGGCCGGCCAGCATCAAGATGCCGGCGCGAAGGTCGTCCATTGCGCCCCGCATACCTCCAGTCGAATTGTCTCGAAATCGATTTCGAAAAATGGCGGGCGAGCCTCCTATCGCGGCTTGGTGAAAGTCGAAAAGGGGGCCACCAAAGTCAAATCGAACGTCGTTTGCGACGCGCTGATTCTCGATTCCAAAAGCCGCAGCGACACGTATCCGTACATCGAAGTGGACGAACAAGACGTGTCGATCGGCCACGAAGCGAGTGTGTCGCGCATCGGCGAAGAGCAATTGTTCTATCTGATGAGCCGCGGACTCACCGAGCCCGAAGCGAGCACGATGATCGTCAGCGGTTTCATCGAGCCGCTCGTCAAAGAGCTGCCGATGGAGTACGCCGTCGAGATGAACCGTCTGATCGAACTCCAAATGGAAGGCTCGGTTGGCTAAAGTCACGGCCAAAACAACTTCTTCTTCCCACCCGCGATCTCTGGAAGAAAGGAGGTGCGGGCCGAAGCGGCGAAGTCGTTTTTTTGACGGCTCCTGAAGCGGCGGTGCTCGCACCGGGCCTCTTTCCTGCCGGAGTTGAATCCAGTTGCCGGTTCGCTCCGTTCGCGATGCTAGTTTTGTTGTGTCCGATACTTGAACGGATTGATGCCTGAGTTTTGGCGCTCGGTCGCCCGCGTGGCACTCGGGCCGCCGTGCTGGCTCGGCTGCCGCTGAATGATCCGTTTTTCCTCCAACTGCCGGGGCGTATGAAGGTCTATGTCGACAGCGACTTCCTCAGGAATTACCGCGGCCGCGTTTGAAGCGTTTCTGGCCGCGCGCCGCGAGCCGAAATGGCTGCTGGAGCGGCGCCGCGCCGCGTGGCAACTGTTTGAAGAACTCCCGATGCCGTCGCGCAAGGACGAGGAGTGGATGCGGACCGACATCCGCTTGTTTCACTTCGACCGCTTTCATCTGCCGATTGAAACCGGCGCGACGGGCGAGGTCCAACCCGGCCTCTTGACCGAGGGGGTGAAGCTGGCCGGTCAGACGATCGCCGTCGATAGCTGGCCGCGGAGCGCGCGGCTCGATCCGAAGTGGGTTGCGCAAGGAGTCCTCTTCGGCAGCCTCGATGAAATGGTCTCCGCGCACGGCGCCTTGCTCCAACCTCATCTGATGACGAAGGCGTTCTCCGCCCGCTACGACAAATTCGCCGCCTTGCATGCGGCTTGTTGGTCGGGCGGCATGGTCCTCTATGTGCCGAAGGGAGTGGTGATCGATCAGCCGCTCCATTCGCTCACGGCGATCTCGCCGCGCGGAGTCGATTTCAGCCATACGCTGGTGATTTTGGAGGAAGGGGCCGAGGCGACTTTGCTCTCCGAAACGGCCGGCGGCGAGGACGCCGAGCCTTCGCTCCATTGCGGCGCCATCGAATTGCTCCTCGCCCCCGAAGCGCGGCTGCGCTACGTCAACTTGCAAAATTGGGGCAAGGGGACTTGGCATTTCGCCCATCAAAAAGCCCTGGTCGACCGCGACGCGTCGCTCCAATGGACGATCAGCGCGCTCGGCAGCCGACTTGCCAAAGTCAATCAACATGTCGCGCTGGTGGGGCCGGGCGCGTCGACCCAGGTGAACGGCGTCATCTTCACCGAAGACAAGCAACACCTGTGCTACAACACGCATCAACACCATGTCGCGCCCCATTGCCAGAGCGACTTGCTCTACAAGGGCGCGCTGCAAGACCATTCGCGGCTCGTCTGGCGCGGGATGATCAAGGTCGATCGCGACGCCCAAAAGACGAACGGCTATCAACGCAATGACAATCTCGTTCTCTCCGATACGGCCCGGTCCGATTCGATCCCGGGCCTTGAGATCGAGGCGGACGACGTGCGCTGCACGCATGGTTCGACTGCGGGCCGCGTCGATGATGAGCAAATCTTCTACGCGCGGTGCCGCGGCTTAACCCGCAACGAAGCGGTGCGAATGATCGTAGCCGGTTTTTTCCAACAGGTCTTTGATCGCATCACGATCGAAAGCGTCCGCGAGGCGCTGGGACACGCGATCGGCCGACGGATTCGCGAATACGATTGAAATTCTCAGCAGCGTGGGCCGTGGCCTGGCAAGGCGCCGTGTCGATCCTCCAGTTACTTCCTGTTTAATCCCGCTTTTCTCCGGATGATTCGCATCGATGTCTGATTATCTTCGCGTGATAAAAGCGGCGGAAATTCCAAGCCCTGGCAAGCAATTGGTGGAAGTCGGCGATCGGCTGGTCGCTCTGTTTCATGTGGATGATCAATTTTATGCGCTCGATGACGTTTGCACCCATGATGGGGGGCCATTGGCCGAGGGGGAATTGGATGCTGGCCACTGCACGATCGCTTGTCCGCGGCACGGAGCGAAATTCGATATTCGCACCGGCGCCGCGCTGACCATGCCTGCCACTCAAGCGACCATGAGCCATTCTGTCAAAGTAGAGGCAGGGTGGGTTTATGTGCGGTTGGCGGATTGAAGTTCATTTGAACTTTCCTTGGCAGAAATTGCCGCTAAAATAGAACGTGGCTTCGCACGGATGCGAGCGATCTCACCGCAAGTTTCGTCGCCCGTGCAGAATCGACTGGCGCAGATTTGTCCCGCCTAAGGATCGCCGCATTGCTTAGCAGCCGTTGAAGTATTCAACCGGCTGCATGATCGCACGGATGCGATGCCAAACGAACGAATCGGCTTGGTTCCCTTTCGCCGCGCTCTTCGCCTTCTTAGCGGGCGAATCGCAATTCGTTTTCGTTTTTTTGTCCGACCGAGAAACCCCGACACCCAAGCGGGGTTTAAGCGTTTACCTGTCACTGTTCCTTTGTTCGTTGATAGTTTGCCATGTCGATTTCTGAAGATTTGATTCGCGAGACGCTGAAGCAAGTGATCGATCCGGAGTTGTTCGTCAATATCATTGATTTGGGGCTGGTGTACACGGTCGCCACGACCGAGACGCCCGAACAAAAAACGAACATCACGGTTGAGATGACCATGACCAGCCCCGCTTGTCCCGCCGGCCCGCAACTGCTAGGCAATTCGAAGCAGGTGCTGTCCCAGTTAGAAGGGGCGGGCGAAGTCGAAATCAAGCTCGTCATGACCCCTCCGTGGACCCCGGACCGGATGACGGAAGAAGCCCGCGACCAACTCGGCATTTTCTAAAGGCCAGTTCACGGGCCGGCTCAGAAACAGCGCCGGTCGGCCGGCCAAGTAACCCCGCCGGTCCTCCGGCCAAGCAACGCGCTCCTCCGGCCAAGCAACCCCGCCGGTCCTCCGGCCAAGTAACGCGCTCCTCCGGCTCAAAAACATCCCGCGTGCCAGCGGCCCCTCAGCGCGGAGCCCATCGCCAGTTCATGCCTTGCCTCGGTAGAGCGGTTGCATCAAGATGTTTTTCTTGGTCGTCATAAACGCTTCGCCTGTGTGATCGCGCAAGATCGAAAACACCATGTTGAACTTGGCGTCGAGATCGTCCGCATAGTGGACCAAGAGCGCTTCCGGCGTCATTGGGGGTTTGGGAGAGCCCCACTCCGGCAGCCGCTGATGCGATAGAATAATGTGCTCGAGCCGGAGCAGCGTCTCCGGGTCGAGTTGCTTCGCCGCGGGCGTTTCGCGAACCAGGTCGCGCCCTTGGACAATGTGGCCGATCAAGTTGCCCGCCTCCGTGTACTCGGTCCCTTGGCTGGATTGTTCCAGCTCGCGCACTTTGCCGATGTCGTGGAGGATTGCTCCGGCCACGACCAGATCTTTGTTCAACGGCGGGTTCAAGTCAGGATAATACTCGGCATATTTCTCGGCAAAGTAGCTCGCGTTTTGGGCGACGCTGCGCACGTGTTCGAGCCAGCCGCCGACAAAGGCGTGATGGTTCCGGGTCGCCGCCGGCAAGGTCAACAGCGTCTCGCGATAAGCTGCGAGCAGCTCGAGCACCACGTTTCGCAGCGCCGCGTCGCCGATCTTGGCCGTCGCCGTCTCGATCAGTTGCTCGAACATTCGCGCCGGCTCATACCGCGAGCGCGGCTGAAACATGAGCGGGTCAAACCCGTCGGCCGCGTCGGTGTCCAAAATCGGACGAATTCGTTTCAGGTCCAGTTGCGGACCATAATTCGTTTCGCGATAGACGGCTCGCAGCTTATAGAAATCGCCCGCCTGCCAGTTCTGCTTGCAATCGGCGGCCCATGGAGAATCGTTCCAAACCGGAAAGCTGACTTCGCGCCGATCGTCGCGAAAGCTGACCTTGAAATAAGGCTTGCCGTCGCGCGTGGTCAGTTCCTCGCGCGCGGACAGGAGCGCGAACAGGTCGGCTTCTTGGCCGATCGTCATTTCGCATAAGGGCACAATCGGAATCGTTTTGACAGCCATGAGGAGGTGGAAAGATGGTCGAGAGGGGATCGGAACATGCCGCAGCGAGCCGCTTGCGGCCGCCAACACGCGGTTCCGTCACGGCCTAAATCCGCAGGTTTTGGCTCCTCCATTTTATCGCCCGGACGGCCAGAAAACAGCCTCCGATTTTTCTCCGCAACCGAAGCTCCGCAATCGCTTTGCCCACTTGGATATTCGATCCTATTCGGCCATCCCTGGCCTTGGGAACGATTCCGGTCGCCACGCGAGCGGATTAAAATAACAGCGATACGCCACCATTGGCCAGCACAGGCATTCTCAGGGAAGCGAGCGCAGCAAGGATATGACGCTTAAACGGATGGACAACGTCCTCCTCGTTGTCGAAAACTTGGAAGCGGCCAAGGCGTTCTTTCTCGAATTGGGCCTCAAGCTGGAGGGCGAGCAGACCGTCGAAGGGCCCTTGGTCGCGAAACTGATCGGACTCAAGGATGTTCGGGCCACCGTCGCGATGATGCGGACTCCCGACGGGCAGGGCATCGAGTTGGACAAGTTCGACACACCCGACGCGGTCCGCTTCGGGCCCGTGAACGCGCCGGTGAACACGCTCGGATTCCGTCGCGTCATGTTCGCCGTCGATGACCTCGACGCGCTCGTAGCGCGCATGCGTTCTCACGGGGCCGAGCTCCTGGGTGAAATGCAGTACGAGGACACCTACCGGCTCGCGTACCTCCGCGGGCCGGAGGGCATCCTTGTCGCGCTTGCGGAGCAACTCGGTTAGTTAGCCGGCTTGTTGGAAATGTCCGCGCGGCAATTTTCAACCGCGCCAAGGGCAGCGCATAGCTCCGCACGGCTCGCAAAATAACGACGCGCGTCCTGATTAGGCCATCGCCTCCGTGCGCTGGCACAGCCTGTTGAATCCTTCAGCAGGCTGCTAACGCATGGGTGGCAGCAAGCGAGACTCCTGAGTCTCGAATCGTCCCGTCATTCCCGCGCAGGCGCAATCCAGCGTGTCGCGCGAACGCATGCATTGCGTCCTTGTCATCCCTCGCCGCGAATCCAGCCGTTCGGGTCGCGCTTGGCAACGATCCGTTCCGTGGCGGAGTGGCCTAGACGGCGCGAGCCCGAGTTCGGTGCGTTCGGTTGCTCATGGCCCCCGCTTGATTCGCCTTGGTGCACTGGCGGCCAAAAAGGCGGCCAAAACGGTGGCCGAAAGGGCGGCCGAAAAGGGTGGCCAAAAAGGGGCCGAAAATGGCGAATGGCCGCTTCGGCCTCGTCCGCACTCGTCTTTTGGATTGGGCCGGTTTCCGATAGACTAAGGGGAGGCGGAATGGAATGGCCTCCCGCGGGGGCCGCGCTCAGTCCCGAGCGAAGTGCGAACGCGTTTCATTAAACGTATTTCTGGTCTGGCTGTCTTCGACGCAACGCCATGCCTCATCCGCTGCTCAACCAGATCGAAGCGGTTCGGAGCCGAGCCCGGGCGCAACTGCTCTTGTTCGCTTTCGCGCGGCTCGTTCTGATCGTGGGATTGGCGTGGCTGGCGCTAGGTGCGCTCGACTACTGGCTCCGGTTTCGGGACGAGGGGGTGCGGCTGATTTGCTCGGCGGCCGCCGGCGGCGTGCTCGTGTGGAGCGGATATCGCTTTCTTCTGCCGGCCCTGCGGTATCGACCCGGCGACATCGAAATCGCCCAAAGCATCGAGCGGCAGATGCCGCGGGTCCAGCGGCAGTTGGCCAGCACGATTGATTTTCTGCATCAAGCGGAAGACGATCCGACGGCCGGATCGCTCTTGCTGCGCCGCGCGGTGATTGCGCGGACGACGGCCGAGTTGGACAACGAAAACTTGGCGCAGATCGTCGACGCTCGCCCCGCCCGCCGCGCGTGGGCTTGGGCGGCGATCCCGGTGTTGGCGGCGCTCGCGCTGGCGGTGTGGGCTCCCTCCTCATTGGCGCTCGGGCTGACGCGGCTGGCGGCGCCGTTTGGCAGCGCGGTCTGGCCGCAACAGCACCATCTGCATTTCACGCCCGAGGTGCGCCGCTTGGCGCAAGGACAGCCGTTCGAGGTTGAATTGTTCGATGCGAACCAGCGGCTCCCGGCCGAAGTGCGAATTCATTATCGAACTCTGAGCGGCGGTCAGCCAGGCGAAGAGCAAGTCGAGAAGATGCAATTCGTCAACGACCGGATGGTGGCGCGGCGCGACGCGGTTCAGCGGCCATTTGAATATCGGGCCGAAGGAGGCGACGATCAATCGATGCCGTGGATTCGCGTGGCAGTGCTTGAGCCGCCGCGACTGGAGGCGCTAAAGATCAAGCTCACGCCGCCCGCTTACACGGGCCGGCCCGCGGAACCATCGGAACGGCGGATTGTCGCCTTGCAAGAAACCGAGGTCGCCATGACCGGGACGGTTTCGATGGCGCTGCGCTCGGCGACCGTTCATTTCACCGGAGGCGCAACCTTGCCGGTCGCGGTTGACCCCGCCGGCCGCACGTTCCACCTGCCGATCGACGATTTGCCCGAGCATCAATGGCGGATCGAAAAGTCAGGCGAATACTGGTTTGAGTTTGTCGATACCGATGATTTGACGGCGGGCCCGGAAAACAAATACGAACTGCGGGCGATTCCCGATCTGCCTCCGACGGTCATTTTGGAACAGCCGGCGGCGAATCTGTTTGTCACGGCGGAGGCCGACGTGCCGCTGCGGGTGTTGGCGAAGGACGATCTGGCGATTCGGTCGATTGGGCTGAAGTTCAGCCGTTCGGACCACTCGGAGCAGAAGGATTTCGACTTGCCGCTGTTCGCCGGTCCGGAGGCCTTGCCGCGGCCCGCGGACGGCGCGCCGGCGAGCGCGGAGCCGGGCGAGGCGCGAACGATCGAGCAGGTTTGGAAATTGGGGCCGCTGAAGTTGCCGCCGGGCACGCAAGTTTTGTTTCATGCCGTGGCCGCCGACTACAAAGGCCAATCAGGCCACAGTACGCCGCGCCAGTTGACCGTGATCACGACCAAAGAATTGGAAGACCGCTTTGCACAGCGCCAAGCGAATATCCTGGGCGAACTGGCGCGGGCTCTCAAAATGGAGCGCGACGCGAAGGCCCAAACGGACGCGACCGCCATCCAGCAACAGCAAGTTGGCCATCTGCAAAAGCCCGACATCGATCGGCTGCAAAGCATCGAGCTGAACCAGCGGCAAATCGCCCGCACCTTGACCAGCCCGACCGATGGACTGGTGAATCTGATCGAATCGCTTCTGACCGATTTGCAGTCCAACCACGTGAGCAGTCCCGACCTGGAACGGCGGATGCGCGGCTTGCAAGCCGAGTTGGCGGGGCTGGAGCGAGAACACTTGCCGCAGATCGAGCGCGCGCTCACGGCTGCGGCCAAGAGCGGCCAGAACGCGCTCGACGCGCCGGAGCAAAAGTCGGACGGCGCGCTCGCAGCCGCGCTGCAATCGGCCGCGACTCATGAAAGCGCGGTTATCAGCGCGCTGGAGCGCTGGCTCGGAGACCTGAAACAGTGGGATAACTATCGCCGCTTCGCGCGCGATATCGGCGACGTGCGGCAAAGCCAAGCGGCAATCGCCGCCGAGACCGCCAAGCTTCAGCCCACGACCTTGTCGCAAGAAGTCAAAGATCTCACTCCGCAGCAACAGGCCGATCTGAAAAAACTTTCGCTCCGGCAAGCCGATCTGGGTCGGCAGTTCGACAAGCTGTTGCAGCAAATGGATGCGATGTCGGAATCGCTGAAAGAAAACGAGCCGGTCGCGAGTGAAACGATCGGCGATGCGGTCGCCGCCGCCCGCGAAGCGGCAATCAGTACTCAGATGCAAAGCTCCGGTCGGCAAATCGACCGCAATCAACTGACCAGCGCCCAGCAGCAGCAAACGAAAACCGGTCAAGATTTGCAAGAGTTGCTGGACATCCTCTCCGACCGGCGCGAACAAGAATTGTCGCGAATGGTCAAAAAGCTGAAAGCGGCCGAACAGGAATTGACCGCGCTGCGCAAGGAGCAAGCCGGACTGCGCAAGCAGTCCGCCGCAGCCGAGAAGCTCGCCGACGCAGCCGCGCGCAAGCAAGCGTTGCAGCGTCTGGCACGCGAAGAAAAGGAACTTGCCGAAAAGATTGAACGGTTCGCGCGACGCTTGCAGCGGTTGCAAGCCGAGCAAGCCGCCCGCGCCGCCGCCCAGGGGGGCAGCGCCGTCGCCAAGGCCGGCGAGACGGGCGAAAAGGGAGATGCCGCCGCGGCGGCGGGAGCAGCGGCCGCCGCGGAAAAAGACCTCGACGAGGCCCAACAACAATTGGCAAACGCGCGCCGCAAAGCCGAAGCCGACCTGGCCCAAGAAGAACTCGCGAAGCTACAAACGGCCCTGCAGAGCCTCCACGACCGCGAACAAAAAATCATCGCCGAGACCATCCGCCTCGCCGACTTGAAGCAGGCCCAGTCGCGGCTAACGCGCGCGCAAGCGGAATCCTTGCAAGATTTGGCGCGCACCCAAGATGCCCTCCGCGAAGAAACGCTGGCGACCGGCGAGAAGCTAGCCGGGGCGGAGGTCTTCAATCTGGCGCTGAAAATGGCCGCCGCCGAAATGGCTCGCGCCGTCGACGCGCTGGATCAGCGCGATCCTGGCGCCACGGCTCAACAGGCTGAACAGCGGGCCCTCGCACAACTCGCCGAGATTCTCACCGCCTTGGCCGAAGATAAAGAGAGCGGGCCGCCCAAAACCGCCGACGACCCCGGTAACGGCGGCGACAACCAAGGCCAGCAGGCCGAGTCGATTCGCAATCTGTCGGAACTCAAGCTTTTGAAGCTCATGCAACTCGACGTCAACCGCCGGACCAAGGAACTGACCGACAAGTCGGCCGGCCACGCGGCATTGACCGACGCCGAACGGCGGGAGTATGGTGAATTGGGCCGCCAACAAGGCCGCTTGGCAGAAATGCTCGAGCGGATGCTCAAGCCGGCCGACGCCGACCCGGAGCAAACGCCAGAAAAGTTGCCCGACGTTCGACCGAAGCCGAGTGCCGGCCCGGCCGACGATGGCTTGCTTCCCCCATAACGAAAGCCCCGACATTTTCCTCCTCAGCGAGCGTGCCATGAGCAAATGCAGCAAACGGAGTTGGCGAAACGGTTCGCACCTGCGTGCGCTTAGTGCGGCGCTGGCGGTGTTGGTTGCCACGGTCGTCTCGGCCGCCGATTTGGCCAAACCGGCTGCCCCGCCGGCCTCGCCTGCGACCAAGGAATCCCCCCAGGCTCCGGCCGCCGAGAAAAAAGAGTCGCTTGACGAGCAGTTGCTGAAAGGCCTGCCTGACGATCTCCTTGAAGGTTCGGACAACAAGCCGGCTAAGTCCGCGGACACAACCGAACCGCCGCCACCGGCGACCGGCAAGCCGGGCGTGAAACCGGGCGACGTGAAACCGGCCGGCGCGAAGCCTGCCGATCCGCCGGCCAAGACTCCGGCGAAGGCTAAGACTCCGGCGCAGGCCGCCGACAATCCCGCCGATCAAGATCTGCTGAACTCGCTCAGCGAAGGCGAGGACATCGGCGAATCGAGCAATCCGCTTGTCCGCATCGATAAGCAGATGCGGACGGTTGAGGGAAAGCTGAGCCAAGGGGCCGATCCGGCGCGGACTCACGACATGCAGCAGCGGATCGTCGGCGATCTCGACCTGTTGATTAAACAGTTGAAGCAGCAGCAAAAACAACAGCAGAGTTCGGCTCAGAAAGCGCCGGGCCCCGGCTCGCCGCGCGGTTCAATCAACCAGCCTGCGCAGCGCGGTTCTCCCGGCGGCGATGGCGACCCGAACAGCAGCCAAGCTCGCAATAGCTCGGACAAACTGCACAACGACAAAGCGCAGCCGGTCGACATGGCCGAGATGAAAAAGCTGCTCAACAACCTCTGGGGAGATCTGCCGGACAAAGAGCGCGAGACGCTGATCAACAGCGCGGGGGAGCGGTTCTTGCCGAAGTACGAGCTCGATATCGAAAAGTATTTTCGCCAATTGGGCGAGGCGCCGAGCCATCCGCCGGGGCCGCCTTCCAAGTGATCGTTTGCAATTGCGCCGTCACTCCCGCGCAGGCGGGAATCCAGCGAATTGCCACGTGCGGCGGAACACGAAAACTGGATTCCCGCCTGCGCGGGAATGACGAAGTTCGTGAGTCGCGAGCGTACGGGAATTGTGCTAGTACGGGAATTGCGCTAGTCCGGGACTATTGGATACTGCGCTCGCCGACCGACCGCATCGACGGCTCGAGGCTTTAATCGTCCCGTTCTTGGGTGTGTAATTGGAATGCTGGTGTTTTTAGCTTTGCTGGCATGTGGGGCCATCGTTGCACTCAGAGGCGGGGCATGATTGCCATTAAATCAACGATACAATCCTGGAAATAGTATTATGTCCCGCTTAGAGCTATGTCAAATGGCTAAATCAATTTGCTCAGAGTATCGAAAACGTAATCCAATCGAGCATTGGTGGTCATGGATTATCGACTTTCTTGATATTATAATAGATGACGAGAAGCGTGGAACTCGCACTTTGAATGTGCCTTATTATCGAGACTTAGGGGCTTTTGTTGCTAAGAATGTCGAGGACGTTGAAACTGCATTGGCGTTGGTACTATACAAAGTACTCCGGGAAGCTCGGCAGATGTATAACTATGATTTATGATGCGGGAGAAGGGTGAATGGTATTCGAGTCTGCCCTTGTGAGAAGCGATGATACTTAATCAACGATTCAATCCTGGAAATAATATTATGTCCCGATTGGAGCTGTTTAACTTGGCGAAGGAAGCATGCGTGGAATATCAAACACGCCGTCCCGCAGAGGCATTGTGGGCATACCTAATCGGCTTGCTCGACGCTGTTATCTACGATGAGAAGCACGATTGCCGTGTCGATGCAATGGTTAAGGTCGAACGCCTTTCAGCTTGTGTTGCTAAAAATATGTCCCATTTTGAACTAGCGATGGCAGCCGTAATGGCAAAGGTGGTAGATGAAGCGCGTAAAATGTATAGCCTATAGATAGTGATTGCGGCCACGCAATAAGAATTGGAAGTTCGATTGCGATCGAGTGTGTTGGTTTGCCAATTATCGCCGTCATTCCCGCGCAGGCGGGAATCCAGCGAATTGCCACGTGCGGTGGAACACGAAAACTGGATTCCCGCCTGCGCGGGAATGACGAAGTTCGTGAGTCGCGATCGTACGGGAATTGTGCTAGTCCGGAACAATCGGATACCGGTTGAGGCGGCCTAATGGTCTCGACAGGAGGTCCTTTTAATGAGCAATTCAGCCTCCGTAGTTCCATCCGCCGCGGCGGAAAGAAATTGTGCAGGAAACGTTCGCTCACCGACGCATTCAAGCAGTCGGCGGTGTGGCTGGTGGTGGCTGAAGGCGATAGTTTCGCGGCGGCCAAGGCTGTCCAGATCGGCGAGCAGAGCTCGTTTTTGCAACCAATGGCCACTCGCGTCATTATGGCATCGCCACCGCGATGACGCAGACGGTTGAACGCGTTAACCGGCTGCTAGGGCTTGGTCCCGACGAAGATCGCGATCGGAAATGCAAACCGCAGGCGGCCGGCCACCCGCGTGGCCCCGATGCCGAGCGCATCGGTTGGCATGTCGGCGGCCACGATCTGCCGGACTTGTTCCGCCGCGTTCGCCGCGGTGCGTGTGGCCGCAAGCAGCTCTTCCAGATCGACTGGCAGCGCATAACAGGCGGTGCGGACCGCGCGCAATCCGGCCGCGGCGAAACGTTGCTGAAATTCCGCCCACGTCAGCGCGCGGATGTGCGACGGATCGCGGAGCTGTTCCATTCGATCATAAAGCGCGCCTTGCACGGCGGTTTGCATGCACACGTCGATCACCGCGACCCGGCCGCCGGCGCGGCACACGCGCCCCATCTCCGCGAGCACGCGGGCCGGTTCGAGCAAGTGATGAAATGAATATCGCGTCATCACGACGGAAAACGACCCTGCGGCGAACGGCAGATGTTGGGCATTGCCGATCTGCCAGGCAACATTGCTCAGTCCCAGCCGGCGCTGCCGCTGCTCGGCTTGTTCGATCATGGCCGGCGTGAGATCGAGGCCGGTCACCCGGCGGGCAATCTCCGCAACCGCGCAGCTAATCAAACCTGGCCCGCACGCGACGTCGAGCACGTCGTCGGCGGCACTGATTTGAGCCGTTTCCAGCACAAGCCGAGTCGCCTCGGCGTCGGAGTGAATCGGCATTTCCGCGAAGGGCGCCGCCTGCCGCGTGAACTGCTCGACAATCAGCCGCGCATGGCGGTCTTCGTTTTCGGCCATGGGCGTGGTTCGCTCCTGGTAAAAATCGCGGTGAAAATCATCGCCCGAGACCCGCCGGCCGGCCCCGTGGCGACACTCCATGCGTAGCAGAGGCGCCACGCGGCGGAAAAGTTCGCGTCTGCCCCTCGGTTTTGCCTGAGGCATGCTCTTTGCACATAGGCCCAGCGGCTTACCCTATTTTCGGCGCGCGTCGGTCCTAAGGAGAATGCAATGCACACCGCCATGGAACATGAATTGGGCTCAATCCGTCCTCTACCGCTGCATGTGAATGTGGGCGATCTGGAACGATTGGCGTCGGTCGGGGCAGGGAGCGGCTTGCTGGCCTATGGCCTTTTCAAACGCTCGCCGTGGGCCTTAGGGCTGTCGATCGTGGGGGGCGGGCTCTTGTTTCGCGGCCTGACGGGCCATTGCCAGCTTTATGAAACGCTGGGCATTGACGAAAACCGGCCGGCGTCCCGCGGCGACCGGTTGATCCCGCACGAGGGGCTGAAATGCCAGGCGAGCGCCACGATTCGGCGGCCGGCGGGCGACCTCTTCAATTATTGGCGGCAACTGGAGAACTTGCCCAAGCTCATTGACCATCTCGAATCGGTGACTGAGCTGGACAGCAAACATTCACGGTGGGTCGCCGCCAGCCCGCTCGGCAGCGCGATTCACTGGGACGCCGAGATCATTACGGAGCGGCCGAACGAGGTGATTGCTTGGCAATCCACCGCCGAATCCGAGTTGAAGACGGCCGGCTCAATCCATTTTGACGAGTCGGGCGACGGCGCGAGCACGACCGTGCGGCTGCTCTTTAAGTACAACCCGCCGGCCGGCAAAGTCGCGGCCGCGGTGGCGGAATGGTTTGGCCGCGGCGCCAACGCGGAGCTTTCCGAGGCGCTCGAGCGCCTGAAAGCGATCATGGAAACGAGCAGTCCGGCCGGCGCGCCGCGGTAAGCGCGAACCGGGTATGAGGAAATTGCACCGCTAAGGCGGGAAGTTCGCCAAGGAAGCGGGTGGATTCATAATCGGTGGACGATCCGTTTGATTCCATCCTTGATGAGCGGCACGTTCCAATTGACGAGAAAGCCGAGCCGCCTGCCTGACAGTTTCAGATAAAGTCAGCAACTGCGCTTCGTGGAGGGGCAGAATCGCTTGCACGGACTTGTTTTCGATAGTGATGGATTCCGCAACAAGCATGTCGATTCGATAACCGGCTTCGATCTCAACTCCGCCATATTTTGTCGGCAAGAGCACTTCCCAACGCGCTTCGATTTCGCGTGTTCGCAATTCGTACGCCAGGCACGCTTGATATGTCGATTCCAACAGCCCCGGCCCGAGCTCGCGATGCACGTTGACCAACGCATCCACGATGGCCTTGGCCAAAACTTCAATTTCTTCTCGGCTCTTCTGCATCGTTTATTCCCCTTCCTTTGCGTTCTTCGCGCCTTGGCGGTGATTTCCAATCTTGGTCGATGGATGTTGTCAGCTCGAAGCAGCTTTTAAGCAAGCCATTGTACAACCCCACGCACATTCGCTGGGATGGGTCCATTCCAAGGGTGTTCGCGGTTTGAAAGCAGGTCATTGGGACGCGTCGGTGGCCGCTACTTCAGCCAGATTTCCGCCTGCGCGGGAATGACGCTCCGGAGGGGAGGTTGGCCTTGGCAAATCGCGCTTTCGTCGCAGGGGGACGAGAGGTAGAATGGACCGGCGGATTTGAAATTGCCCTCGCGGCCCGCCGGCCGAGCGGGCGCGATCCGGCTGCCCACCTTTCATCGCCCTTCTCGATATGATGCGATTTCTGCTCTGTCTGGCCGTGGTCGGGGTCTGCGCGACCGGCGTCCGTGCAGAGGACTGGCCGATGTCGCGCTACAACGCGCAGCGGACCGCCGCGTCGCCGCAAGAGTTGCCTACGCGGCTCTCTCTGCAATGGGACCGCGAATATCCGCCGACCAAGCCGGCGTGGCCCGACCAAGCCAAGCTCCAGGTGGATCTGGCGTACGATCCGATCGTGGTCGGCAAGCGGATGTTTGTCGGCAGCTCGCGGTACGACTGCGTGACGGCGCTCGATACGGAGACCGGCGACGAGCTGTGGCGGTTCTATATGGAAGGGCCGATCCGATTCGCTCCGGCCGCCGAGCACGGCCGCCTGTATGTCCCTTGCGACGATGGCAACTTATATTGCTTGGAGGCGGAGACCGGCAAGCTGCTGTGGCAGTATCGCGGCGGCCCGCGCGATCGGCGCGTGCTTGGCAACGAGCGGCTGATCTCGATGTGGCCGACCCGCGGCGCCCCGGTCCTCGCGGATGGCAAGGTCTACTTCGCCACCGGCATCTGGCCCTTTATGGGCGTCTTCATCCATTGTCTAGACGCAACGACCGGCAAGGAGGTGTGGACGAATGATGGCGACGGCTCGCTGTTTATCAAACAACCGCACAATGTCGATGCCTTCGCTGGAGTGGCTCCGCAAGGCGAACTCTCGATTGCCGAGGACCGGCTGATGATTCCCGGCGGGCGATCGGTGCCGGCGTGCTACGATCGCCAGACGGGCAAGCTTCGCTATTTTTTGTTGGGCGAGAACGGCAAGCATGGCGGCGGCTGCGAAGTCTCGATTGCCGATCAATTGATGATTAATGGGGGCGAGGCGTTCGATCTGGGGACGGAAAAATATCTCGGTCCGCTGCTCGATTTGCCGGTCATCGGCACGCGCAAGTGGTTTGGCATGCGCGGGGGCCGGCTGGTGGCCTTGGACGGCTTGACCGCGGAAGTCAGCTTGGAAGAAGGGATTGATTTGAAGGGAATGCGGATTTCCACGCCGAAAGTCTCCTCACGCGAGCTGACTTCGCTGGAATTGCCGAGCCCGACAGTCTTGATTAAGGCGGGCGCGCATTTGTATGCCGGCTTGAAAGGGAAGCTGTTGGCGATTGATGTTATCGACGGCGTGCAGGTCGACGAGGAGCCGGCCGAAACGAAACTAAGCGTCTCGTGGCAAGCCGACTTTCCAGGCACGCCGGGCGTGCTCTTGGCGGCGGACGACAAACTGTTTGCCGTCAGCCGCGAAGGCCATATTTATTGCTATGGAGGCCGCGAGGGGGACGTTCGGCGGCATCCGATCGAAAATGCCGCCGCGGAGCGCGCCGATCGCTGGACCGACACCGCCCGCGAGATTCTCGACCAGACACAGATGCGCGCGGGCTATTGCGTCGCCTGGGGGATCGGCAGCGGCCGCCTCGCAACGGAACTGGCGCTGCAAAGCCAGTTGTCGGTGATCGTCATCGACGACGATCCGCAGCGGGTGCAAGCCTTTCGCGAACATCTGCAAGCGCTCGGAATCGATCGCTACCGAGTCTCGGTTTATAACGGCAACTTGCTTGATTTTCCGCTCCCGCCCTATCTGGCGAATTTGATGGTGAGCGAAGATCTGGCGGCGACGCGGGTCGAGGTGGGAACATCGCTGGTCAAACATTACTTTCATTCGCTACGGCCGTATGGCGGCATAGCGGTCTGGCTCGGAGACGACGCGCTGCGCGCGAAGATCGCCGCGGCGGGCGGCAGTCTGAATCTCGACGGCTGGCACTCGCGCGAAACCGCGGGACGGCTCTACACATCGCGCGCAGGCGCACTGCCGGGGGCGGGCAACTGGACCCACGAACACGCCGATGCCTCGAATACGCGCGTCTCCAAAGACACGCTCGTCAAGGCGCCGCTGGGCCTGCTCTGGTTTGGCGGCTCGACGAACGAAGGCGTTTTGCCGCGGCACGGACACGGCCCGCAACCGCAGGTCTGCGATGGCCGCTTGTTTATCGAAGGGACCGACATGCTGCGGGCGATGGACATTTACACCGGCCGTGTGCTGTGGCAGGTCACTCTGCCGGGGTTTGGCGCCTTTTACAACAACACGGTGCATCAGCCGGGCGCAAATGCCAGCGGGACGAATTATATCTCCGCCTCGGATGGGATTTATCTCGCCTATGGACTCCAAGGCTTACGCCTCGATCCGGCGACAGGCAAGGAACTGGCGGAATTTCGCTTGCCCAACTTCAAAGGAATGGAAGGCCATTCGAATTGGGGTTATATGAATGTCGTCGACGATCTGCTGATTGCCGGCGCCGATCCCGTTTTTGATCCGGCCCAATTCAAGGTCGTCCCTGAGGGAACCGGCGGCGACGACCGACCCAACGACAGCGGCTTGAGCGGCGCCTTCTCGAATTTGACCACGAAGCTCAAGAGCATTGGCTCCGACAATCTGTCCTCGAGCCGCCATCTGGTCGTGATGGACCGCTACACGGGGAAGGTCCACTGGTCGATCGACGCGCATGCCGGCTTTCGCCACAACGCGACCTGCGTCGGCGGCGGCCGGCTGTACACAATCGACCGCATCTCGGGGGCCGAACTCGCGAAACTGAAACGGCGCGGAGAAACGCCCGCCAATCTGGCGCGGCTCCTGGCATACAACCTGAAGACGGGCGAACTGCTGTGGAGCACGGAAGCCGATGTTTTTGGCACTTGGCTCTCATACTCCGATAAGAACGATTTGCTGGTCGAGGCGGGACGCCTGGCGCGCGACACGATCAGCGATGAACCGAAAGGGATGCGAGTGCTGAATGCGCGCACGGGCGAAGTCGTTTGGACCAACATGGCGTTCGGCGGACCTGCCATGATCCACCACGACCTGATCTTGATGGCCGGCCCGCTGTCGGGAAATGCGTGCGACCTGCTGACAGGCAAGCTGCGGATGCGGCGCGATCCGCTCACCGGCGAAGAAGTGGAATGGTCTTGGTCGCGCAGCTATGGCTGCAACACGCCGGTCGGTTCGGAATGCTTGCTCACGTTTCGCTCCGGCGCGGCGGGTTACTATGACTTGGACAATGACGGCGGAACCGGAAATCTTGGCGGCTTCAAAAGCGGCTGCACCAATAACCTCGTCGTGGCGGGGGGAGTGCTATCCGCGCCGGATTATACGCGCACCTGCACCTGCAATTATCAGTTGCAAACGTCGCTGGCGCTGGTGAACATGCCGGAGGCGGAGATGTGGACCTTCACCGGCGAAAGCAATCCGAAGAGCGCGATCAAGCGGTTGGGGGTGAATCTCGGCGCGGCGGGCGATCGCAAAGCAGACAATGGCACGCTCTGGCTCGAGTACCCCAGCGTCGGCGGCAAGTCTCCGAATATCTCGGTCTCGGTGCGGCCCAATACGCTGCAATGGTTCCGTCACCATTCCTCGGTGATTGTCGGGGAAACTCTCCCTTGGGTGGCATGTTCCGGCGCAAAAGGTTTGACGGATCTCAAAGTGACATTGTCGAAGCAAGCCCGCGAGGCGCACAATTACACCGTCCGTCTCTATTTTTCCGAACCTGACGAGGTTCAGCCCGGCGAGCGTGCATTTGACATTGCGCTCCAGGGGAACACTATAATGACCGGATTCGACGTATGTCGCGAGGCCGGCGGGCGCTACCACGCGATGGTCAAGGAGTTCAAGGCGGTTCCGATCAGCGATGATCTGAATGTCCGTTTGACTCCGACCGCCGACGCGAAGCTCAAAGCCCCGATCTTGTCTGGCGTCGAAGTCATCGCGGAAGATGATGAGGCGGTCAGCCCCAACCGAGCGAACACGGTCCCGCGCGAATGAACACTCGCTTTCGGCCCTCTGTGCCGCACACCCGGCCGCGCTCGGCGCCGCGCCGCTGTTGCGCCGCGTTGGCGCTGATGGCCGCATGCATCGTCGGCGGACCGCGGTCGGCGCCGGCTTGTTCGGTGCCCGTGTTTCGCTTCGCTTTGGAGCGGTGGACGCCGGCGCCCTATCAGGTGTTCGTTTTTCAAGCCGGCAAACTGGACGCCGAGCAGCGCGGCTTGGTCGAATCGCTCCGCCGGCAAAATGCGTCCGGCGGAGGCGCCGCGAATTTCGAGGTGAAACAGATCATGCTCCCCGACGATCGCGACAAGCTCGACGGAGGGGCGCGGATCCTATTTGACGCGCAGCAAAATCCAACCTTGCCTTGGGTCGTGGTCCGCTATCCGGCGGCGCTCGGGCTCGATGCGACGGTCTGGGCGGGAAAATTGTCCGACGCGGCCAGCGTCCTCGCGGACTCGCCCGTTCGTAAAGAACTAATTCGCCGGCTGACCAAAGGGGATACGGCGGTCTGGCTGCTGCTAGAAAGCGGCGACCCTGCTCAGGATGAGGCGGCCGCGGCGCGATTGGCCGAGGAATTGCCGCGTGTGCAAGCGGAGTTAAAGATTCCGCAGCAGGATCCGGCCGATTATCTGACGAATCAACCGGTTCCGCTTAAGATCGAATTCTCGACGTTGCGCCTCGCCCGCGACGACCGGTCGGAAACGTTCTTGGTCTCCGCGTTGCTGCATAGCGAGGACGATTTGGCAGCGACCAAAGGGCCAATCGTGTTTCCTGTCTTCGGCCGCGGCCGCACGCTTTGGGGAATGGTCGGCAAAGGGATCAACTTGGAAAACTTGGAGCATGCCGGCGCGTTTATGACCGGCGCGTGCGCGTGTGAAATCAAGGACGCCAACCCCGGCTTCGATCTGTTGCTCGCGGCGCATTGGGACGCCTTGTTGGAGCATCACCTCGTGGTGCAAACGCGGCCGGACGTTGGCGGCCTGGCCGACTTCTTGCCCCCGCCGGCGCGGTCCGCTCCTCTCGACGCCGTAGCCGGCGATGCGGCCAAGGAATCGACGGGAGCCGCTTCCTCAACGGACGCGGCCGCGGGTACCGGCCAGCTTACTCCCAACGGCGTCACGGGCGCGGAAATCTCGGCGACCGACCGCGCCGCGCAGGTTCGTCGAGCCGACTATCCGCCACTTGAGGACCGCGCGAACCGAGCCGGTTCGGCGGTTCCCGCTGGGGCCGCCGCCACGGCGCCGGCTGGCGGGAGTTCCAGTTTGCTCCGCAATGTGATCGTGGTCGTGATCGGCGGATTGGTGCTCGTTTCGGCGCTCACGGTGATATTTTTTCGCCGCTAAAGGGGATCGCCGTGGCGACTTTCTCCGACAACGGTTTTTCTCGGCGACTCGATGAACAGGTAATCCGCGATGCGATTGTGGCAACTCATTTTTCGCGAACTCTTTTTTCGGCGGCTGAACGCGCTGCTGGGGGTGCTAGCGGTCGTCGCGGCCACGGCGTGCGTCGTCGGTGCGTTCACCTTGCTGCGGCGGCACGACTTGCGGACCGAACAAGTGTTGAGTGCAAAGGCCGACGCGACCAAGGCCGACATGGCCAAGCTCGAAGACGACACCCGCAAAATCATGCGCGACCTCGGCTTCAATTTATTGATCTTGCCGAAAGATCAGAATTTGAACGACCTGTACGCGAACGATTACGCGGCGAAGACAATGCCCGAAGACTATGCGTCGAAGCTGGCGCAATCGAAACTGGCCTCGATCAACCATGTTCTTCCGTCGCTGCAGCGCAAGCTGAAATGGCCCGAGCAAGATCGCACCATCATCTTGTTTGGCACGCGCGGCGAACTGCGGATGGCCTCCGGCAGCGAAAAAAAGCCCATCCTCGATCTCGTGCCGCCCGGAAAAATGATGCTCGGCTACGAACTCCAGCGGAGCTTGAAAGCGCAGCCGGGGGACAAGCTGACGCTGCTTGGCCGCGAGTTCACGGTCAGCAAGTTGTTGCCGGAAAAAGGGAACGCGGACGACATTACGGTCTACTTGAATCTGGCCGAAGCGCAAGACCTGCTCGATATGAAAGGGCAAATCAACGCGATCAAGGCGCTTGAGTGCAACTGCGCCAAGGATCGGTTCGCGACGATTCGCGAGGACGTGATGCAGGTTCTGCCCGATACGCAAGTGACCGAGCTCGCCTCGCAAGCCTTGGCGCGGGCGGAGCAGCGCAATCGGGCCGCGAAGGCGGCGCACGATTCGCTCGAGCGTGAAAAGGCCCATCGGTTGGTGCTGCGCCAGGAGCAAGAAAATTTTGCGGCGATCCTGGTTCCGCTGGTGATCGTCGGCGCGCTGATCTTGGTCGGCGTGCTGATGCTGATGAACGTCCGCGAACGGGCCGTCGAAATTGGCACGCTGCGGGCGATCGGTTGGAAGCGGCGCTACGTGTTTGTTCTCTTTTTGGGCAAAGCCGTGCTGCTCGGCTTGCTCGGCGCGATGCTGGGCTGCTTGCTCGGCTCGCTGGTCGGAATGTTTCTGAAAGAGCCGGCGCTGGCCGCCGGGCCCCCCCTGACCGACGCCGCCGATTTGTGGAAAATGATCGATCCACGCCTGTGGCTGATCGTGGCCGCGGCGACGCCGTTGCTCACCGCGATGGCCAGTTGGCTGCCTGCCTTGCTCGCGGCGCGCCAAGATCCAGCGATTGTCCTGAGCCGCGGCTAGCCAGCGTTATTTCGCATTTTCCCTTTCGCACTTCTCCTTTCGATCGCTTTGCCTGTGCTTGAAATTCGCCAGCTTTCGAAGTCGTATGTCGCCAAGGGGCATGTCGTCGCCGCCGTGAGCGAGGTCTCGTTCGCGCTCGAGCCAGGCGAGTTCGTCTCGGTGCAAGGGGCCAGCGGCTGCGGCAAGTCGACATTGCTGCTGATGGTCGGCGGGCTGCTGGCGCCCGATCGTGGCGAGGTGGTGCTCAATGGCGAGAACCCTTATCAAATGTCGAGCGAAGCCCGCGCGCGCTACCGGGCCTACGAAATCGGCTTCGTGTTTCAGCAGTTTCACTTGATCCCCTATTTGAGCGTTCGTGAGAATGTCATGGCGGCCACGGTCGCGCATCCGGCGCCCGCAGCGGCGTCGCGCGCCGAGCGGTTGTTGGCCGAACTCGATTTGCAAGATCGCCTGCGCCACTTGCCAAGCGAATTGAGCACGGGCGAGCGGCAGCGCGTGGCGCTGGCCCGCGCGCTCTTGAACGAGCCCAAGCTAATCTTGGCCGATGAGCCGACAGGGAACCTGGATTTGGAGCATGCGGGCGTGGTCTTGCGCCACCTGGCCGATTTTGCGCAGGCCGGCGGAATGGTGTTGCTGGTGACGCACGATCCGTTTGCCGCGTCGTTCGCGCAGCGCAACTTCACGATGGCTCATGGTCGGTTCGTGCACGAACCAGCCAAAGCGGTTTCCTAAAATTTACAAATGGCTGTGCCACGGAGAATGTCTGATGTCCGAGTCTGCTCGATCCACTCGTTTATCTCTCCGCCCGGGCGCGGCGCATCCGGCCTTGCCGATCGTGATCGCCTCGATTGGGATTGGCGCCGTCATCATTGGCGTGTTGGCGTGGCGGCCGAACCCGATGCCGGAGCATTCGCTCACGGTGTATTGCGCCGCGGCCCTCGAGAGCAGCGTCAAAGCGGTCGCGCAGCAATACGAACAGGATTACGGCGTGCACGTGAACCTTCAGGCCGGCAGCTCGGGCTCGCTCGCCGCGCAGATTCGCTCGGCGACGAAGGGCGATTTGTATATCCCTGCCGACGACAGCTTTAACCAAGACGCCCACGCGGCGGGACTGGTGGCCGAAACGGTTCCACTGGCCAAGATGCAGCTCGTGCTCGGGATCAAGCCGGGCAATCCGCGCCACCTGGCCAGCTTGGACGACCTGCTCAAGCCGGAGATTGTGTTCGGCTCCGCGAATGCCACGGCGGCGGCGGGCAAAATGACGAAGGAGTTGTTGACCAAGGCCAACCGCTGGGAGCCCTTCATCGCCGCGGCCAAAGTCGTGCCGCCGACGATTACGGAATTGGCGCTGGCCGTGCAGACAAGCAATCTCGACGCTGGGCCGATGTGGGATGTCACGGCGAAGCAATTTCATCTGGACACCGTTCCGCTGCCGGAATTCGCCGCGGGAAAATCGCTCGTCACGGCGGGCGTATTGAAAACGACCGCGGATTCCGCGGCGGCGCTGCGCTTCGCCCGCTATTTGGCCGCGCCCGGCAAGGGCGAACGAGAATTCACGCGCGCCGGCTTTCAACCGATCGACGGAGACGTGTGGGAGCCGCAGCCGACGCTGGTCGTGTTCAGCGGCGGCATCCAGCGCTTGGCCATCAAGGACACGCTGGCGGAATTTGAAAAACGCGAAGGCTGCCGCATCAACGTCATCTATGAAGGTTGCGGCGTGCTGCTCGGGATGATGCGCGGTAGCGATGCGAAACGGCCCGACGTTTATTTCGCGTGCGATGTCTCGTTCTTGACGCCGGAGGATATCCAGCCCCTGTTTAATCCGGCTCATATCATGACCGAGACCAAGCTCGTGATGCTGACCCAAAAGGGAAATCCACTCCATCTTGAAAAGGTCGAGGACCTGGCCAAGCCGGGAGTGAAAGTGGGGGTCGCCCACGAGCAACTTTCGGCGCTGGGCGCGCTCACGAAAATTCTTCTCAAGAACAAGGGCATTTATGACGGCGTGCGGGCCAATGTGCGCTCCGGAAGTTCGCCCAAGGCCGACTTTCTCGTGACCCAGATTTTGACCGGCGGCGCCGACGCCCTGGATGCGGTCATTGTCTACGAAGCGAGCACCTCACAAGTCCGCGACAAGCTCGACATGATCCCGATTCCTGGCGCGGACTCGCGCGCGGTGCAGCCGTTGGCCGTTGGCCGCAATAGCCAACATCAAGAATTAGCGCACCGGCTAGAGGAGGCGCTGGAAACCGCGAAGTCGAAGCAGCGGTTCGAACAAGTCGGCTTTCAGTGGCGTGCCGAGGATCGTCCATGAGCTCAGCGCAGCGCGGAATGGCGTCGTCATCTGACGCGAGGTCGGGAGGCGACGCGACGGCCAGCCCGCCGCCGCGGAAATCGGACGCGCCGTTTTATTGGTCGTTCGCCATTTTGGGCGCGGTGTATGGCATGCTGTTGCTCGCGATGCTGGCGGCCGATTTGCTCTATGCGGCCCCTTCGGAATGGCTCCAGGCGCTGCGCGATCCGGAGATCCGCGCTTCGATCTGGCTGAGCCTCTTGTCGTGCACGTTGACCACGGTTTTGTCGTTGTGGGTCGCCGTGCCAATCGGATATTTGATGTCGCGGATCCCCTTCCGCGGCAAAAACCTGCTGGATGCGCTGCTGGATATTCCGATCGTGCTGCCGCCGCTGGTGATTGGCGTGAGCCTGCTCATTTTGTTTCGCTATCCGCCGTTTCGCTGGCTCAATCGGTATGTCGTGTTCGAGATTCCGGCGGTAATTCTCTCGCAGTTTATGGTCGCGTGCGCGTTCGCGGTGCGAACGATGCGAGTCACGTTCGATCAGATTAGTCCACGAGCCGAGCAAGTGGCCCTGACGCTCGGCTGCACGCGGTCGCAAGCCTTTTGGCGAGTCGTGTTTCCCGAGGCGCGGCGCGGGCTCTTGACCGCCGGAACGCTTGCCTGGGCGCGCTCGCTCGGTGAATTTGGGCCGATTCTGATCTTTGCCGGCGCGACACCCTTTCGCACCGAGGTGTTATCAACGACGATTTTTTTGCAGATGCAGGCGGGCAACCTCAAAGCAGCCTTGGCGGTTTCGCTATTGATGATTCTGGCGGCGGTGGCCGTGCTGACGATCGCGCGGTTGTTTGGCCTGAAAGGTTCCGGCTTGATCTAGCGGTCTGTTAAAGAGTCTCCAACCGAGTCGAAACGGCCGCTCTACGCGGCCCCTGGAATCCATGATCGCGGTCCAAAACCTCTCGCTGCGGCAAGGCGCGTTCGCGCTCGAGCAAATTTCGTTTGAAATCCTCCCTGGCGAGTACGCGGTGCTGATGGGGCGCACCGGCAGCGGCAAGACGTCGATCTTGGAAGCGATCTGCGGCTTGCGGCCGATTTCCGGCGGCCAAATCCGGCTCGCGGACCGCGATGTGACGGCGTGGAAGCCGGCTCAGCGCGGAATCGGCTATGTGCCCCAGGATCGGAGCTTATTTTCCACTTTAACTGTCCGCGCGAATCTGGCCTTTGCGCTCGAAGTCCGCCGGTGGAAGCGGGCCGAGATCGACCGCCGCGTGGATGAACTGGCGGAATTGCTCGGACTAGGAGCCTTGCTCGAGCGCTTGCCCGGAGGACTGAGCGGCGGCGAGGCCCAGCGTGTCGCCCTGGGCCGCGCCTTGGCCATGCGCCCGAGCTTGATGCTCTTGGACGAGCCATTGACCGCGCTCGATCAGGAAACCCGCGAAGAAATGCTCGAACTCCTGGCGAACGTGCACCGGCAGACAGGTTTGACCGCGCTCCACGTGACGCACCATCCGGGCGATGCCGACCGGCTGGCGGATCGGCGCTTTGTGCTGCAAAATGGTACGATCGCTTCCACCTTGCGGACTTAGCAAGCCTTTTGAACAACGCCTTCTGGGTAATTCTTATTCTGTCCATGTGCCGAGCGCGGTTTCGCGGCTCGCAAATGATTCGGAAACGGCTTCGCCCATGCTGACTGTGCAGATTCAATATTCGGCCCAGGCTCGCCAAGCGGCAGGCATTTCCCAGGAGAGCATCACTCTGGCCGCAGCGGCCGTGGTGCTCGATTTGTTGCGAGCGATCAGCGAGGCGCGGCCAGCGTTGCGGCCGATTCTCTGGAATGCGGAGGGCCAGCCGCAAAGCTCGACCTTGCTGTTTGTGAACGATGTCCAAGTCCGCGCGGAGGCTTCGCCGCCGCTGCGCTCGGGCGACGTTTTAACTATTCTGCCGCCGATTGCCGGCGGCTGAGCCGCGTCCTCGAACCATGCATGACCACGAACTGACCAGCGAAGAACAGGCGACCTACGCTTGGCAAATGAGCATTCCAGATTTTGGCGCGGCAGGACAGCGGAAGCTGAAGGGGGCCAGCGTGCTGATTTCGCGGTGCGGGGGCGTCGGCGGAACTGCGGCCTATTTTCTGGCGGCCGCCGGCATTGGTAAGTTGGTATTGGCACATGGGGGCGAAGTCCGCGCCGACGACCTGAATCGGCAGTTGCTCATGACCCATGCTTGGCTCGGTAAGCCGCGAGTCGAATCGGCACGCCGCCGCTTACAAGAGCTGAATCCGCGGTTGGAAATCGAAGCCGTCCCGGAGAACATCTCCGCCGCCAACGTCGCGGCGCTCATGCAAAAGGTCGATCTGACGCTCGATGCGGCACCCCTCTTCAGCGAGCGATTGCGGTTGAATCGCGAGGCGGTCGCGCAGCGCAAGCCGCTGGTTGAATGCGCCATGTTTGAGCTCGAAGCGCAACTGACCGTCGTGCTGCCAGGCCGCAGCGCCTGTCTCGCTTGTCTCTACCCTCAGGAACCGCCGAGTTGGAAACGGCAGTTTCCTGTCATGGGCGCCGTGGCAGGCATGATCGGCGCGCTCGGCGCGATGGAGGCGATCAAGTTGATTTCAGGGCTGGGCGAACCGCTCGTGGGCAAGCTGCTGTTATGCGACCTGCGCTCCATGCAGTTTCGGACCGTGAGCTTGTCGCGGTCGGAAACCTGCGCTGTCTGCGGCGCGGTGAAGTAACAGTGCGGCGAAACAACGATGCGCTGAAACAACGATGCGCTCAAACAACGATGCGCTGAAACTACGATGCGATGAAACTACGATGTGCCAAGGTCATCTGGCAACCGTATGGCGAGCGTGAATCGTATCTGCGCAAGCCATTTGTAGGGTGGCGACCAACTCGCGCAGCGAGCGCAGGCTCACCAACACCGCGCCGTGCGCCGCCGTGCGACGTCCGAGCAGCGAGTCGTCACCGGCGCGACCGCACGGTGCTAGCGCGCAGCAGCCTGACGTGCCGTGCGGCGACGCCATGCCGAAAGGTGGTGGACCCGCACGCGGCTCCGCCGCGCTTGTCCCACCCTACATTCGCCGCGTGACTTGATTTGTAGGGCGGCGACCAGCTCGCGCGGCGAGCGCAGGCCCACCAACGCGTGGCGTGCGCAACCGGAGGCCGCAGTGCGCAGTCTG
>DASRSE010000140.1:0-16621 GCA_035656655.1 Pirellulales bacterium
GGGGCGGCGAGTTCGGCCGGACGCCCATGAACGAAGAACGCAATGGCTCGAAGTTTCTGGGCCGCGATCACCACCCGCACGCCTTTTCGATGTGGTTGGCAGGCGGCGGAATCAAGCCGGGGATCACGTTTGGCGCGACCGACGATTTTGGCTATCACGTCGTGCAAGATAAGGTGCTCGTGCACGACCTTCAGGCGACGATCTTGCACTGCCTCGGCATCGATCACACGAAGCTGACGTACAAATACCAAGGGCGCGAATTCCGCTTGACCGACGTCGCCGGCAACGTCGTTCACAAGCTGCTGGCTTGACCGCGACGCAGCGGCCGTTCCGCGCGAATTCCCTCCGGCGCGACGGCCGCGCGCCTCAATCTTTCAGCTTGAACAGGCGGCGAATCGCGTCGAGCAAGCCGTGCGGAACGCCATGCTTCGATTCGTCGCGGAGCGACTCGAGCGGCGGATGGAGCAGTTTGTTGGCGTACCGCTCGAAGGACTGCGTGATTTCGTCGCGCGTCTTTTGATCCAAGCTCGGCAGCTTGTTGAAGAGCCGCCGCAACTCGTCTTCTTGCACGTCGTGCCAGGCGCGACGCAAGCGCTGAATCAACGGGCCGGTCGCGCGGTGCCGCAGATCGGCCATGAAGCGGCCGGTCTCTTCTTCGACGATGGCCACGGCGCGCGGCAATTCGCGATCGCGGTCCTTGCGGTTGCGATCGCAGGCCGCTTGCAAATCGTCGATCGAATAGAGATAGACGCCGAGCGCCTCGCCCACCGCCGGCTCGAAGTCGCGCGGAATCGCCAGGTCGAGAATAAACAGCGGCCGCTGATAGCGCTCCCCCTCGATTTTGCGGTAGCGCTGCGCCGTGACAATCGGTTCGGCGGCCGCGGTCGTGCTGACGATCAGATCGGCTTCAATCAGTTGGCGATCGAGCAGTTCCCAGGCGGCGGCTCGCCCTTGCCAAGCTTGCGCGAGCTCATTCGCCTTGGCGAGGCTGCGATTGACGACGGTCACTTGCCGCGCTCCTTGGTCGCGGAGATAGCGGAGCGTTTCTTCGGCCATTTCGCCGGCTCCAATCACCAGGATTTGCTTGTCGTCAAAGCGTTCGAAAATCTCTTGAGCAAAGTCGATCGCGACGCTGGCGATGCTGACTCGCTTTTCGTTGATCGACGTTTCCGTGGCGACCCGTTTTGCCACGCGCAAGGCCGCTTGAAAAAAGTCATGCGTCAATGGGCCGGTCGCCGCGTGTTGCTGCGCGAGCTGATAGGCCTGCTTGACTTGCGACAAGATCTGCGGCTCGCCGACGACCATGCTGTCCAGACTGGCGGCGACGGTGAACAGATGCCGGACGGCGTCCTCGCCGGTGCGCTCGAACAGTTCATCGAAGACGAGATACGGTTCGACCCCATGAAAGCCGGCCAAAAACTCGACCGCCTCCTGGTGCGAAAGGCCGATCTCCGCGTTCTCCGTCGCCGTGTACAACTCCACCCGGTTGCAGGTCGAGACGACGACCGCCTCCACGCCGGGAAAGCGGGCGCGGAGCTTGCCCAGCGCTTCGCCCACTTGCGACGCATCGAATGCCAATTGCTCGCGAACAGCCACCGAAGAATTATGATGGCTGCAACCGACCATTTGCAGCTTCATATCGGCGACCTCGGTGGCGAGAAAAAAAGAGCGGCCTGCGCCGTGTCGCGCTGCTTCGAAACGTGATGCGTCGGAATGAACAGCAAAATCGCCAAGATCATCGCCAAGAACACAAAACTGGCGACCGTCAGATAGGCAACCTTCCGCCCGCTGCGGGCCGGACGATAGACCATATTAAAGATCAGCACCACGACCATCCACAAAAAGAGGGCCGTCGTGCTGAGCACGGCCGGGTCGCTCCACGGCACCGCGGCCGAGGGTTCGTTCAAGCGATAAATCTCGTTCAGCACGATGCCCGACAGCACGCCCAGCCCGAGCAGCACCGCCGAGCAAACGAGCGCCCGGAGGTTGATCCGTTCGAGCCATTCCAAACTGGGGAGCCGAAAGCCTTGAATTGGCGGCAGCTTCTTTTTCAAGCGATAGGCCTGGGCCAAATACATGAGTCCCGCGATGAATCCGAGACTGACCGCGACGACGCCCAGCAACAACGACAGGCCATGAATGAGTCCCCAGATGTTGCTCGCTTCGGCGCGCGCAAAAGGAACTTGGTCGGCGAAAAAGGCCGCCACGCCGACCAGCACGAGCACCAGCGGCAAGATAAAAATCCCCACCGCGTTCCGCTCGTGAAAGACCGACAGATAAAGATAAAACGCGGCCAAGAGCCACGCGGCCAGCAGATACCAATCAAACCAGCTTGAAAGGGGCACCTCGGGCGGCTGATCGTGGGCGACGCGTCCCACCAAAAAGAGCGTGTGGGTCAGCAGCCCCAGGCCCGAAAAAATGAGCGTCGCCGCGTTGCGAATCGCTCCGCGAAACCAGAGCCGCGCGATCTCAAGCGCCAGCGCCACCGCATAGCTCGCGGCAAAACAGGCAAGGGTGACATGCGGTAGCATGGGACAGGGGGCCGAGATTGAGGGGCGTGCAAATTGGACCGCTGATCAAGCCGCCAACGAACTGGTTTCGCCCCGCGAGCGCTTGGCGGGGCCGCTACGGCGGACTGCGAACATGCGCTAGGTGTCGCTGGCGTCCTCGCCCTCTTCCAAGCCATACTCCTTCAGTTTTTTGTGGAGCGTGTTGCGATTGATCCCCAATTTGGCCGCCGCCTTGGTTTGAATCCCGTCGCAAGCGGCCAGAACTTGGGCGATCAACTCGCGTTCGACCCGATTGACGATTTTGGTATGCAAGCTGTCTTCATGCGGGCCGGCCGTCGACAAACCCTGCTGCACCAGTTCGCAGGTCAGCGATTCGATGTCGGCGGCTTTGGCACGCGGCCCTTTGGGGGTTTTTCCGCTCAGCAGTTCCGGCGGCAAGAGGGCGGTGGTCAATTCATCGCCCCCCGCCATCACGACCGCCCGTTCGATGTAGTTTTGCAGCTCGCGGACGTTGCCCGGCCATGAATATTCTTGCAGGGCCTGGAGGGCCTCTTTCTGAATGTGCACGACGTAGCGATCATTTTCTTCATTATAGAGATTGAGGAAATGGCCGACCAGTTCCGGCACGTCCTCGCGGCGGCGGCGCAAGGGGGGTAGCGGGATCGGCACGACATTCAACCGATAATAGAGGTCGTCGCGAAATCGTTCAGCGCTGACCTCCTCGAGCAGGTCGCGATTGCTGGCGGCGATGACGCGCGTATCGACCCGAATGGTTTGCGTGTCGCCGACGCGCTCGAATTCGCGCTCTTGAAGGACGCGGAGCAGCTTGACTTGCAGCTTGGGGGTGGTGGAGTTGATTTCATCGAGAAAGATCGTGCCGGTATGGGCCGCTTCAAATCGGCCGGTCCGGTTGTTGACCGCTCCGGTGAAGGAACCGCGAACGTGGCCAAAGAGCTCGCTCTCGAGCAAGCTTTCGCTGAGGGCGCCGCAATTGACGCGGACAAAGGGCCCGCCGCTCCGCCCGCTCAGTTCATGAATGGCCTTCGCGATCAGTTCTTTGCCCGTGCCGGTCTCGCCCAGCAGCAAGACCGAGGCGTTGGACCGGGCAACTTGCCGCGTCAAACGATAGACTTCTTGCATGGCCGGTCCGGAACCGATGATCCCTTTGATCGGCGGTCCGCTGGCGGCGGCGTCGGTGGTGCGAAGCGAAGAAGACATGCGGTTAGCGGCAGAGTTCGGCGATTTGCCGAACGTAACAGAGGCGGCCAAAACAAAACATCAGCGATCCTTCGTCCGCGCCTCGAGGGCATCGAGAATTTCGCCCAGCACGATCTGGGTGCCGCGGTCGGCGGTAGCGCTTTGGTTGTAACGGCCGTATTGCGCCAGAATCTCCGACTTCGTGAGCCGAATGCCAAACCGGTGCACGCTGTCGGTGAAGGCGGCGGCCGCCGCTTGGCGCGTCGCCAGCGGCTGCGTTTCGCGCCCCGCCAACTCCGTCAAGATTCGCTGGCTCGAGGCGGTTCCCATCCGGCCGAGCAACGCCGCGGCGGTCGGCGCCAACTCAGGCATTTGCAAGGCGATCTCAATCGAGGGTTGCTGTTGGCGCACGTCGAAGAGGGTTTGGTCGTCCTTGCGCGCCAAGGCGTGCAGCCAGTCGAGCGCGCCCTGGGCCTGTTGTTTGCGTTCCTCAGGGGCAATGAAATTGCGGCCGGCCCGGTTCTGCAATCGCTCGACAATGATCTCCATTCCGCGCTTGTCGTAAGGCTGCGGAAAACCTTCGCTCAAGGGATCGTCTTCCGCCGAGATCTTGACTCCTTCGGTGTCCTCGCCCGCCGCCACGAGCCCGACCGGCAACAAGGCGGTTCGCCGATCGTGCCGCAGTTGTTGGACAACCGACTGCATGACGGGCCGGTCGAGCGAAGAGCTGAGCAAGATCAATTCTTCGTCGGGCGTTGTCGCCGCCAACTTCAACAGGTCGCGGCCGTTCGTCGCGAAGAGCGGGTCATATCCTTGGTCGCGCAACAGGCCCGCCAAGTGCTCCGCGGCAATCGCGTTGGCATGGCCGACGAGCGCCCGCCGCGATCCAAAAGCGCGGATGAAAAATCCCAAGGCCTCCGGCACCACGCTTGAGCCAGGGAAAGGCTTGCTCGGGTCGAGACGCAAAATGCTGTCGATGGCCGCATACCGCAGGCGGCGGTCCGCGTTGCTCGCCGCGATCACCAACGGACAAGGTTCCGCGCCGCGCCGCGTGAGCATATCCACATGGCCGATTTCACCGAGAACCCCCGCCGCCACGGTGGCCGCCGGCAAGTGGTCCTGGGCGAGCGCATAGTCGAGGGCATCCTCGATTTCGGCTGGAGTGCGCCCCTTGGCGATTTCGTAGGCGCTGCCCGGCCCTTTGGCGACCGGATGGCCTAGCCCGGCCCGATACGCGGCGCTGTCCAGAATTCCCACGAGATACCAGCGGCGATATTGGTCGTTTTTCGGAAACAGCTCGTGCAGATCGCGGGCCAGCCGGCCAGCCAGGGCCACGTTCGCCTCGTCTGCTAAATAGTGCGCTGCGACACTCTGTTTTTTCTCGGGGTCCCAATGCCAGACTTCGACGCGCCCATCGAGATCGGTTTTCAGCGGGCGTTGGCGGTTGAAATACTCGGCCGTTTGCCGGCGGACCAGGGTCTCGGCCTCTGCGGGAGTCGGCACTTTACCGACGAGTGTATGCAGAGCCGTCTCGGCCGCCGCGCGCAGTTGCGGCGTGCTTTTCGGCGACACGTAGGGAATCAGCAAACTGGGGACGGCGTTTTGGGCGTCGAGCCGCCCGAGCACCTCGATGACCTCGGCCTTGAGCGCGGCGTCGTCCGACTCCAATACCCCGAGCAAGGGTTCAACCGCTTGCTGCTCAAGCCCGACCAGCGCCGTCTTATAAGCGCCAAAGTTCTTGGCATTGGCCGGGTCGGCCAGAGCCGTCACCAACGGCGCGACCGCTGCCGAGCCGGCGCCGTGCAACTCGCGCATCGCATCGCGGCGCACCGAAGGCGAAGGATCGGCCAAGCGGGCGATCTGCTGCGCCAGATGCTCCGGACTCGTTGCCAGCGCCGAAGCCGCGTGCAAGATCGCATCGGCGACCTGAGCTCCTTCCGGGGCTAGGTCCTTATTCTGAGCGACGCGGAGCACGACACCCGACGAGTATTGCTTATCGATCGAGGCCAACGTGGCCTGATCCGGGTTCGCTTGCAACAACTGCTGAAGAAATACCTTGCCCAGATCGGGCCGGCCCAAACTGGCCAAGAGGTCAGCGGCGCGAAAGAGCTGCGCCGGCGTCGTGGGCCGCGCATCGAGGATCGACTGGATGGCCAATGCCTCGGGCTGGGTCGCGTCGACCGGCGGCGGGGCGTTCGGTTTTGCGTCCGCTTTCGCCGTCCCTTTGGGCTTGGCTGCCGTGGGTGGCGTCTTGGCCGGCGGTTG
Source organism: Pirellulales bacterium (assembly GCA_035656655.1). Lineage (GTDB taxonomy): Bacteria > Planctomycetota > Planctomycetia > Pirellulales > DASRSE01 > DASRSE01. The sequence continues at coordinate 5,973 of DASRSE010000140.1, forward strand.
CGGCGCGTCTTGAGCCGACAGTAAACCCGCGCTTAAGCAGACCGCCAGCGCCACGCTAGCGCGGCGCCAAGTTCGATGGCTAGCCAACTGGAGCGCACGGCGGGCTCGCGGTCTTGAATCGGAAGTCATTTGGGGGTCGATCATGATGTCCACTCGCACTAGATTAAGAGGAGAGTCCGAGTTTTTTTTGCCAGCGGGCGATTTGTTCGTCGACCTCGCGCGGGGCCGTCGAGCCGTAGCTCGCGAAAGCTTGCACGGCGCGATCGACGCCGAGCACGTCGTACACCGATTTGTCCAGGTCCGAGTGGACCGCTTGGAAGTCGCTCAGCGGCAAGTCCGACAGCCGGACCTCCCGGTCGAGCGCTTTGCGAACGAGCTTGCCGACGATTCCATGGGCGGTTCGTTGCGGAATACCTTGGCGAATCAGGTGTTCCATGAAAGTGGTCGCGTCGAGATGCCCTCGATCAAGGCGTTCCACGATGGCCGGACGGTTCAATTTTGCCTCGGCGACCAGCGGCGCGGCCACCTCTAAGCAGGCGGCCACGGTATCAAATGCCTCGAACAGCGGGCGCTTGTCTTCTTGCAGGTCGCGATTGTAGGCCAGCGGCAATCCCTTCATCAGCACCAGGAGCGTTTGCAAGCTGCCGATCACGCGGGCGGTTTTTCCGCGCGTCAGCTCCAGCACGTCCGGATTGACCTTTTGCGGCATGATCGAAGAGCCGGTGCAAAACGCCTGCGGCAGTTTGAGAAAATTGAACTCCGCGGTCGACCATAGAATCCATTCCTCGGCCCAGGTGCTTAAATGCAAGGCAATCAGCGATAAGCAGAACGCAAACTCGAGCGCGAAATCGCGGTCGCTGGAGACGTCCAAGCTATTGGCTGCAACGTCGGCGAAGCCCAGCCGTGCCGCTGTTGCTTGCCGGTCGATCGTCAGGCTCGTTCCGGCGAGCGCCGCGGCGCCGAGGCTGTTCACATTCGTCCGCCGGCGGCAATCGGCCAGCCGCATCCGGTCGCGTTCAAACTTCTCGCAATAGGCTAGCCAGTAGTGCGGAGCGAGAACCGGTTGGGCTCTTTGCAAATGGGTATAGCCGGGCAAGACGCAATCGCGATCGTCCGGACAGCGCCCGACGAATGCCTTTTGCACCGCCACCAGCAGTCGGTCGGTCGCATCGATGCTATCGCGGACCCACAGCCGCAGATCCGTCGCCACCTGATCGTTGCGGCTGCGGGCCGTGTGAAGTTTTCGGCCCACGTCGCCCAGCCGATCGGTCAGAGCGCGCTCGATGTGCATGTGGATATCTTCCAGCTCGATCGAGAAGGGGAAAGTGCCTTGCTCGATTTCTCGGCGGATGTCCGCCAGCGTCTGCTCAATTTGTCGGCACTCGTCGGCCGAGAGAAGTCCGGTCTGGGCCAACATCTGAGCATGCGCGACTGATCCGGCAATGTCCTGCGCGTAGAGTCTCCGGTCGAAGCTCACACTTTCGGTAAACTTCTCGACAAGTCCATCCGTGGATTGCTCGAAAACGCCGGACCAAGGCTTATTGCCCACGAATTGACCGTCTCATTGCGACCAAGAAGAAAGAAGCCAACTTATTTACTCTAAATGGCTTAGGTCAAAGTGTCAACGAAGGACACAGCGGGAGCCGGCCGGCTGGCCCAAGAAATGCGCAGCCGCAGCGAATCTCCTGGGGAGGTCATTCTGCCGCGGCGCTGCTGGCCTGGGCGGCGGTCGGTTCCGATCGTGCCGATTGGCCCGATTGTCCGCTGCCGCAAGCGCTCGATCGCCGGTTACCAACCGGCGCAAGTTGCTGTTGTGCAAATGAATTGCTCTTTCAAAACGAGTTCAAAGAGATAGAATTGTCTTCTTTAATCGACGAAGCTGGCGGAAACGAGTCTGATGGCGTCCACCAACGTGTCTAAACCTGAAACTCCACCGCGCGAAGAAATCGCGATCAATTTGCGCGATCCGTATTTGGCCGCCTTTTTGGCGTGGCTGATTCCAGGGGCAGGGCACCTCTACCAACGACGATTTGGTAAAGGGGGCCTCTTCATGATCTGCATTTTGTCGACATTCTTCTACGGTCTGTTTCTCGGCGGCGGAAAAGTTGTGTACGCGTCGATGCGCGAAAACGACCAGCGGCTGGCCTACTTTTGCCAAATCGGCGTGGGACTTCCGGCCCTGCCAGCGCTCGTGCAGGCCTACCGCGCCAAGAACAACCTCTCCCCTTTGCCGCTGCTGGACCCGCCAATCATGGTGCCGCCCAAGATGGCAGGCAATCAGGACGAATTGGCCGAGTGGAATCGCGATCCGAATTTGAAGTTTGATCTCGGCACGCTGTTCACGATGGTGGCCGGGCTGCTTAATGTCTTGGCGATTTTTGACGCGTTCGGGGGGCCGGTTTATCTGGTGGAAGCCGAACCGGCGGCCGCGACGACGCCGCCAAAACCGGCGCCCAAGACTCCGCCGCCGAGTTAAGTCTGCCCGCTTCGTCTGTCTGTATTCCGCCCGGAAGATCTCTGTATGATGGCAATTCTATTTGGCGTTCATATCGCCCAACTGTGGTATTCGCTCCCGCTCTTGGTCAGCGTCAGCCTGGTCTATGCGGCCACGCGGCACGAGTTGATGGGGCCGATTTTGCAGCATGCGATCCGCTTCGCGATTTCGATTGGGCTCTTTTTGTCGGTCATCTTGGGCATTTTGTTTCTGATGTCGTGGATTTTGTAGCCGTCCCACAAGCAGCGAAATGGCGGCCCGGCGAAATTTTGGCCCGGCTCCAAGGGCATCGCGTGACAGCGACCTGCGCATCGCGCAGCCTTGAATCGTAGGGTGCGGACCAGCGAGCGCAGCGAGCGCAGGCCCACTGCGATGCGGGTGAAATCTGGAAACGGGCATTTCCAATGGCCTGCCGAAACGTGGTGGGCCTGCGCACGGCTTCGCCGTGCTGGTCGCCACCCTACGACGGAGTTCCGCAATGATCGACGGGGCGAATTGAAATTGTAGGGTGCGGACCAGCGAGCGCAGCGAGCGCAGGCCCACCACGGTGCGGGTGAAATCCAAAACGGGCATTTCCAATGGCTTGCCAAAACGTGGTGGGCCTGCGCACGGCATGCGCAGTGCTGGTCGCCCCCCTACAACGATGTTCCGCAATGACGGCGCGCATTGAAATTGTAGGGTGCGGACGAGCGAGCGCAGGCCCACTGCGATGCGGGTGAAATCTGGAAACGGGCATTTCCAATGGCCTGCCGAAACGTGGTGGGCCTGCGCACGGCTTCGCCGTGCTGGTCGCCACCCTACGATGCGCGCTGGTGCGCCCGGCGTGCGCCGTGCTGGTCGCCACCCGACATTGCACGCGAAAGAGATCCGCTACTTCCATCGGCGATTACGACTGGCCGGCGTTGATGACCGGATGAACCTCGATTTCGCCGCAGAGGACGGTGAGCAGGTTGCCGACGAGCCGAGCGCGTTGGTCGGGCTCAAGGGTGACGACTTTTTTCTCCTCGAGCTCGATCAGCGCCATTTGAACCATGCTGACGGCGCCATGCACGATTTTTTGCCGCGCGGCGATCACCGCTTCCGCTTGCTGGCGGCGCAGCATGACCGTGGCGATTTCCGAGGCATAGGCGAGGTGCATAATTCGGGCCTCGACAACTTCGACCCCGGCCTGCGCCAACCGTTCTCGCAACTCATTGCAGAGGGCCGTGGAAACTTCGTCCACGCCGCTGCGAAGCGTGACTTCGTGCTCTTCGCCGTGATCGTACGCATACGCGTTGGCCAGATGGCGGACGGCCGTTTCGCTTTGAATGCGGACAAAATTCTCGTAATTATCGACGTCGTAACAAGCGTGCGCGGTGTCCGCCACGTGCCATACGACGACAATCGCGATCTCGATCGGGTTGCCTTGCTTGTCATTCACTTTCAGCTTTGCGCCTTCCAGATTTCTCGCCCGCAACGAGATCTTGCGCCGCGCATAGAACGGATTGGCCCAAAAGAAGCCGCTGTCGCGAACCGTGCCAACATAGGGTCCAAATAAGGAGAGGACGCAGGCTTCGTTCGGCTGCAGCGTGAAATGGCCGCGGGTCGAAAGCAGCGTGCCAAACGCCACGAGGTAACAAGGGAGCGCCGCGAACGATTCCGCGCGGCCCAGCATGATTCCGGCAATGAATCCGCCGAATAGGAGCAGGAGATTCAGCCACAGAATACTCCAGCCCGAAATCGCCTGGAACGATTTTTCTTGCGTCATAGATTGATCATCGCCGGAACAGAAAACGGCCGCACGAGCGCCGGGCCGCGCCGGGCCGCCGCATGCCGGCCGGCGGAAGCGGTGACAGGCGGTTAGATATCGAAATATAAGCAGAACTCGTAAGGGTGCGGGCGCAAGCGGACCGCATCAGCTTCTTTCTCGCGCTTGTAGCGAATCCAAGTTTCAATCACATCCTGCGTGAACACGTCGCCGTGGAGCAAGTATTCATGATCCGCCTGCAAGGCCGCGAGCACCTCGTCCAAGGAACCGGGCGTCTGCGGGATTTCAGCCCGCTCCTCCGGCTCCAAATCGTACAAATCCTTGTCGAGCGGCTCGCCCGGATGAATTTTGTTTTGAATGCCGTCAATCGCGGCCATCGTAATTGCCGAGAAGGCGAGATACGGATTGCTGCTGGGGTCGGGGCAGCGAAATTCCACCCGTTTCGCCTTGGGGCTGGGGCTGTACATGGGAATCCGGCAGCAGGCCGACCGGTTGCGCTGCGAATAGGCCAAATTCACCGGCGCTTCGTAGCCGGGCACAAGCCGCTTGTAGCTGTTCGTCGTCGGATTGGTGAAGGCCAACAGCGACGGCGCATGCTTCAGCACGCCGCCGATCGCGAACAGGGCCATTTCGCTCAGGCCGGCATAGCCGCTTCCCGCAAACAGCGGCTGGCTGTTCTTCCAAAAGGAAAAATGGGTGTGCATGCCGGAGCCGTTGTCGCCAAATAGCGGTTTGGGCATGAACGTGACCGTCTTCTGATAGCGCTGCGCGACGTTTTTCAACACGTACTTGTAGATCAGCACATTGTCGGCCATCCGCACCAGCGGAGCAAATCGCATGTCGATCTCCGACTGGCCGGCGGTCGCCACCTCGTGGTGCTGCGCCTCGACATCGATTCCGCAATCAATCAGCGTCTGCATCATTTCATTGCGGATGTCCATCAGCTTGTCGGCCGGCGGGACCGGAAAGTAGCCCTCCTTATAGCGCAGCTTGTAGCCGAGGTTCGGGCTTTCGACCCGGCCTCGATTCCATTCGCCTTCGATGCTATCGACGTGATAATAGCCTTCGTGCGAGTTCTGATCGAAGCGCACATCGTCGAAGATGAAAAACTCGAGCTCCGGACCCATGAATACCGTATCGGCGATGCCCGTACTCTTCAGATAATTGACCGACTTGCGAGCGATGTTGCGCGGATCGCGCGAATAGTCCTCGCGCGTGATCGGATCTTGGATGTTGCAGATCATCACCAGCGTGGGCAGCGCGGTAAAGGGATCAAGAAAGGCGGTTTCAGGCTCCGGCAGCACGAGCATGTCCGATTCGTTGATCGCCTGCCAACCGCGGATGCTGGAGCCGTCAAAGCCGAGCCCGTTCTCAAACACGTCTTCATCGAGCTTGTTGACCGGGACGGTGAAGTGTTGCCAGGTGCCGGGAAAATCCATGAAGCGAAAATCGACCGCTCGGACATCCTTTTCGCGGCACAGCGCCAAAACTTCTTTCGGTTTCATGCGATTTCCTCTTGCGGAAAGGTTCCGCGGCCAGACAAAATCAGCGGCAGACTCGATGCGAACTGCGGCTCAGGCCGCATCATACGAGATTCGCGGCGGGAACGCAAAACGGCCCGCCGTTCGCGGCCGCCTCGGTTTCAAGGCGAGCGGCGCGTCGCAATTCGATTCCTCCGCTGGGACCGCGGCCCGAATGAATCTCACGATCCTCTACAACGAGCCGACTCTGTCGCCGGACCACGCCGACTATGCATCCGAGGCGGGCGTGCTCGAATCGGTCGCGGCGCTGTCGGCTGCGTTGGCCGCCACGGGGCACGAGGTCCGCGCGCTCGGCGTGCGCGGTCCAGCGGAACGGCTCTGGCCAACGCTGCTCTCGATCCGGGCCGACGTGATCATCAACCTCGTCGAGGGGCTGTCCGGAGATTCGCGGCATGAACCGCACGTCGCCGGTTGCTTGGAACTGCTCGGCATTCCGTACACCGGCTCTCCGCCTGACAGTCTGGCCCTCGTTCATGACAAGGTGCGCACGAAACGGCTCCTGCTCGGCGCAGGCTTGCCGACCGCGCCGTTTTGGCGGCTGGAAGCGGCCGGTTCATGGCCGTCTCTGGAACTGGAGGAGGCGATTCAAGCTGGACCGCTATTCGTGAAGCCGGCGGCAGAAGATGCGAGCTTGGGAATCGACGCCGCCAGCGTGGTCCATGAGCTGGACGCGCTCCGCCGCAAAGCGCACGAGCTGCATGAACGATTCGGCCCGGTGTTGATTGAGCAATACCTGCCGGGGCGAGAGTTCAACGTGAGCGTGGTTGCCTTGCCGCACTTGGAGGTGCTGCCATTGGCGGAAATCGAGTTCCTCAAGGATGCAACGCACCCGTGGCCCATCGTTACTTATGACAGCAAATGGGTGTCCGACGGCGCCGCCGACCGAGCGACGCCCGTTCGTTGTCCGGCGCACGTCGCCGCCCCATTAGCCGACGCACTGCGGACCTTGGCGCGGTTCGCCTTTATCGCCGGCGGTTGCCGCGACTATGCGCGGATCGATTTGCGGACGAATGACGCCGGCGAACCTTTTATCTTGGAAATCAACGCCAATCCTGACATTGGTCCGGCGGCCGGTTTTGCGCGCGCTCTGCGCGCCGCCGGCTATCGCTACCAAGATTTTGCGGAGGGGCTCGTCTCGACGGCGGCCGCGCGCGGAGCGCGCGCGTGAGGCCGCTCGCGCGGCGCGGGCCGGTTTCACATCGCAGCCGCGAGCCGGCGGCACGGCATCCAGAGCGGATGAGCGCGCTGTGGCGGCGCTGTCAGAAACGAATCACGCTGACTTCCCCGTTGCGTTCTTTATAGGCCGCTTTGACTTGCGACAAATCGCTAATTCCAGACAGACGCAGTTCTTCCCACAGGTCCTCTTCGGACAGATGCGAGCGGCGCAGATTCCCTTTCAGCACTTTTCCTTGATCGACCAAGGGGCGAACGTGCCCTTTGATGAGGTTTCCAAACCGGTGCGAATAGCACGCTGCCGCGGTCAGCGCGTAATGGGCGGCCACCAGCACCACGGAACCCACCGCGGTGCCTGACAAGGAAGCATGGCCCGTGATGCCGCGGCTCAATAGCGATCCCAAGATAAAGCCGAGCAGCACGTCAATCGAAGTGACGCGGCTTAACGATCGGCTCTTGCCCACTCGGATGGCGGCAATTCCGATTAAATAGACGATCGCGGCGCGGGCGGCGATCTGATACAAACTCAGCGGCGTGGCCGGCGTGTCCCCTCCAAAGACCGTGGCGAGCGCGTCGGCAACCGACGATCCGAGGGTGTGGACGCTCAGGAAAAGTTCGGGCATGGCGGCTTCCTCGTTGAGGGACACGTCCAGAGCAATAGGCCCCATGACAACTATATAGCAAAGCCAACCGCCGATTGAGACGACGGCGGACCGGCCGCGGATTGAAAACGGCACTTGTTTTCATGACGCTGCTACGGCGCGCCGGTGGGCTCAGCGGTCTGCTGAAATAGATCGTCCCGTAGCAGCGGCGTCTGGAGTTCGCCCTCCCAGCGGCTGATCACGAGCGTGGCGACGGCGTTGCCAATCAGGTTCGTCAGCGCGCGGCATTCACTCATAAAGCGATCGATGCCATAGATGATCGCCAGCGCACTGATCGGCACGCTGGGCACGGCCGCCAGGGTGGCGGCGAGTGTGATGAAACCTCCGCCGGTGACCGCCGCCGAGCCTTTTGACGTGAGCATCGCAATTACCAGGACGCTTAATTGTTGTCCTAACGTGAGCGGCGTATTGGTCGCTTGCGCCAAAAAGACGACCGCCATCGAAAGGTAGATATTCGTTCCGTCCAAATTGAAGCTATAGCCGGTCGGGACGACCAAGCCGACGGTCGCTTCGCGGCAGCCGGCTCGCTCCATCTTTTTGATCAGCCCCGGCAGCGCGGTTTCAGAGGAGCTCGTTCCCAGCACCAAGAGCAACTCCTCTTTGAGATAGCCAATGAGGCGAAAGATCGAGAACCCGAGTGCGCGTGCAATCAGGCCGAGCACGACGACGACGAACAAAACGGCGCTCAAATAGAAACAGCCCATCAAGGCGAGCAAATGGCGGAGCGACTCCAGGCCGTAGCTGCCAACGGTGAAGGCCATGGCGCCGAAGACGCCCACCGGCGCCAAGCGGACAATGATTTGCATGACGCCAAACAGGACGTGCGAGGCGGCTTCGATCGCGCGAACGGCCGGCTTGCCGCGCTCGCCCAGCGCCGAAATTGCCAGGGCCGTCAGAATCGCAATCAACAGCGTCTGGAGCAAATCGCCCGTCGCCAGCGGCGCGAGAAACGAGGTCGGAATCAAATGGAGCAAAAACTCGACCGCGCTCTGGTGCTTTCCTTGTTCGATCAAATGCTGCACCGGCGCGGCGTCGAGTTGGCTCGGGTCGATGTTGAATCCATCTCCCGGCCGGAGCAGATTCGCGACCAATAGCCCGATGCCCAGCGCGATCGTCGAAACCGTTTCGAAATAGAGCAGCGTCTTCAGGCCGATGCGGCCGAGCTTTTTCAAATCGCCCAGCGACGCGATGCCATGCACGACCGTGCAGAAGATGATCGGGCTGATCAGCATCTTGACCAGGTTGATGAAACCATCGCCCAGCGGCTTTAACTGCGAGGCGGAGAAGCCGCCGGCCGGCGCGGCGGCGCGGTCTTTGACATCAGGAAAGAGCGCCCCGACCAAGATCCCCAGCGCTACGGCGATCAGCACCTGCACGTAGAGAATGCCGTACCACGGTTTGGCGCGCTGTTGTTCCATCCACGGATTGTAGGAAGCCTCGCCGCGCGGCGAAACCCTTTCCGCGGAAACGCCGTTCGCGGCAAGCAGCTTCTCGCGCCCGCCTTAGCGGAACGGCGTCCACTCCGGCGCGCCAGGCTCCGTGTTTGGCTCAGGACGCTGCGCCGTCAGCGGTGGACGCTCCGCCGGTCGGCTGGCGGGGCGCGGCCCTTCCGATTCTTGCGGGCGGACGTCGCCGGGAGCCACGCGCCGCGGCGGCTGCGACTTGTCGTCCAAACGAACCCAATGATCTTTTTCCTCGGCCCCGGCCAAGTGCAAATGAATATCCTTCTCGGCGATCAGCCGTTTTCCCGTCGGCGTGATAAAGCGGACATAGAGCTTCAGGTCGGGGTTGCGCGGCGGCGCGTTGGTCCAGCGCAGCTCGAATTGAAAGCCCTTCGCCAGCAAGGTCTTCTTGAAATGCGTCACGACTTCGTCGGTGGCGAAATCCCAGCGGGCGATCCGCGAAGCTTCGCCGTCGAGCTTCGGGTCGAGCAGCACGATCGAGGTCTCGCCGGCAACCGGCACCAGCTTGCCCGCCGAGTTCCGCGGCTCAAAGACGACCATGATGCCGTCGTCGCCGGCGCGGCCGTCGATATTCTCTCCGCCGCTCAACAGCTTGCGCAAAAAGATTTCGGTGATTTCGTCGTCGGCCGGACAATCCTCGGATTGCACGACGCGGGTCGAGGAGACAGGAATAATCGCGGAGCCGCCTAGCGAGGCGGAATCGCCCATTTTCGCTCGGGGCGGCGGAGTCGTGCTCGGCTCGCCCGGCAGTTCGACCGAAGGGGGCATGAAGTCCGGCGCCTCGCTCCCCTTGGACGGAGCCGATTTGCTGTCATTGCGGCGCGGCCCATTTGGAAAATTGCCGAGTTCCTTGCGCGGGTTGTAGGACGAGCCGTCCGACACGCCAGCGTCTTTTTTCAAGGTTGCATTTTCGCGGCGGCAAGAATCCAGACGCTGCTCGTACTCGTTCAACTGGTCTTGGAGATAATAGATTTCGTCCTCTTGCCAGCGGAGATCGCGCTCCAACAGAGCGACATTTTGAGCCGAATTCTGGCAGCCCGGCGCAGCGAGCGCGAGCATCGCGAGCAACGCGAAACATCCCTGTTTCATGGCAACCTCTCGGGCACGTCCATGTGCCGGCATTGAATCTGCTATTCGGTTTTGGGAACGACTTCCATGTGTTCGATCACGCGGTCGATCAGTCGATAGTCCATCGCTTCTTGCGCGGACATGAAGCGGTCGCGATCGGTGTCTTGTTCGATCTTGTCGATCGGGTGGCCCGTATGCTTGATCAAAATCCGGTTGAGCTTTTCCTTCACGTTGCGGAATTCTTTGGCGTGGATCATGATTTCTTCGGCGGTTCCCTCCATGCCGGCCAGCGGTTGATGGATCATGATCCGCGCGTTGGGCAAGGCGTTGCGTTTGCCTGCCGCCCCGGCCGTCAGCAAGACGGCCCCCATCGAGGCGCACTGGCCGATACAATAGGTGGCGATATCGCAAGTGACAAATTGCATCGTGTCGTAAATGGCCAAGCCCGCCGAGACGCTGCCGCCGGGCGAATTGATGTAGAGGTGGATGTCGGCCTTGGGA
>DASRSE010000141.1:0-2632 GCA_035656655.1 Pirellulales bacterium
CAGCCGCGAACTGGAACAATTACGGCAGCAACACCGGCACGAGCGGATTTCTCAACGACAGCACCGGCGCCGCCACGGGCGTGACCATCAGCGTGACCGGAGCCGGCCTGTGGGGCTCGGGGGTCGGAACGGGCGACGCCAACAGCAAAATGCTCAATGGCTACGTCGACGGCACTGACAACGGGACGAATACGTGGACCTTTCACAATGTCCCCGCCGGAATTTATACGCTCATCAGCTATGCGTATCCAGATTCGCTCGATGGCCGCTCCTCGGCCTACACGGTTAATGGCGGCTCCGAGATCGATTTGATGTCCGACGGCAATGCCTCGTATCCAAACTTCGGCTTTGTCCGCGCGACCGGAACGGGGGGCAACTATACCTCGGGCAATTATATCGAGTTCGACAACATTAGCCCTGACGTCAACGGCGACATCGTGTTGAGCGGCACGGGAGTCTTTCGCAACTATTCCAACGGCATCCAATTGGTGAGTGTTCCTGCCCCGGAACCGACCACCGGCGTTTTGCTCGGGCTCGGCATGGTGGGGCTGATCTGCGTCGCCCGTCGCCGGATTTGAATTGCCATCGGCGATTTTGCGGCTCCGTACGCTCGAAACCAGAACTTCGGTTCGATGCGTGAGTTTTTTCTTGGCGGTCGATAGCGCAAAGCGCATCACCAGGGCCGCATTCGCGAATTCCGCAAGCGGACTGGCCGAATGTCGTCTCGGCCGGGGCCGTCTTACCTGCGAGCGGCTTGGCCGTTTGCTGGCCAGCGCCGCGGACACCGAACCGGGGCTCATCGGGACGCGCCTCTCGCGAACGGACCAGAAAACCGCGTCGTCGCGGCGAACCTTGCCGCGGTACACACTTTGCTATTGCGAGCGGTCAACGATACATTGACGGAGCGAATGGCAATGGGGGCCGCGAGCAACTTGGGCACCGGCGAAAACCACGATCCAATTTCTCTGGCCGTCGTTGCGCCCGCGCCCAAAGCGGTAGCGCGATTTGAACGCGAACTTATTTTTCGGTCAGCCTTGGAATTCGCATGGCCCGCAGCTCGGCGATTTCCGGCGCGGTCTGGCCAACATTTATTTTGACAACTCTGAATCGGGAGAAATTTCGTATGCGAGTTTGGCCTGGCAAGCATTATCCGATCGGCGCGACTTGGGACGGCAGCGGCGTCAACTTCACGCTGTTTTCCGAGTGCGCGACGGGAGTGGAACTCTGCTTGTTCGATTCGCCGGAAGCGACGAAAGAGTCGGTGCGGATTCCGGTGACGGAACGCCGCGACATGGTGTGGCACTGCTATCTACCGGACGCACGGCCCGGCCAGTTGTATGGCTATCGCGTTTCCGGGCCGTACAAGCCGGCCGAAGGCCACCGTTTCAATCCGCACAAGATTCTCCTCGATCCGTACGCGAAAGCAATTGGCCGCGGCCTGAAGTGGTGCGACGAAATGTTCGGCTACACCTGTGGCGATCCCAAGGCTGATCTTTCTTTCGACGAGCGCGATAACGCGCACGCGGCGCCGCTGGCGGTCGTCATCGACCCGGCTTTTACTTGGGGCGACGACCGGCCGCCGAATCGCCCTTGGCACGAGACGATCATTTATGAAACGCATGTAAAAGGCTTTACCAAGCTGCATCCGGACGTGCCGGAAAATCTCCGCGGCACCTACGCCGGGCTAGCCAGTTCGGCGGCGATCGATCATTTGCGCAGTCTCGGCGTCACGGCGGTGGAGCTCTTGCCTGTCTATCATCGACTCGACGATCGGCATTTGGTCGAAAAGAACCTGCACAATTATTGGGGCTACAACACGTTGGCCTTTTTCGCGCCGGACCAAAACTATGCCGCTGCGCCCAACGCCGACGACGCGGTGAAGGAATTCAAGACCATGGTTCGCGGTCTGCACTCGGTCGGCATCGAGGTGATTCTCGACGTGGTTTACAACCACACGGCCGAAGGAAACCAGATGGGACCGACGCTCTCGTTTCGCGGCATCGACAATTCATCCTACTATCGCCTCTCGCCGGACGATCCTCGCTACTACATGGATTTCACCGGCTGCGGCAATGGCTTCAAGATGCATTATCCGCGGGTATTGCAGTTCATCATGGACAGCCTCCGCTACTGGGTGACCGAGATGCACGTCGATGGGTTCCGCTTTGATCTGGCGAGCGCCTTGGCCCGCGAGCTGTTCGAAGTCGACAAGCTGGGCGCGTTTTTTGACATCCTCCACCAAGACCCGGTGTTGTGCCAGGTGAAGCTGATCGCGGAGCCGTGGGATTTGGGGGCGGGGGGCTATCAGGTGGGAAATTTTCCGTCGCAGTGGTCCGAATGGAACGGCCGCTACCGAGACAGCGTGCGCAAGTTCTGGAAAGGCGATGGGAACACCTTGAACGAGTTTTCCACGCGGCTGTGCGGCTCGGCCGATCTCTATGAATGGAGCAGCCGGCGCCCCTATTCAAGCGTTAATTTTGTCACCTGCCACGACGGCTTCAATCTGCACGATCTAGTGAGTTACAATCAAAAGCACAACGAAGCGAATGGCGATAACAACCGCGACGGCGCCGATAATAACGAAAGTTGGAATTGCGGCGTCGAAGGTCCAACCGACGATCCCGAGATCAAG
>DASRSE010000142.1:0-14892 GCA_035656655.1 Pirellulales bacterium
GCGGCCATCTCGTCGCCCGGCTGCGGCGGCCGATCGGCAACTTTCAACAAGGACCACGGAATCGCATACTCGAGCGTGTAGCCCAGGCCGTTGGGGTCTTTGCGATAGGCGCCTTGCCAGCCGGGCGGGTCCACTTGCTCGCCGTGAAAATCCATCCCGAACGAAACCTGCAAACGCGGCTTTTCAGTCGGCAGGTAATACCACATGGTGAGATGGACAATTTTTTCGTTGACATCCTCGGGACGCTTGCCGATTTCGGGCGATTTCAAATCGCCCTCGGCGCGGCCCATCGCCGTCAGGGGCCAACCTGCCTGGGGATCGAGGCACAGCCGCACAATCACGCTGCCGCCGCGCCACGGATAAAGCTGCGGATCGACCTTCGGATCGTTTTGCGATTGCATTGGGGCCGGATCGCCCACGTGCGCGCCGATGTAGACGAACCGCTCGTCGTACATCATCATCCCTTCGACGTAGTGGCTGTCGTGATACGGCGGAAAGCACGCGCCGCGAAACGCGCCGCGCTGATCCCAATCGGCCAAGTCGCCATCAATCACCGGCTGCTGCGGAGCACGCAGCACGTGCACCGACTCGAACCGGCTCCGGTTGTACATCGGACCGCTCGGTTGGCCGCTGGCCTCGTCGGTGGGAAACATCCGCACGAACTGCTCGGGTTGAAAGGCGATTCCGCGCGGCGGCTGCTGGCCATCCATCAGCATGGCGCCGCCGGCCAGTAAATGCCGATCGAGCGTTTGGCCTTGCGAGTTTTTCCACTCGGCCACCACTTCGCCGACAAAGACTTGAACTTCGGTGTTTCCGCCGTCTTCCACGCCGACGCCAAATTCGGTTCCCAGGTCGATCACGCGGGCCCGCGGCGTTTCGATGGCAAAGCCGCGCGCTTGTTCCGGGACATGGGCGACGACGCGCCCGCGGCGCAAAATCGTTTGCAACGGACCGACGATCTGCATTTCCACCGGCGCCTCGAGGACCACCTGGGCGCCGTTGGCAAAGGTCAACTCGACGAACCCGTCAAGCAGATTCAAAAGGCCCGGGGCGATGCCCATTTCCGCGGTCAGGGCGACGGGAGCGTTTTTGCCGACCGCGGCCAAATGCGCATGGGCCGCTTTCGTAACGTGGGCGACAAAGCCGCTGGAGCCGCCGAGGCCCGCCTGCGGCCGCCCTTCAAAGAGTCCGCTCCACGCCAGTGCGACGAGCAGGACCGATGCGCTGGCCACGCAGACCGCCGCGAGCCAACCGTAAGGGAGCGAACGGCGCGTCCAGCGGAGCGCCGCCGAGGTGCGTGAATGGGGCGTGACGGGCAAGTCGGCCACGGCGTCTTCGCCGATCGGGCCCGCTTGGCGAGTTCGCAAGGCGACGTGCAAATTCAAATAGCGGCGGTAGGTCTGCCGCGCTTTGGGATCGGCCGCGAGCCGCGCTTCTAAAGCGGCCAACTCGGCGCTCTCCGCCGTGCCGTCGGCCAGCTTGCCCAGCAAAGGCAAGAGCGGATCATCGGCCGGCAAGTCGTGTTCGAGATTTGCCATTAGGTGCTCTCCAACGCGAGCGATTTGCGCACGCAGCGCAACAGCGCTTCGCGAGTCCGACAGAGCGTTTTATAGATGCTATTAGGGGTCCGATTCAGCCCGGCCGCCAATTCCTTCACCGCCGCGCCCGAGCGATAGAACTGCTGGAGTAGGCTGCGGCTGGCGGCGTCGAGCTTTTCCAAGCACTGCTGCAAGGCGTGCCGCTCGGCATGGAGATAATCGACGTCGGCTATTCCCTCGCGCGCCAGCACGTCGAGCAACTCTTCGGAGAAGATGTGCCGGTCGCGGCGCTGCTTGCGGAGATGATTGAAAACATTGAACTTGGCGATCTGACAGCCCCAGCGAAGAAAATCAGTCCCCGGCTGAAACTCGCCAAATTTGTTCCACATGACGACGCTCGTCTGCTGGAGAATGTCCTCCGCGTCCGACCAATTCGGCAAGAGCGAAAAGATATATCCCATCAACGACGTATGATGCCGCGACAGCAAAATTGCGAACTGCGCCGGCGAAGGAGCTGAAGAAGGGGGATTTGCCGCTTGCGAATCGGCCATGGACGAACTCAGGTCCGAATACGCAGCGGCACCATGCGTGCCGGAGGAGTGCGAGTACGTCGTCTCGTGCGCCGGCACTTGCTCACCCGAAGGGCGTGCGGCGGGCTCAGACGGACCGCGGTCACGGCGAGGATTTTCTGCGTTTGAATCCACCCCAGACTCCGGCAGAGATAGCAAATTGGCTGGCACAGATCGTTTCATCAAAGCGTCAGGGTTCTCCCGTCGAAAATCGACGAACATTACTAAAATGTCGCTTTTACCCAATTTTTAGCCGAGAAATTTGGGCACAAATCAGGAATAATCGGCATTCGCCGGATTTTTGGCGAAAATTTAACGCCTGCGGCCGCACCCCAAGCTAAGCTTTCACCCCAGTTTGCCCCCAGCGCTGCGCGGCGATGCAAGTTTCGCTCAAGGGCTCTCGAACTTCCATTCGCCCCAGGTGTTTGGGTAGAGCCATGCTTCGGACGGCAGGTCATTGGTCAAATTGGTGGCCGGATTCGACCAGTAGGTCCGCGCGACATCGATCGTCCCCTCCGCGTTGGACGAGATGAAGCCCGCCTCGCCGCGAATCGTCGCGCCGGCCGCCGGCACCCAAGCGAGGCGCTTCCAAGGAATCGCCGCTTCGACTCGATAGCGGTCCTTTTCGACTTTCACGTGAATCGCCGCATCTTCCAAAACCTCGACGCGATCGAAGTGCTTCACGCCGACCGGCGAGCGGTAGTCGTAAGCCTGATCGGGCGCGGCTTGCTTATCGACTGGCTTCATCAGGACGCAGGTGGCCTTGCCGGCCAGCGGGGCGATCAAGAGCCGCACGTCGGACTGCTGGGGCGCGTGGGCCTTGTCCGCATGGGTTTTGTCGGCGGCCGCCGGAGCGTTCGTCGAGAATTGCAGATCGATCGCATCGCCTGTCTTGAAGAGCCGAGCGGCATCGACTCCGCTGTTTTTCCAAGGAGAAGCATCGAACACGTCGAAGCGCAAGTACAACTGCTGGTCGTCGTAAGCGAGCTTTGCTTGCGCGTGCTCCGGCGCCCCCTTGCGGCTGATTTCCAGCGCCGGCAACGTGCGCCAGCCTTCGTCGCCGCCGCGAAGGTCGAGCGGCTGCGGGGCCTTTTTGATCGTGTATTGCTTGCGCGCGGCGGCGACCGTCGCGCGCGTCGCATTTGCTTCGGCGGCCGCGACCAGCATCTTTTCGTCGACGTCGATGGTCGGCCCTGTAAACCGCTCGATGCTGTCGAGCCCGTCGATTTGGACAATCATGCCGGCTTGGCCGGGGATTCCGGTCAGCATGCGAATCTTGCCGTCGGACTGACGGCCGAACCAGCCGTTGAATGGCTCACCCCCTTCGGTCAACTCGGCGACCGACTGGCCGCGCAGGTCGGCTTCTTTGGCAGGCAAGGACGGCCCTGGCAAGCGCGAGTCGCGAAACACGGTTCCGACGAATAGCCCGTCGGAGGTGAGCAAATAGTCTTGGCCCAAATTGCCGCGAATTGCCAGCACCGAGCCAACACGGTCGTTTACCTTGGCGGTGCCGGTGATCTTGAGCGCGCCGAGAATTTTGCCCGGCTCCGGCATGCTGGCGTGATGCGAACCGTGCACGCCATGCGCATACGAGGGATAACGCCACTGTTCGCGCCAAGTGCCGAATTCGAGCCCGCGGAGATAGCTTGTTTCGCCGTAACCGGTGCTGCTCAGGATCACGAGCGTGTGGTCCTCTTCGATGGGCACGATGTCTCCGCGATCGGCGACGCCGAGGTCGTGCATGCCTGCCACGCCGTACTGCGGCGCGCCGTCGGCGGAAAACTTAGTTGGTTGGTAGCGGACGAGGCCGTTGGAATAAATCGAGAGATCGCGGCCGACGCGGCTTCCCCAACCGTCTTCGGTCGAGATGGCCGGACGCGTCGTTTCTTTCGCGCCGGTTTTCTTGGCGGCCACAATTTCGCATTCGCCGCGCTGCGCCATGCCGTCTCCGTTCGCGTCGTTCCAAAAGCAGCCGTCGTTGGCGTCGAGGCCGGCGAACTCGTCCGCCGGCTCTTTCGCCGTCGCCCCACGACCGCCGCCGAGCACGTGCTTTACCAACCCGACCGCCGCGACCGGCTGCCAGTGGTTATTTCGCAGCATGTATATGACATAGCCTGTCGCGTTGTACTCGGCGTGCACGAACAGATACTCGTGTGCCTTTCCGCTGGCCGTGCTGGTGAAGCGTTGCGGCTGCGAGAGGCCGCCGCCGATCGGAAATCCTTCGTGCCGCGCTCGGTCAGGCAGCCAGAGAACTTGGCTGATGCTCCAGCGATGGGCCGCTCGATCGAGCTTCATTTCGACCGGGCCGGAATAAGCGAGCGTCGGGTCCTGGTCGTGCAGATAGGTCCCGGAGGCTGAATAGGCCGCGTTGCCGATGTAATCGCGGACGAGCTGCCCTTGCTTGTTCCAGACCGAAACGCGGCGTGGATTGTCCCAATCTTCGACCGTCCAAATCTGATCGCGCGCGTCGACGGCGATGGAACTCACATGGGTGATTCCGTGCGGGTCGAACGGCCCGCGGAGCGCGCGGCCGCCTGGCTTGCCGACGGTGTAAAGCAACTTGCCGGCCGGCGAGAACGCCTTGACCTGCGAGTCAGGGCCCATGTCGGCCACGAGGATATTGCCGGCCCGATCGGTCGCAATCGCGCGCGGATCCTTCACGCCAGCCAAATCGAGCGGGCGCGCCGCCCCGCTTTGCAGATCGATTTGATGCACCGCGCCGCCGGCCAGCGCATACAGCGCGCCGTGCGCATCGAACGCCAGCGGGCCGGCGTCTTTGACCGCGAATGTTTTCAGCAGTTTGGCCGTGTCGGCTTCCAGCAAGGCAATCGTGCCGCTGCTTAAAGAAATGGCGAGCTGGCCGCGAGCGACCGCCAACCCGCGGACTTCGCCCGGCGCTTTGTCGGTGAAAATCGACTCGAGGGGGACCGGCAGCAAGGGCTTGCCCGCGAAATGAAATGGTTGGTACGAGCCATCTTTTCGATTTAGCCGAGCGAGCCCTTTTTTGCCGGCCCAGAAATCGTTGAGCATGAAGTAGGCATACTGGTCGTCGGCGGCCAAGGCCGACAAGCCTTGCGTTTGGCCCCAGGTTTTATTTCCTTGCGCGTTGACGCCGATGATGCCGCTGCCCCCTTCGGCGCCGCCCCACCCGATCACGACCGAGTCGCCGGCGGCGGCCACGGCGACCGGCGGCGTATGGTCGGCGCCCCAGCCGCCGGTGCCATCGGCGGTCGCCCACGGCGGATTGCCCGGATTGTAAAAGCAGAGATCATAGCGCGGCGTAATCGGTCCGCGCGTCAAGCCGACGATTTGATACTTGCCCGGCGGCGCGAGCCGCCCCCGATCGTCGAGACCGTCCCAGGCGACTTCGACCTGCCGCGGATTGTCCGCCGCGCGATAATCGGCGACTCGGCAATCGCCAGGCAGCGAGCGCACCCGCTGTCCCGCGGCGTCGTTGATCGCGAGCGTGAAGGCATTAGGGTCTTGGCCATCGCGCTGCGGCACCGCCAGGCGCAGCGGAATCGTGCCGGCGATTTTCGGCCGTTCGGCCGTCTTCATAAACGCCGGAGGCGGCAAGTTCAGATGCCCCTTGGCCGACAACTCGACCTTGCCGTAGATTTCGCGGACCTCCCAAAACCAGCCGGTATGAACCGCTCCCGGCGCGACGAGATCCATCATGTGATTGACAGGCCAACCTTTGCCATTGTCGGGTCCCCAGACGAGATCGAGCATGCAATCGAAGCTTTCGCCCGGCTGGTACGGATGGCCGCTTTTGACGATTGCTTTCCAAGGAATCCGCAACTCTTGGGTATAGCCGCGGCCCCCCTTCTTCACTTGAAACGCTTCTTGGATCCCAAGATCTTTCTGGCCGTCGATATAGACGATCGGCTTGTCTCCCCACGGATTCCAACCGTTGAGCACAATCACGCCCGGCCGCTTCTGCTTCGAGTAGTACCAGCCGATCACTTTCCGTGTTTCGTCCGTGCGAAGATGAAGCTGCAACGAATCCGAATGAAAACACTTGCGGCGGTCGATGTCCAAGTCAGGGTCGTAATCGTTGACCAGCGGGGTCGGGTCGTTCCAATCGACGCCCACATACAGCGCCTCGGCATCGTACATCATCGAAACCCAACCGCTGAATTGATCGAGCGCATGTTCGACGTCCGAGCAGACCAGAATCCGGCCCGACTGATCCCACTCCTCCAGGTTGCCGTCGATGGTGACTTTGCCGGGAGCCGGCACGGCGTGGAGCACGTGGTTGTCGCTGCCGGCGGCCAATGCGCTCCGCGGCGAGCCGCTTGCCAGCGCTGCAACGCCCAAGAGAACGATCCAAAAACGACCTGTCATGTTGATTCCAATCGCCGGCGCGGCCGGTTCGTGGGGGCGAAATCTTTGTCGGTGGGGCTGCGCCAGGTTCGCGCGCCACGAAACGCATTCCCAAATCTCGCTGCCAGCTCGATCGCGGGCCGGCCCTTCCGCGCGGACGCCGCGCCGCGCGAGCTTCAATTCACGTTCGTCGCGCTGATGGCAAAGGGCCAGCCGGGAAACTCCATGATCCCGCCGCACTCGAACTCGTCCTTGCCATCGGGGCCCATTCCAAACTTCGCTCCCCCTTGGGTCGCGAATTTTACTTGCGACCAGCGGTAATTAAGGATTTTCTTCCCCTGAAAATCGGCGACGGTGAACAAGGAGGTTTCGACGCCATGCGTGTCGGCCACTTCCAAATAAACCGGATCGAGCAGCCGGGCGTCGCGCAGCCGCTTGGAAACTTCCGCCGTCTTGTCCGTATAGTGGACCCAAGCAATTTCGCGATCGCCGCGCGAGCACGCGATAAACGTATCGGACGAAAACTTTTGATAGGCCAGACACGTCGGATTGCGCCCGACCGTGACCTCGCCCAGGCGGACGATTTCCTGCGGATTCGCCGGCGACTCGGTCGCCAAGCCGCCCACCGCATAACCGCCGATCTTGCCGTCGAGCGAGGCGATAAAGGTCCGGGCCTTTTCTCCGCCGGTCAAGGTCGCGAGCACGGCGGTTGGCTGCGGCACGTCGAGCACCTTCACCACGACCGGCTTCCAACTCGGGTCGGCGTCGAACGTGTAAGGCCACTGTTTCGGCCCCGGCCCGGAGTCGCGCGTCTTTTGAAAACTCGCTTCGTCGCCAAAGGTCATTTCGCGGACTTTTTGCAACAACGGCTGCAGGTCGATAAAGGCCGCCTTGTTTTCATATTTGCCGATCACCACGGCATAACCGGCGGTCGAGCCAAATCGCGAGTTGGCCCCTTTCATGAACACGTCGCGATCGGCTTGCTTGCTCAAGTCGTACTCGCGGAGCAAGCCGGCGTTGCCATCGCGGCCATTCATCCGATTCGTGAGGTGGTTGCCGACGGCGCAGACGCCCGTGGGAAATTCGATGCCGGGCAAATCGACATAGCCCAGCAGCTTGATATCGGTGAACACGGCGACGTTTGGCAACGACCACGGATGTTCGTCGGCCCATTCATGGGCGAAGCCGTTTTTTTTGCCGCTGCTCTCGAGCGCCAGCACCGCGATTTGCCCATGATGCGTTTCGGTGTCGGTCAAGGTGACGATCGCGAACTCGTTGCGGTTCGTGATCGACACGCCGGTCAGCAGCTTGTGCGGCGGAAATTGAAAGACCGGATCGGTGCCGTGCGCCGTAACCGTGCCGGCCGTGGCGACAAAGCCCGACGAAAACAAGATCAAGCCGCAGTTCGCCCAACCGCCCATGCCGCGCGCTGCGGCGATCGGCATGCCCGGCTTGCCGCTGGCTGCTTCAGAGGGCCATTTTTTGGCAGTGGGTTCGGGGCGAAAACCGCCATGCCACGGCGGCTCCGGCGCCTCGGAAAAAGTGCCGTTGGTCCATTCCAAGATCGTGACCCGATCGATCGGGATGTTGCCATTCTCGGGGACGTACAAGACTTGTCCTTGCGTGCTGCTGAAGTCGCCTGCCTTTTTAGTCCAAGGACCGCCGATTTCATAATGCCGTCCTCCCTTATCTTGCTTGACGGGCGCCAAAAAGACCTCGGGGAACTGCTCCTCTTTTTTATCCTTGTGATAGGCGGCATAGTCGGGGCCAAGGCGCCGATTGAACCCGGCATAGCTGATGTCCTGCAATTGCTTGAGGATGGCCGGGCGGTCGGTTTTGGCCGGCCACGGCTGCTTCACGTTTTCGCCGCTCGGGTTGGGCGCGGCCCCCAAGAGACATGCGCCGCAGAGGGCGCAAAACGCGAGGCGCGCCGTCTGCCGGAAGGCGTTCCAGCGCGCTGCCGCGAGCAAATTGGCCGTGCGAACGGCCGGAGCCAGGTTTGCATTCATCGTCGGTCTCGTGGATTCTGGTGGGTGATTCGTCTTCGAGGGGTGTTGCGTAGGGGGGTGCTGCTGACTTCGATATGGCGGGCGGTCGGACCAGGGCGCGATGCTCGGCCGCTCGGGCCGTTGACAAAACCTTCGCCGCGTAGCCGCCGACGGTTGCCACAGCCCGCGCCGGACCAGACGCTCGATTGACCGCTTGGCCTGGAATCAGGCCGCTCAGGCAAAGCGGTCGCCAGATGGCCCGCCGGCATCCGGCGACCACGCGCAGAACGGGTGGGCGGAACGGCACGAAGCCCGCCAGCGCGGCCAAGCCTTGGCCGCGACGATTCCGCGCGCGAGAATGGGCGCGCCGCGCAGCAGCGAAAGACGTGGAAACAGGTTTCCTGAGTGCGAGCCATCGAGGGGAGGAAGCGAGGTGGGCGGAAGGCAGACTGCCAGCCGAACCGGCCGGCAGCCAGTTCGGCATTATCAGTATAACGTCCGCGACCGGCAAATTTAGCCCAGAATTCGCTCTTCAGGGGACCTCGCAGGCATCCTCTACACCTTGGTGGACCTTTTGAAACGCACGCGTTTTGGCGCGGCGGGGTCGAGTTTCCGGCCGTTGGCGGTGTTCGCCACACTGGTCAAGGGATCGGCGGAGCCGTTCAACGGCTCGCCGGAGCGGATCGATGCCAGCCGCTCGTTGCCGCGGCTCGCATAGTCGGCGGAGAGTTCCAACCCGAGAAATCGCCGGCCGAGCTTCTTGGCCGCCGACAAGGTGGTCGCGCTGCCGGAGAACGGATCGAGCACGAGATCGTCCGGCTGTGAACAAGCCCGCACGATGCGCCCCAGCAATTGCTCCGGCATTTGACAGCCATGAAAGCCTTGCCGCTCCTGAAAGGTGCCCGCCACGCGCGGAAAATACCACGTATCCGAATCGGCGGTGAAACCGGTCGGCAAATCTTGCGGCCGCAAGATCCAGGTATCGTCGGGCAAGCGGCCATTGGAGACCGCCCGCTTGTCGTTATAGACCAACTGCCGCGCCGAGGGGACGCGGACTTGCGGATCTTGCGCGTTGAACGTGAACTGGGCAGGATCTTTCACGAAATAGAACAGATGCGCATGCGAGCGGGTGAATTTCTGCTTGCAGTTCACGCCGAACGTGTAGTACCAAACGACCCAGCTTCGGCAAGTCAGCTTCAAATCGTTCTGCAAGATGAGCTTGAACTCAGCCGCATATTCGTCGCCGATCGCCGCCCAAAAGGTGCCATTCGGCTTCAATACGCCGGCGACCACCGACATCCACTCGCGGGTCCAGGCGAGATATTCGTCGTACGACTTGCGGTCGTTGTAAATGTCGTAGTTGTAGCCGATATTGAACGGCGGATCGGCAAACGCCAGATCGACCGAGGCTTGTGGCACCTGTTGCAGCAGTTGAAGACAATCTCCGCAATGGATCTGGTTCTCGGCGAGCGGCATGGCCACCTCCTGTGGTAAGTCGGATTTGCATCGTATAATAGCGCTTCGAGCTGCGCCTGGGAAGGGTCCCTTGGTTCAAAGAGATAACGGCTCTACGCGCAGTCTCGTTCCAGCCTTCTCCATTCCGCCCGCGGCTTTGCTGATGCGCTTCGCGATTTGCAACGAGACGTTCTTAGATTGGCCCTTTGAGGAGGCATTCGCCTGCGCGCGCGAGTGCGGCTACACCGGCATCGAGTTCGCGCCCTTTACGATGAACCGCGACGTGCGGCAGATCTCCGCCGCGGAGCGGACCGGCGTCCGGCGACTGCTCGAGGCGAACGATTTGCAAGCAATCGGACTGCATTGGCTGCTGGCGCAAACCGAGGGCTATTATCTCACCAGCCCGGACCGGTCGGTCCAAACGCGGACCGCCGCCTATCTGGGGGATTTGGCCGAACTGTGCCGCGATCTGGGCGGTTCGATCCTGGTTTTTGGCTCACCCAAGCAACGCAATCTGTTGCCGGGAGTTACGCACGCCGCGGCCACGGACCACGCGGCAGCCGTGTTGGAACTTGCCTTGCCGGCGCTGGAGGCGTGCGAAGTGACCATCGCGCTGGAGCCGCTGGGGCCGAGCGAAGGAGACTTTTTGCTGACCGCCGCCGAAGCGGTAAAATTGATCGAGCAAGTCGGCTCTCCGCAAGTGCGGCTGCATCTCGACACGAAAGCAATGTCGACCGAGGCGCTGCCAATCCCCGAGATTATTCGCGCCCAGCGGGCGGTCCTGCACCATTTCCACGCGAACGATCCGAATCGGCAAGGGCCCGGCTTTGGCGAGCTCGATTTTCACCCCATCTTGTCGGCCCTGGGCGAGATTGATTATCGCGGCTGGGTCTCGGTCGAGGTGTTCGACTATTCGCCTGGGGTGGAACGGCTCGCGCACGAGAGCGTGAGGTATTTGGAGGACTGTTTGGAGGAGGAGGGGGGTGCTGATTGCTAAGTGCGAAATGCTAATTGCTAAATGCGAATTAGAAATCAGCAATCAGCAATCAGCAATTTAAAGCGCGGCAATGCGATCGCGGCGCGTGAAGCCGTATGCATAACCTTCTCCGCCCGCCCGTTTCACGCGATACATGGATACGTCCGCGTCCGCCAGCATTTCCTCCGGCTCAGCGTGATCGGTCGAATAGACGGAGATTCCGACGCTGGCCGAGACGCCAATCGCGCAGCCGTCCAGCACCATCGGCGTTTCAAAGCTGCGCAAGATCCGCTCGGCGACGCGCTTCGCCAAACCCGCTTCCGCGACGGCCTCGAGTAAAATGGTGAATTCGTCGCCGCCGCGCCGTGAAACGGTATCGGGCGGTCGAACGCAATGCACCAATCGCTCAGCCACAATCCGCAGCACGCGGTCGCCTATCGGATGTCCATGCCGATCGTTAACGGGTTTGAATCGGTCGAGATCGACAAAAAGGATCGAAAACCCAAGATCGCGGCCCGCTTCCGCCCGGCGAAAGGCGCGCTTCAGCCGCAGATCGAAGTGACGCCGATCAGCCAAGCCGGTTAGCGGATCGCGCCGCGCGGCACGCGCAACCTTGCGCGGCGACCGGAATACCCAAGCGGTGAGCGCGCAGCCGGCATTGCGCAGCGGAAAAGAATCCCAGGCGACGGCTCTTTTGGGCGGCGCGGAACGCAGCGAAGACGCCGGCTCCCTTTGCGTTCGACGTTCACCAAGCGGCGGCCCGCTCCGCTCGCGCCCGCCTTGCAGCACGTCGTAAATGGTCCGGCCGTGCAGCTCCGTCAAAACAAGGTCAAAGCGCTGCGTGGCGGCCCCGTTTACCGATACGATTCGCCCCGTTTCGGTCTCGGCTATAAGCACCGGATACGGAAAAGACGTCCACAGATCCAAGTGCAAATCGGCCGGGCATCCCTCCAAGACGGACGACTTGGCATCGAGCGCAGGTGATTCATGCGCCGGCGGCTCGTTCGCGGCTGGAGTATCGCGCAGCGACATACTGTGCTCGATAAACGAGTAGGCAAAATGAGGAGATCGATATCTCGCTTAGTTTTTCTATTCGACCCATCTTACTGACTTGCCAGTCTTAAGCAAGGAATTTTCCGAGGAAATGGCGCGGGATTGGACGCTTTGGTGCCCAGCCCGAGATCTAGAAGTAGCATCAGATTTTCTAATTGAATGCGGAATCGGCGTACAGACGGGCGAAACCCAACCCAAAAATCGGCCGGAGCTTAGCTAGTTGCGTATTCTAATCAGTCTTTTTATATTGATCATTCTATTTATTCTGTTTATTCTTGTTAGACACCCCATTCGTCCATTTGATTCGAGCGACCGCGTTCTCGCTCCGTCTAAGACCATCGCGAAGAACCCGCTATGACACAACCGCGTGAGGCTGGCGTTACGCTACGCGACGTTTTCCGCGTGCTCTTTCGACACAAAAAGAAGGGGCTGCTCTTTTTCTTCGTGGTGACGGCAGGCGTGACCGCGTTCACGCTCCTTTCCCGAAAAACGTACCGCTCGGAAGCGAAGCTCTTTGTGCGGTTGGGCCGCGAGAACGTGACGGTCGACCCGACTGCCACGGCGGGTCAGGCGAATGTGGCGGCCGTGCCGCAAGCGCGCGAAACGGAAATCAGCTCGGTCCTCGAAATCCTGGAAAGCCGTTCGATCATCGAAGAGGTGGTGGACCATCTCACGCCGGCAGTCGTGTTGGAAAAGTTGCAATCGCCTGCCGGCTCCGCGCCGCCGGCTTCGGACGGCGACACAGGTTCCCTGGCCGGCTGGAGCGGCAAGTTGACGGAATGGCTCGAAAAGTTCAATCTCGTCGATCCGCTGAGCGAACGCGAGCAAGCGATCTTGCAATTGACCAAGTTGACGCAAGTCGGGGTCATCAAGAAATCGAACTTGATCAGCGTCTCTTGTGAATCGCATGCGCCGGAAACGGCTCAATCGATTGTCGACGCGCTGATCTCCGCTTGCCAAGAGCAATACATCAAGGCGCATCGGGCCCCCGGTTCATACGAATTTCTCTCGCAGCAAGCAGAGCAACTCAAAGCCGATCTGAATCAGGCCGAAGTCCGGCTGCGCGACGCGAAGACCAAAAGCGGCGTCTCGTCGCTCGTCGATCAGCGGACGATTCTGGTTCAACGGCTCGGCAAGCTCGAGGATGAATCGTTGTTCGTGGCGGCCAGCTTGTCCGCGGCCGAAGCCCAAATCGCCGAGATGCGCCGCGGCGCGGCTGACGTGCCGGCCGAGCTGACCACGGCCAAAACGACCGGCTTGCCGAACGTCGCCGCCGATACCATGCGCGGCCAGCTCTATACGCTGCAAGTCCGCGAGAAGGAGCTCGCCTCGAAGTATCACGACGAGCACCCCGAACTCATCGCCATTCGCCAAGAAATCAAAGAAGCGACTTCGATCCTCAACGCGCAAGAGCCGCAGCGCGTGCAAGAGACGAAAGGCCCGAACCACGTGCATGAGGTGGTTCAAGCCGCCTTGCTCGCCCAGGAGCCGGTGGTCCGTTCGCTCCGCGCCAAGGCGGACACGCTTCAAAGTCAGATCGCCGAGGCGAAAGCGACGCTCAAATCGCTCAACGAGAACGAGGTCCTAATTGCGCGGATGCAGCGCGACCTGGATTTGGCGGACATCAAGTACCGCAAGTATTCGGACAATGTCGAACAAGCGCGGCTGGACGACGCCTTGGAAAACCAGCGGATCTCCAACCTCAGCGTGGTGCAGCCCCCGTCGTTCGATCCGAAGCCGGTGCGGCCGAAAAAACTGATCACAATCGCGCTGGGCGCATTTGTCGCGTTCCTCGGCGCCATCGGCCTCTGTTTGTTCTGCGAATTCTGCGATCACTCGGTGAAGTCGACCGAGGAGCTCGAACGGCATCTCGAAATTCCCACCTTGACCGCGATTCCTCGCATGAAACCGCGGCAGGTCGCCTTATATCGCGGGAGGGTAAACGGATGATTTCCGCTCTGAAAACCAGCACCTGGCCGACCGGAGCGCGCAAGTCGCTGCCGGCCGATCCGTATTTTCAAACGCTCTGGTCGCGGTTGCGAACCGTGGAAGGGGCGACCGGCAAGCTGCGCACAATGGGACTGACCAGCAGCCGCCGCGGCGAAGGGGTCTCGATCGTCACGGCCAATCTGGCGGTGACTGCCGCCGAACATGGCAGCCGCGTGCTCCTCGTCGATGCGAATGCGGCCCATCCGGCGGTTCATCGGCTCTTTAACATTCCGGCGATTCCAGGTTGGAGCGAGCTGCTGGAAAACGGCGGCGAGCTGACCGATTTCATCCAGCCCTCCGGCGTGGTCAATCTGACGTTGCTGACGGCCGGCCAGAATCCCGGCGCGTTGGCGCGGATTCCGGAGTCGGCCTGGAACAATTTGTTCGACGACGTGCGGCACGATTTTGATTGGTTGTTGATCGACTTGCCTGCCCTCGACCAGGTCGGCACGACGCTGTCGACGGCGGGATTGCTGGACGGAATGATTTTGGTGATTGAGGCGGAACGTGTCCGGTGGGAAGTTGCGAACCGGGCGAAAGAATCGCTCGTGCAGTCCCAAGCGACGCTGTTGGGAGCCGTTTTGAACAAGCGTCGCCAGTATCTTCCCGGTTGGATTTATCGCGCGTCTTGACCGGGCGCGAGGGCTGCCTTGCCAGAAGGAGGAATATGTTCGCCAAGCTCAAAAGGAAGTTGCGCGGCTGGGTCGGCCCTCCCGCGCTTGCCGCGGCGCGATTGCGAGGCGTCGAGCCGTTTCGCGCGGTCCTCGAGCACGAGCGCGCGCGCATCGACCGGCGCGGCGGAGAGTTCTGCGTCATCCGGTTTCGCTTTGCCGGCGAAGCACAGCCGCGCGAGCACCAGATTCAACTGGTGAATATGCTCCACGACCGGCTCCGCGCCACCGACGACATCGGCTTGCTGGAAGATGGTCTGGTCGGCGCGCTGCTGACGGACACGCCCTTGCCGGGCGCCTTCAAAGTGGCCGACGACGTGCGCATCT
>DASRSE010000143.1:0-3690 GCA_035656655.1 Pirellulales bacterium
GCGTCG
Source organism: Pirellulales bacterium (assembly GCA_035656655.1). Classification (GTDB taxonomy): domain Bacteria; phylum Planctomycetota; class Planctomycetia; order Pirellulales; family DASRSE01; genus DASRSE01. Next base: position 7 of record DASRSE010000143.1, read on the forward strand.
CCGCTGGATTCCCGCCTGCGCGGGAATGACGGAAGACGGGCGACGGCAGGCGGGAATGACGGGAGACGGCATAGACGGGAATGACCGGAGAATGCCCGGGCGGGAAACCAGCGCCTTCGACTCGGCCCCGCGCTGCGTCATTCCCGCGCAGGCGGGAAACCAGTGGCGCGGCCTTTATCGTCATTCCCGCGCAGGCGGGAATCCAGTGTCCGGCTTGGCTGATACGGGTCGCGCCAACAAGGCTCGTTCCCCGCCGGCGCGACGGGCGGGCGGAACATTCGCGGACTCGGCCCCGCGCTTTGTTATTCGCGCGCAGGCGGGAATCCACGGTCTTTGGCCGGTTGGCAATGCGTTGCGGCAGGCCTCGCCTCTTTGCGTCGCCGCTGGATTCCCGCCTGCGCGGGAATGACGGAAGACGGGCGACGGCAGGCGGGAATGACGCGAGAGGGCATATACGGGAATGACGGAAGACGGGCGACGGCAGGCGGGAATGACGCGAGAGAGCATCGGCGGGAATGACGCGAGAGAGCATCGACGGGAATGACGCGAGAGGGCATCGACGGAAATGACGGAGCGGGCGTGGGCCGCGGAAATGCGCGCGTCTAAGCCGCCTGTTTGCGGGCTTGGTGTTCGGCCAGCCATTGGTTTTCGCGGGCGGTCGCTTCGGCGAGGCGGCGCGCTTTGCTTTTGCGCGACAGCCGAGCGATGGAGTCCAAAAACCACGGCGCGACGCGCTTCATGTAATAAAGCAAATAGGCCATCGGCGACACCAGCACCATAGCCTGGTTCTTCTTGATGCCGCGCACCCCTCGTCGAGCGACGCGCTGGGCCGTGGTGCAGAGCCAATTCGGCGGCGAAGGAACTTTCTTGTCCGCGCGGCCGCTCGCGGCGCTCTTATAGAGATTCGTTTGCACCGGGCCAGGGCAGAGAGCCGTCGCGCCCAGGTCGCGCCGCGCATATTCGGCGCGCAGCGCTTCGGTCATGCCAATCAAGCCGTACTTGCCTACATGATAGGCCGCAAAACGGCCGCTCGCGACCAAGCCGGAAATGCTGCACACATTCAGAATGTGGGCTTCGGCCCGATGCAGCAAGATCGGCAAAAACTCTTGAATCAATTGCAGCGGCGCCAGCAGGTTAATCGACAGGAGCCAATCCCATTGCTCGGCGGTCATGTTCTCGGTCGGGCCATAATAGGCGACGCCGGCATTGTTCACGAGAATGTCGATCCAGCCCCAGCGCTCGAGAAGCCGCTGCACCGCGGCGGAGATTTCTTTCTTCTTGGAGACATCGCAGCGATCTCCGATTGCTTCCACCCCGAGCGCTGCGCACTCGCGGACCGTCTGCTCGAGTCCTTCGCGATTGATGTCCCACAGATAGAGATGGCAGCCTTCGCGCGCCAGTTCCAGCGCCAGCGCCTTGCCAATGCCGGAGGCCGCGCCCGTGACCAGGGCCTTTTTGTTCTTGATAACGCGCATGGAACCGGTTCTCGCGGACGGGAGAAAGGGACAGATACGAGCGCCTTGGCGCCGCCAGAAAATATCCGATGTCGGCCCTCGCAACAACGGCAGCTTGGCAAATCGGCCGCAATATGGGCGGTTTGCACAAATCGTGAAAGGTGGCCGCCGAGTCCCCTATTTTGCGCGGCGCTGGCGGCTCTTCCGAGCCGGTTCGCCCGCTTCGGGGCGCGGCTCGCCCGCCTCGGGCGGCGGTGGGTCCGAGCGGCGCGGACGCCCGGTTGGCTCCTGCGCTACGTCCGCTGCGGCGGAGACAGAATGGTCGTAATTGTCGATCTGGGTCGCGTCGAGCGGTTCGCTTGGCATGCTGCCTGGTAGAATCCAGATTTCCGTAAAGAGCCGATCCTGCTCCGTGATGGCGCCATGATGGCGGACTAATTCGAGGACCGCGAGAAAAATGCCCACCAGCGCGGATTTGTGTTGCCCCGGCTGAAAGAGCTGCGATAACGGCAGCCGCCCCGCCTGAATGAGCCGGTCCTGAATGCGTTCCATGTGGACATGGATCGGCGTATCGTCGTAGACGATGTTGGCGGGCTGGCGCATATCGTTGGCGCGGAGGATGCGGCCGAACGCGCTGACCAGGTCCCAGAGTTCGACCTCGCGGAACGATTCTTCCGCTGGCTGGCGCTCAACGTCGGCCAGATCGTCCGTCATGCGTCCGAATCGCTGCTGCCATTGGCGGCTGCGTTCTTCGAGCATGTTCGCCGCGTCTTTGAATTTCTTATATTCGAGCAGGCGCTGGACTAACTCTTGGCGCGGGTCCTCGAGTACTTCTTCTTCGACTTCGGCGTTGCGCGGCAAGACCAGCCGCGACTTGATCTCGATCAGATTGCTAGCCACCTCGAGAAAGTCGCCGGCCAGGTTGACGTCGATCTGCTCGAGGACTTCCAGATATTGCAAAAACTGCGTCGTGATCTGGGCAATCGGCAAATCGGCCGCGTCGAGTTCGTGCTTCCGCACCAAATGCAGGAGCAAGTCCATCGGACCGCGAAAGACCGCCAGATCAACGCGAAAATTCATCGTTCTTTACCGTTTCAATGCTCGTTGCAGCCGCTCGGCCGAAGCAAAGTTCCAAGGGCGCGGCCCATTTGAATTGGACCGAATTCGCCGGTTTTCAACAAGATCGGCCGGCAAGGGCATTTCCGGGCGATTTTTTGGCAAATTTGGCCTGTGGGTGAAATCCCGACGCCGCTGAGTATAATAGGCAGCAATGCGGGAGCATTCACAATCGGCATTTTGGAGAACGGACTGTCCTGGCGGAAACGACTTCCTTCACCAAATTGAGCAGCGGGGCATTGATGATCGAGATCAAGCACCTGAAAACGGGGGCCGTGTTGTATCGGCTCGAGGCCGCCAGTCTGGCCGGCTTAAAACTGATGTCCGTCAAACTGCCGGGGGCAAACTTGGCCGGCGTCGATTTGAGCGGCGCCAGTTTGAAAAACTGCGATCTGCGCGACGCCGATCTGACCGAGGCCAACTTGGAAGGAGCCGAGCTCGTCGATAGCTGCTTGAGCGGCGCGCGGATGACCCAGACCAATCTGTACAAAGCCGATCTCTCGAATGCGGTCTTGACCGCGGCCGACCTCAGCGGCGCCTGTTTGCAAGAAGCTCATCTGCGCTACGCGAAATTATCCGGCGCGAATCTGTCCGGCGCCGATCTCACCTCCGCGGACTGCAGCATGGCTGACCTCCGCGCCAATCTCGTGCAAGCCAACCTAACCGGCGCGAATCTGCAATGCGCGAATCTCTCGGGCGCCGATCTCACCAATAGCGATCTCACCCGCGCCAATTTTCGCGGCGCGTCGGTGACCTGCACTAAGTGGGGAGGGGCGAAGCTGCTTAACACGATCGACGCGCACGGGAACAAATCTTCTTCGACTCCCGACGCGCGAAAAACGAATCGCCCGTGGTGGCAATTTTGGAGTTAGCCGCTTCACCGCCCGTTGGCGAAAGACAGCCGCTTCCGCTTGCCGGCGGAATTCTCGCGCCGCGCCGATTGCGAGCCGGCTGGCCGCCGCGATACACTTCAAGGCAGGGCTTGGTTAAATCCGCGTGGGAGATTTTGGCTTGTCGTACGATCAAATCTGGGCGCCGTGGCGAATTGGCTATCTCAAAGAGCAGCCGGCGCCCCCGGCCACGCCCGACGCCGAGTTAAAATTCTTGCCCGCCG
>DASRSE010000144.1:0-12842 GCA_035656655.1 Pirellulales bacterium
CACGCGGCCCCAGCACGCATGACCGACACCGCGCCATTTCGCCGGATCCAAGTGATTGACTCGCACACCGGGGGCGAACCGACGCGCGTGGTCGTCGGCGGCGGACCCGATCTGGGCCTGGGGCCGCTCGCCGAACGGCGCGAGCGGTTCCAGCAGCAATGCGACGTATTTCGTTCGCTGGTCGTCAATGAGCCGCGCGGCTCCGAGACGCTGGTCGGGGCGCTGCTCTGCGCGCCGAGCGATCCTACCTGCGCCGCCGGAGTGTTGTTCTTCAACAACATCGGTCCGATCGGGATGTGCGGGCATGGCGCGATTGGCCTGACGATCACCCTGGCTCACCTCGGCCGGATCGAGCCCGGGCGGTTTCGGCTAGAAACCCCCGTCGGCGTCGTGACGGTCGATTATCTCGGCGATCAGCGGGCAACGATCGAGAACGTCGCGAGCTATCGCTGCCGCGCTGCAGTCCCGGTTGAGGTGCCTGGCCGCGGCCCGATCACGGGCGACATCGCCTGGGGCGGAAACTGGTTTTTTTTGTGCGCCGATCACGGGCAGGCCCTCGAGGCGGAAAACGTCGCGGAGCTGACCGCCTTTTGCTGGCAAGTTCGCCACGCGTTGATGGCGGCCGGAATCACGGGGCACGGCGGCCAGCCGATCGACCACATTGAACTGTTTGGGCCGCCGCGCGATCCGGCGAATCAGAGCCGTAATTTTGTGCTCTGCCCCGGCGGCGCATACGATCGTTCGCCATGCGGGACGGGCACGAGCGCGAAGCTCGCTTGTTTGCATGCTTCCGGGCAGTGGCAACCCGGCGCGATCTGGCGTCAAGAGAGCATCTTGGGCTCGGTGTTCGAGGCCGCCTTTCGACTTGATGGCCCGGCGCTCATTCCGCGGATCACCGGCTCCGCCTATATTACAGCGGAATCCGTGCTGCTGCTCGATCCGCGCGATCCTTTTCAAGCCGGCTTTTAACTCCGGCCCGCTAGCATGAGTGAAAACCTGAGTTTGCCGGCCCGCGAACAGATTGTCATTGTGGGCGGCGGCGTTATCGGCGCGGCGTGCGCGTATTATCTGGCGCGGGCCGGCTGCCGAGTGACGCTGCTGGAGCGCGGCCAATTCGGGCGCGGCTGTTCGCATGGCAACTGCGGCTACGTTTCGCCGAGCCACGTTTTTCCGATTGCGCAGCCGGGCGTCGTTGGCCGTTCGCTGAAATCGATGTGGAACAAGGATTCGCCGTTTTACATTAAACCGCGGCTGAATTGGGCGCTCTGGAGTTGGCTGCTGCATTTCTGGCGGCGCTGCAACCCGCGCGATATGCACGCCGCCGGCCATGCCATCCATGCCTTGCTCACGACGTCGCGGACGCTCTACGACACGTTGATGCAAGAAGAATCGCTCGCTTGCGACTGGGAAACGCACGGATTGCTATTCGTGCTCAAGAGCGACGCCGGCTTTCGCCATTTTGCCGAAACCGACCGAGCCTTGACCGAGGAATACGGATTGGCCGCCAAGCCCTATGCCGGCACGGAGCTCAACGCGCTGGAGCCCGCTCTGCTGCCGGGTCTGGCCGGGGGCTGGCTCTACGAATGCGACGCCCATTTGCGCTCCGACCAGCTCATGGCCGCTTGGCAGCGCGTGCTGACGGCCCGCGGCGTCGTCATCCGCGAAGGGGTCGAACTGCAAGGTTTCGAGGCCGGCGCGCACCGCGCCACGGCAGCCGTGACCGCCAGCGGCGAGAAAATTTGCGCGGACCGGTTCGTAATTGCCACCGGCGCTTGGGCCCCGCAATTGAAGCATTTATTCGGCTGCGCGCTGCCGATTCAACCCGGCAAAGGGTATTCGATCACGATGCCGCGGCCTAAAATCTGCCCGCGGTTTCCGATGATCTTGGAAGAACATCGCGTGGCCGTGACGCCTTGGGAAAGCGGATTTCGCCTCGGCTCGACCATGGAGTTTTCAGGCTACGACACGAAGCTCAACGGCACTCGGCTGAAGCTGCTGAAGACGGGCGCGGCGCACTACTTGTATGAACCGTGGGCGGAACCGGTCCGCGAAGAATGGTACGGCTGGCGGCCGATGACCTATGACAGCATCCCGATTATCGACTTTGCGCCGCGATTTTCCAATGTCTTGCTCGCCGTCGGCCACAGCATGCTCGGCCTGTCGATGGCCACCGGCACCGGGCGGCTCGTGACCGAGTTGCTGACTGGGCAAACGCCGCATCTCGACCCGACTCCGTATTCATTGCGGCGGTTTCGCTAAAAGCCCGTTGAAAAATACCCTCGTGGCATTTTCCAACCTCGCCAAGTGCAGAGCAGAGCAGAGCTCCGCACGGCTCGCAAAATAACGACTTACGTCGTCATTTTGGCATCGCATCCCTGCGATGACGCAGCCTGTTGAATACTTCAACAGCCTGCTGAGCGAGGACGGCGGCGGAAAACCGGCGACCGAGCGTTCAGTCAAACCGCAGATAGCCAAACCGCTCGGCCTGGGGCTCCGGCGCGCCGGCCGACCACGACTGAAATCCGACACCGGGCACGATCCGCTGGATATTCGCGCCCCAGATGTCGCCCGCGGCGGGCGCGGCGCTGACGAGTTCTTTCCAAGCGATCGCAGCTTCCACCGTCCACACCCCCTCTTTCGTCGCGGCGGCGACGTACCATTTGGGATTCCAGCTCGCATCCGCTCCCGCGGCGTCGGCGGTGCGCCCCTGATGGTCGCAGGACAGACGGAGAAAGTTGACGTAGCTCCGATCCGGGTCGAAAAGCAAGTCGAAATGATCGCGGGCTGCCAAGTCGGCGTCGCGCTCGCGCGGGCCGGCGGCGGCCGGATATTGCGCGCCAGCTGCTTGGCGGCCCTGAAATGCCACGTAGAAAAACGTGTCGTCGTAAGCGGCATAGGCCACCGCTGGCCACGCCTCGTCATCGCGGGCTTGGCTCGTTAGTCGAATCGGCTTTGCGGCGCGCCAACATGGCTCGTCGAGTTGCGCATCGAGATGAGGCCGCGCTTGAGTGCGGGCAGCAACCCATAGGTCCTTCGGGCACGCGCCGCTGGCTCGTTCAATCCAGATCTCGCCAGCCGCACAGTTCCACCAGGCATCGTGCCGACTGGAGCGGGCGGCGTTTTGAAAAAAACGGCGAGCCTCAGCCGCCGCGCCGAAACGCCGCTGGAGCGACGCCACCGGAAAGCCATACCGCGCCTCCGCCGGCAAGGTCGGCGCATCGCGCTCCAGATCTCGAACGATGGCCAAGGCTTGGGCCAACCGCGGCGCCATTTTTTTTGCGCCAGCTCCTCCGGTCGGCTCGGACGAGGTGTCAATCGGCCGGGCGCCATCGCGGCGCGGCGCCAAATCGGAGCCGCGCAGCTCCGTCTGACCGCTCACCAGCCGATTCTCTTCGCCAGCCTGCGGCGGATCGCGCCGCGCCGACTCCGAACTGCACGCATCCTCAAGCAGCCACGTCAAGGCGGCGGGGGTCAAGGCATGCGCCGCGTAGCTCGACGCTTGCGCGCGAAAGACCTCCGCAGCCAAGTCCCATTGCCCGTGGCGATACAAGCGCTGCCCAAATTGAAACAACAGCTGCGCCGAAGAATCTTCATCCAGGCCGCGCAGCAATTCGCCCACGTTGGCAATCCAGGCTGCCGCTTGGTCGCGGTCCTCGGCGGCATGTTCGAGGATGGCTTGCACATGCCGGCGCTGTTGCGCTGCGCGGCGCAAGGCGTCGAACTGATCGCGTGGCAACTCATTGGCCGGCCGCAAAAACTCGCGGCTCGAATCCGCGTTCAGCCAGCTGAAAAAATCGCTCCCTCCGCTTGGCGCAGGCGAACGATCGAGCACCGCCCGATACGACGTGGCCAAAGGTTGCTCGGCGAACTCGGACGCGAGCAGCCCGCGCGGCGCGGCGGTCAAGTTGGCCAGCGAGCGCGCCAGCCGCGGCGTGATTTGCGCGGCGGCCAGCGTAATCCCTTGCTCGCCCGACGGCATGCGAGCGAAAATGCGTTTGACTTGCCATGGGGCCAAGCCGGTCGGATCGTCCGGCGACGGCTGCGCGGCGCGCTCCGCCGCGCGGCGCACGGCCGCATTGCAAAACTTGGTCAGCGGGTCGTCGGCTTCCGTCGTGACAATCGTCTCCGGCCGCCAAGTTCGAATGCGGGCAACCAGCGCGTCTTCAAAGGCCGCGGCTCCGCTGCCCGCGTGCAGATCATCCCACGCCTGCAATGTCTTTTCCAGCGGCACTCGCAATGCCGGCGCGCGGACCGGAAATTTCCAGTCGTCGTCGGCGCCGGCCGCACCAAGTTGCGTGAGCGCTTCGTGCGCGCGCTCGGCTACAAATTGCGTGGCCGCCGACTCGTCGATCGGATCGCGCCGCGTGAGGATTTCGGCACGCGCCAAATAGCCTTCGCCAGCCGCCGCATGGGCGAAAAACTCGAGCGGAATTTGCTCCGCGCGCGCAAACAGGCCGAGCGCTGCCACGCGCGCTCCGCCGGCCCGCTGCGATTTCCATGTTTTTCCGCCATCGCGGGTCGCTGCAATGGCGCCGAGCGCGCCGACGGCCCAACCATGCGTCGCATCGACGAAGCGCACCGCTTCCCACGGCAGCGTTTCGCCAGTCGCTTCCCATTCCCAGGTTCCACCGCCGTCGGGCGAATGCAGTATCCGGCTGCCCGGTGCCCCGGCGATCCAAACGTGCTCGTCTTGCAAGGCGACCGCGTGCCAATCGAAACGCTCGATTCCTGGCGGGAGGGTTCGAGGAGGTTGCCATAGTGCGCCGCCGTCAACGGTGGCTAAAACAAGTCCCCCTTCGCCAACGAGCCAGCCGCGGCCATTGTTCCGCAGACGCAAATCGAGCGGCCGCCGCCTGCCCGTCTCCGGCTGGCGCGCCTTCGCCCAAGCTTGTTGATTGACGGCGACGACGTTTTGGGTGCCGGCCAACGCGCCGTGCTGCTCGTCGGAAAAGTCTCCGGTGGTCCAATCTTGCCCTTCCGCGCCGGGCAACGGCGCCCAATCCTGGCCGGCGTTGCGGGTGATGCACACCCCGCCCCCAAAAAGCGCCGACGCTCTGCCGATCGCAATGCCGGTATGGCTATCGACGAATTTGAGCCGATGGATCTGCGGCAGCACCTTGATCGGCTGAAGCTGCCAATGGGCGCCGCCATCGGTCGTGCGCAGCAAAACGCCCACCGAACCGTGAGTATATGGTTGCATGAATCCACCCGCCGCCCAGCCATTGTGGCGATCGAGAAATTGCACCGAGTTCAGCGCGCAATCGACAGGCGTCGGCTGCAAGATCCAGGACGCGCCGCCGTCTCCGGTGGACCAGATCGCGCCCCGATCGCCCACCGCCCAACCCTGTTGCGAATCGATGAAATCGACCGCGTTCAATTGCGCGTCGCGGCGCCACGCATCGGTGGGCGAGGCCGATTCGCCAGTCGAGCCCGCCGTACCCTCGGCCGCAGCCGCGCACCGCGACGCCATTGCGGCCAGGAATAAACCCAGGCTGAGCACGAGCCACTTCAGTCGCGGCCAGCCGCGCGGTGCCTGGCCAACTGGCGAATCTGACCGTCGCGCGCGATCGCTCCGGACCAATCGGCGAAAGGTCTGTCGGAAATCGCCTCGGTGGCATTGGTCAACTTCCTCGGGCGCAGCGCCAAGTCCGCCCCGGATCGCAACGTAACAACGGGCGTCGTCAAGTTGGCATCGCCGCCACACGGTCACGCCGCCGGCTGCGCACTTCAACTGTCTGCGAGCGGCCTGCGGCGCCGCGCGGCGTCGGCATGTGCTTCGTCGTCCTTGACCAAACATGGCATTCGCCCACGAAAGAAAGACCGGGTTCTTGCCGGCATATTCTAATCTCTGCCTCGCAGGCTCCCTAGCCGAGTTTTCACCATCCAGGCAGCAAATCCAAACACATTTCTTACGCGGCGGTGCAAGCGCTCATCCACAGCGGCCGCGCCACCGTGCAGACCCAAGGCTCATTACAAGATCTGACCGCGTACACCATTATTCCCCTCAAACGCCCCGACGGCGGCACCGATACGGTTACGCTCAAGCTCGTCCGGCCCTGGCACAGTCCGGCCCACTATGAACTTGTAAAATATGATGAAGGCGACACCGTGAGCCAAGTCGTGGCCGACATGCGCGCGCAGAATTTGCAAGCGTTCAAGGACTTTTATATGGTCCACATGGCGATCATCAAGATCGAAGGCGCGGTGATCGGAACGGTCTCGGGTGGCGCGGCATTCCAAGAAGGCGCGTTCCTCAGTTCGATAATCTTTGGCGTCGATGCGGAAGATTCCGCCGCCACCGCCGTCACGGATATCGTCAATCGAGACGTCGAAGACTCTTACAAAGCGAAAGTGGTCGCCACCGGCCTCGAGATTTTTGGAGTCAATACGAAAACGGCCCAAAAATGGGGAGAAGGCGTCGACTCCGGTTTGCTCATCGCGGCCGGACTCAGCGATGCACTCATCGAAAACTTTCGGCCGGGAGCGCCGACCGTCGAATTGCCATCCAGTTCCTCTCCTTGGGCGGATGAACTCGCCGAGTTATCTGAAGAATGTCTCGGGCAAAACTGCTTCCCGGAAACCACGCTGGTCGGCACGGAATCCGGCTTGCGTCCCATCACGAGCGTCGAGGCGGGCGACCGCGTTTGGTCCTATGATTTTGTTCTGGGCGAGTGGCGCTTGTGCGCAGTCGAAAAACGAGATGATCAGGATTGGTTTGGAACGCTTTGCACACTTGAAACCGCTCTTGGCGCCGTGCAAGTCACTCCAAACCATCCGTTTTGGGTGGCCGCAGGCGAAGACCTCGAAAATCGGGTATTATGCAAGGAAGTCGATCGGGATGAAGATCGTGGCCAGAGCTTGCCGGGCCGCTGGGTCGACGCCTTCGACGTGCGCGTCGGAGACATCGTCTTCTTGCGTGGCCATGGCAATTCCCATGTGCGAAGCGTCTCGTCCGCGCTGCGACGAATCAAGGTTTGCAACCTGACGGTCCCGGAATTGCACACTTTCGCCGTCGGCGAAATGCAATTGCTGGTACACAACACCTGCGGCGCAGAAGATTGGGCTCCTGGACACACCGGTTCGCCTGAAGAATCACTCGAAGAGCATTTTCAAAGGCACGGTCAAGAAGTCAAGACGAATACCATCGAGGCTTATAACGACAAGGCCGTATTAGCAATGAATTCACGGCGGGGGCGAGGAGATCTCGTTGACGGTTTTACCCCCAATGTGCGACGCTTTGACGTCCATGGCACTCGATATTACGTTGATGTCGATGTTGTAAACGAAAAGGTCGTGTCATTCGGAAGTAAGGATCATTGAAATGAGCGACATAGAAATCCAAGGACATCAGTATGTTTATCAGAAAATCGTCGCCGAATACCGCGTTTCGGCGCCGGCTTACTTGCCGTTTGGCTTCTTCACCGTTCGGGTCGTCGAACAAGGGAGTAGTTTTAAGGCGACGCCCGATATCGCAGTGCGGGATTTGCGATGTGGTGGGCACCTTGCCGTGCATGCGACTGCTGCGACAGTCGAGGAGGCGGCAATTGAAGCCATTCGGCAATTATATCTTGAGATTGCAAAACAAGATCGCGGACGAGAGTTAGAGGTTTCCGATTTTGTCTGGATTGCAAATCCCGTAGAGCATTAACGCATTTATCGTGGCAATAATGGCCAAAACGTGGTGCAAAAATGTCGATTTTCCCCGAGTATGATCCAGACCGACCACGCGTCCTTGATATCAACGGACAACGAACATTTATTCGTAAAGTCGTCGCTACCTTTAAAGTTACCACCCCTTCCTGGCTTCCCTTTCGAGAATATACAATCCGAGTTGTTCATTATGGACATGGACTAATGGCGGACCCTAATGTCATTATTCGAAATTCGGATGCGGAGTCCTTGGATTATGCCGGCGGCCTTTGTAAGGTTCCTGAAAACATGCGGATAACGCCCGAAATCATCGAGGAGACCGTCCGAAACTGTATCAAAAGTGTCCACTCCACTTTCGAACTGGAATCAGCTGAGCAGAAGCGCGTTTGTCGCCTAGGCGATTTCTATTGGAAAGAGGATCCGGTTCCCGCCAATTGGGACGGCCGTTTGTGAATTGTAGGGTCCTTCCGAACGCGATGGTGTGCTTCGAAAAGCACGCAGCACTTGGCCAGTTTGACGCTCACCGACGGCACGGCCACGCTCGCGGAAGGGACGGACAAGGTCCTGGTGCTCGGCGCGCTCTCCATCAATCTTGATGCCGCGACGCTCGATCTGCAAAACAACGGCCTGATCGTGAATTACTCCGGCACGTCGCCGCTGGCCACGCTGACCGGCTACATCGCCAGCGCCTACACGACCGTCGGCGCGACGCACTGGCAAGGGACCGGTCTGACGAGCAGTTGGGCCGCCTACGACCCCGCCGGCGCGACGGGCCTAGGCATCATCGAGAACCATCAAGGCGGTAGCAACGCCTATAGCACGTTCCTCGGCGAATCGGTCGGCAGCAGTTCGATCCTCATCCGCTACACGCACGATGGCGATGCCAACTTGGACGGTAAGGTCGATGGTGGTGAGATTGCCCTGACTTCAACTGAATGAGTGGTATATCTACGCTTCCAAATGCCCAGCAATCACGTTCTAACGGCTTTCGGACAAGCGAATTAACCCGACATTGAAAGCTCGGCGCGTTACACTCGCAAGGGCGTAAATTGTTCGACGGTGCGCCTCAAAACGTGGAGCCTCCTTTGCCTTCTTCTTTAGCATCGTCGTCAGGATAGAACATCACATCAAAGGAGCACTCAAGGTTCAAGTCGGCAAGCTGCTGCATTTGCTCCGGCCAGAGGGTAGGCCCGCCGTGGCCACCCCGCGACCACCAGGGGCAAGACACGCCCATTTTCACGTCGCGCTGCTGCAAGTCCCGTAGCGCCTCATGCGAATTGGACAATCGCTCCAAAAGCCAGTCCAAATGCGCTCGCACGTCTTTTGATGATACAAACTTTTCCGAGGAAAGTGCCCACATTGTGACCTTCGCTGTCCGCGTCCGACCGATGCTATTGGAGATTTCATCTCCCTGATTCTGGCAAGACGTAGGCTCTAAGCCCAACATTTCAGTTACATCTTCGTGGCGCAGGTGTGAAGGATATATCAACAACTCGGCGCACGTGCGATCGCAAGTGCCGTAATCGTGGTCAATCGGTGTATGTCGAGACGCGGATCGAGAGGTGGTCAAGGCAGGAAGTCCTCTAGGTTTCCAAGCAGATTGCCAATATCGTCCCAGTAATTCCCGAGTGCGTCAATCAGCCATGATGATTGTTCGGCAATCCTTCCGCCTTCTTGAGCGCTTCCAATGCTCGCCCCCAATCGCGTGCGTGTAAATCACGCTCAAGCGCCTCATTGAGCGCCTTTGCTGTGCCCTTCTGAATGGTGTTGCCGCCAGTCTGAAGAATTCGCGTAGTCGGTCTCGCGGCGCCAACAGACGGGAAGCGGCCAGCGATGGTCTCGGCCGCATTACTACTTACTGAAGTGGACCCCAATCGCTGGACCAAAAGTAGGTTTGGATTAGGTGGATGGATTTAGCGGCCAGCGGCCCCTTTCCAGAGGCCGCGCCAGCCGCCGTGCCGCATGCTGATTAAGGGTTCCGAGGGTTGCTCCCCTTCACCCTGCCGCGACAGGGATTCGAGCGCCCCAGTTTCTTATCGGCATTTTCGTCGCGCTCCGTACAATTCCGCCGGCGTGCGATTTTCTAGCCCCTGATGCAACCGCTCGTAACAGTAAAAATCAAAGTAACTTTGCAACCCGCTCGTTAACGCCGCCGCCGTCGTGAAGCCATGCAAATACAAGCACTCGTACTTCACGCTCCGCCACAACCGCTCGATGAACACGTTGTCGAGCGCTCGCCCGCGACCGCACGGCAAGCGCACACTAAGTGGCTTTGCCGAAAAGGACTTGCGCCAGGTAAGGCAGCGTAACAAAATAACTTGGTCAACCGGCTATGCCTTCTATAGCGCTCGCTAGGTGGGCCTGATCGTGTAATTCCATTCTCCGTGAAAAGCGTCGGGAATGATGTTCACTGAATCGAAAGCTTCCGCGGAGACTTTGATGCGCAGAGGATACGCTTTCTTGTCGAGCGAGGCTTCCACATGTAACCGGTGGTGGCGGTCGTATGAGCAATCAGATTGACGACAATCGCGAGGCTCTCCAACGGGTGTCCGCGCCAATTCTTCGTGATATGACAGAACAGCCGATGCTCGATGAAGTTCCACTTGCTGGCGCCTGGCGGGAAATGGCAAACCGTGATCTTCAGTCCCGTCTGATTGGCAAGTTCCTTGGAGACAGACCTTCCAGAGACGAGACCGCACCCCGTTGCTTCCGCCGCCAACCACGCGCGGCGCTGGTCGCTCATCGCCAGCGCGTCTGCCGGTCAAAGCTAACAGCAAGTTAAATGTTCAACGGTCTGTTTCATCGTCGGATGCAATGCCAAAATGACGACGCAAGTCCACATCTTGCGATCCGGGCGGGTGTAACTCTGCACTTGGCGAGTGTGAAAAAGGGCCAGGGCGGCCACCAGCGCACTTTTCACCAGGCTGCGAATCGAGACCGGAGTCGCGATCACCGGTCGCAGAATGGCGTGAATCGAGGAGTTGGTGTACAGTGGTATTGCCATGCGTGTCGACGACTCCAACGCCGCCCATTCCGCCGCGCTCGCGTTCTTGTTGAGCCGCATCGACTTTGAACGAGCGCTCAGCGTCCCGTATCACGATCAGGGTTTTAAGCTGGAGCGAATGCGGAAACTGCTCGAACGCTTGGGGAATCCACAAGACCGGCTGAAGATCGTGCATATCGCCGGCACCAAGGGCAAAGGTTCGACTGCGGCGATGATCTCCTCGTGCCTGACCGCGGCAGGCTATCGAACCGGCTTGTTTAGCTCGCCCCATCTCGAACGGGTGGAAGAGCGGTTCGCGATCGACGGGCAGATTTGCTCCGCCGACGAGCTGACGGCGCTGGTCGAACAGGTGCGGCCCGCGGTCGCGAGCATCGATGCCGACGCCATTCTCGCGGCCGACACCGGCCCAACCTATTTTGAAATCACCACGGCGCTGGGACTGCTCTATTTTGTGCGACAAGGGGTCCACACCGCCGTGCTCGAGGTGGGAATGGGGGGACGGCTCGATTCGACGAATGTCTGCGTCCCGGCGGTCGCCGTGATCACCAGCATTAGCTTCGATCATACGGAGCAGCTAGGCAACACGCTCGCGAAAATTGCCGGTGAAAAGGCGGGGATCATCAAGCCGCGCGTGCCGGTCGTGAGCGGCGTGACCAACGACGAACCGCGCGCGGTGATCGAGGCGGTCTGCCGAGAGCGCGCTGCGCGGCTCGAGCAATTGCCGCGCGATTTTTGGCATGTATATCATCCGCCGCAGGACGGCGCCGCGGTCGCCGCGTCGTTCGACTTTCACACCGCACGGCCCGGCCCGTTCTCAGATCTGCGAGCGATTCCGCTGACGCTGCTCGGTTCGCATCAAGCGGCCAACGGCGCGGTCGCCATTGCGACGCTGGCCGAATTAGCGCGGCAAGGATGGCGCATCGACGCGCAAGCGATTGCGCGGGGATTCGCGCGGCTGAACTGGCCGGCCCGGATCGAGATCGTGCATCGCCGACCGACCATCGTTCTCGACGTAGCCCACAACGTCGCTTCGATCGCAGCGCTGCTGGAGGCCTTGCGCGGCGTGTTCGCGGCGCGGCGCAAAATCTTGATCTTCGCCACGACGCGAGACAAAGATGCCCGCGGCATGCTCGAGTTGCTCCTGCCCGAGTTCGATGAGGTGGTATTAACGCGCTACGGCAAGAATCCGCGTGGTCTGGCGGTAGAAGAGTTGTTGGCCTTGGCCGAACCGCTCGGCCACCGGTGCTTGGCGGCCGTCGCCAATAGCCGGGAAGCCTGGTCGCGTGTGCTGGCGGACACGGCCGCGGACGACTTGGTTTGCATTACGGGTTCGTTTTTCTTGGCGGCGGAAATGCGCGAGGAGATGGCGGCGCGGCCGCTCGGTGCGGAAAGCGGCTCCGGCAGCGGATTTCAGGTGGCGGATTGTGACCGGCCGGCCGATTCGGTATCGTGACAACGGTCGCCGGCGAGATTCAATCGCGCGGAGCGGCGCGGCTGGTTGTCCTGTCCTTTCTGGCGAATCGAGCCTTATGAAAATCGCGGTTGTCAAAGAGACCTTTCCGGGCGAGCGACGCGTCGCCTTGGTGCCGAGCGCGTTGCCTGCGCTGCTCAAGGCGAATCACGAACTGCTGATTGAATCGGGCGCTGGAACGGCCGCCGGTTTCACCGACGCGCAGTATCTTGAGAAAGGGGCCAAGCTCGTCAGCCGAACGGAGGCCTTTGCGGCGGATTGCGTGTTGCAGGTGCGCACGTTCGGCGCTAATCCGGAACAGGGGCAGGCCGACCTGCCGCTGATTCGCTCCGAACAAGTGTTGATCGGCATGTGCGATCCGCTCGGCGCGCCGCAGGCGGCGCAAGAAATAGCTCGCCGCGGCGCAATCGTTTTTGCGCTCGAACTCATTCCGCGCATCACCCGCGCTCAGAGCATGGATGTGCTCTCGTCGCAAGCGACCATCGCCGGTTATCGAGCCGTGCTGCTCGCGGCGACCGCCTTGCCAAAGATGTTTCCCATGATGACGACCGCGGCCGGCACTCTGACTCCTGCCAAAGTGTTCGTGAATGGGGCGGGGGTGGCCGGTCTCCAGGCAATCGCCAGCGCTCGGCGGCTCGGAGCGGTTGTTTCGGCCTATGACGTGCGGCCGGTGGTGAAAGAACAAGTCCAGAGCCTCGGAGCCCGCTTCGTCGAGCT
>DASRSE010000145.1:0-3964 GCA_035656655.1 Pirellulales bacterium
GCACCAAGCCCACGTCGCCGTCGCTCTGATACCTGGCCCAAGCCCGCTTCGTCTGACGATAGCTCAGCCCCAACAGTTCGCTGGCCCCCACTAGCGTCAAATCCCCGGTTTTCACCCGGCCCAAGGCCGCCAACCGCTTCAGTTCCTTCGAACTCATCGAAATCGTCTCCATCCTCGTCTCCTTTTAGGAAACGATCTTAGGGGACATTTCTAATGGTCGCTGATGGGGACATTTCTAATGGCGCAAGACACGTGTGCAGAATGTTCTGTTCGCCTCCGGCCGAATGAATCGCGCCGTCGGCGACTTTCCACTCGCCCTTCGCGCCCGGCTCCCAACCAAACAAGGTCTCGCCATCGAACAATAAGATCCAGCCGTCGGCAATCTCGGCTTTCGTCAAGGCGTTATGCGGCATCTTCTCCGCCGCGGGGTTGGCCGCCGGCAAGGTGGCCGAAGTCCCCAACAACAGCACGAGCGCCATCACCCAGCTCCGTTTCATAGCTTGCGAACAACGCTCGGCGGCGCAGCCAGCAGTTTGGCGCATCGCGCGGCACAGGCAAAAGGGAGCGGGGGAAGGGGAGTTGCGCATCGGAACACCTTCAGCAAGAACCGGTGGGAAGATCGAATTACCTTATTCTGCGGTCTGCGCCGTGTAAAGCAGCCGCCCCTTGCGAACGGGTTTTCCAGAGAGAACGGGCGGACCGCTCCGGCCGCAGGGGGCGCAAAACGGCATGCCCGCGTCGCAGGCGGTGGACCTTCGATCAATCTCCTTGGATTGGTCGCGCCGTCGTCAGCGCATCTTCGACCGGACGATCGCTTCCAGATGATCGACCACCGCCAGCGCGGTCAGACCGTCGGTGATGACGTGCGTGGCATCGGCCGCGGGCCGGAGCGGGCCGACCAGGCGGTTCGAATCGCGCTCGTCACGCAGGTTTTGCATGTCGAGGACTTCTTCAAACGAGCGGATTTCTCCGCGCGCAGCCAGATCGGCCTGGCGGCGGCGCGCTCGTTCTGCCGCGCTCGCGGTCAAAAAGATCTTGCATTCGGCGTCAGGAAAGACGACGGTTCCTTGATCGCGCCCTTCGGTCACGATCGAATCATGACCGGCCGCCGCGCGTTGCATGCGGACGAGCTTTTCGCGGACGCCCGGATTGTCGGCCGCATAGTGGGTGACGGTCGTGATCGCCACGGTGCGAATCTCATCCGTCACATCTTCGGCATCGAGAATGACCCGCTCGCTGTGCAACTGGATCGACAAGCGGCCAGCCAGTTCGGCCAGGGCGGCCGGATCGTCCCAGGCCAAAGTGCGGCGCACCGCCGCCAGCGCGACCGCTCGATACATCGCGCCCGTGTCCAGAAAAAGAAAGCTCAGCCGCTTCGCCAGGCTGCGGGCGGCGGTGCTCTTGCCTGCTCCGGCAGGTCCATCGACAGTGACAATCACAGGCTGAATTCCGCTTGCTCAAGGACGAAGCGCCAACTGGAAAGCAGCGTTCATGGAATCCTCCGCGCGCGAACGACGGCGGTTTGATTGTGGCTCATTGCGTTAAGTTTTCCAACGGGCTTCGATCTGAACCCACTCATGGGCCGCGAGATCGAGCTGGATCTTGTCATCGCTGACGACCAGGTCGGCCAGCGGCAAGCCTTGAAAATCGATCCGCCGCGCGGAGACCGGCGGACGAAAGCAGCGCAAGTGCAACCGGCCCGCGTTCCCTTCCGTTTCCAACAACCGTGCTCGAAAGCCGACATTCCGTCCCTCTTCAAACAGAGCCTCCCAATGCGTGGCGAGCAGATTGCGGCCGTCGGCGCGAAACAGCCACGCCGATCGGGAGGGGGCCGGCGGCGAAGTGTTTTCCGCGCACGGGAGCGGAGGCAGAATCAATTCCTGCGCCCACGGCAGCGTCACCGGCAGATCAATCCCGATGCCGAGCCGAAACTTGCGCGTCGATTCGCCTTTGACAAGCAGCAGCGTATCCAGCATCCGCGTGCCGATCCGGCGATGATAGGGCATTCCTCCCATCAGGAGCGACGTCCGCGAGTTTTCCTCTTGGACATCGACAAACAACGGAGCCTCCAGCCGCTTCGCTTCGGTCGGCTGGCGCCCCTGCTGCACGCTCCGATGCAGGTCGGAATGCTCCAAAGGCCACGCAAACCGCGACGCATAATAGGAGTTCCAAGGGTCGGCTCGCAGTTCTTCTTGCGGCTCCAGCTCGACATCGATCCACACCACTCGGCTGTCTTGCCACAGCCGATAAACCTGCCGATACGTCGCGACCACGCGTCCCTCTGGATGCATCAAGCGGCCGCGCGTCGTGATTTCGCCCAGCACGCTCGTCGCGGCGGTGATCTTCACGTCGTCGAGCGCCATGACGGAGTAAATTGCATTCTCGTCGGGATCGACCGCGGACCCCTGCTTGGCCGCGCCCGGGATCCGCAACGAAAGCTGCTGCGACATCCGATTGCCGCGGCGGATGAAATCGTGGATCGAGCGAATGCCGCCGGTGCTCGAGTGAATCGCGACTTGCATGAATTCGTTGACGAGCAGGTTTTCGCTGGCGATCGGGCTGCCCGGCTTTCGCGGCGCCGCGGCGCCGGCCGCCGCGCTGCCGACCCACGCGAAACCGAGTGGCGGGATCTCAACCAAGGCGTGCTTTTGCAGTCCGTCGGCCGACGAGGCAACCGCTTTGACCGCGCCTTCGACCGCCGGCAGCCGCGGCAATGAGGCGATGTCGACGGCGATCCGCCGCGTCGAGAGGGTCGGATTGGCCAACAACAGGCCGGCTTGCGACGGCGATTTTTCGCGCGGCACCGCCGCCGCAAACTGTGCCAAGGCGGGCTCGAGCGGGGCCGGCGCTCCGCTGCCTGTTTCGGATTCGGCGGAATCCGCCGCGGGGGGCGGTTGGTCCAGATCGCTGGCGGGCAACGGCTTGCCGGTCAAAAGCGCGGCCAGCGTGCACAGCGCCTCTTGCGACACGCGCACCATGTCCGCCAAGTAGTCGGCGCGCACGGTCGAGAGGGGGTCCGCCTTGCGGCGGATGACGGCTTGCTGAAGATAGGGAACGCGGTAATCGTCCGAGCGAAAGGCGTCGAGCGTGCCGGCCGTGTCGGTGGTGTGAAAGTATTCGTTGATCGTGAGAAAACGACCCAGCGCCGGCGCGTATTGGGCCATCCGCCGCAGGTCGTCGTAATACTCGCAGTATTGATTCGGCCAGTGCGCGAACATCAGCGTGGCGACGTGATCGGAGTCCATGGTATGGCCCATTTTGTCGCTCAGCGCCAAAAAGGTCTTCGGCAAATTGGCATCCAGCGGCACGCGCCCAATGGCGTCGATGGCGGCGGAGTCTTCTCCTTCCCAGCGGGTTTTGCTGCGCTGACTTTGGGGAAACTTGCCATCATCCAAGGCAAAATGGAGCGCGCCGATGAAGCCGTACCGGTTCAAGATGCCAGGCAGCGCCGCCGACAGTCCGTACTTGCGCCGGCCGTAGACTTCAGGCCGCCGCTCCAGATGGCGCTCATAGCTCGCCAGTCCGCGCGCGATCTCGGCCCGCATTGCTTCGCGTGGAAGCAAGGGCAGATCGAGTTCTCCTTCTTCGCCGCCAATCAGGTTCAAGCGTCCTTGCTCAAGCGCCTCGCGGACCAGCTTCAGCGTTTCCGGCTGGTCCTGCGCCATGAGCCGGATGGTCTCGCCCGACACCACCAGATTCAGCGGAATTCGGCTGGCCAATTGTTTGCGGAGCGATTCCCCCAGCGTCGTCGGGGCGACCAGCGTCAGATCGACCAGATACGCATCGACCGGATAGAAATGGGCGCGGGCTTCGGCCAACAAGCTGAAGCAACTGCCCAGCTTGGTCCTGGCCGTTTCCAGATCCCCCTCGAGCACTGCGTTCGCGCCGGCCAGACATTGATTCTGGAAATGGACCGAATCGAGCACGCTCATATAGCGCATCCGGCGCGTGAGGAGTTCGGTCT
>DASRSE010000146.1:0-9547 GCA_035656655.1 Pirellulales bacterium
ATTCGATTCCGGAGGTAAAAATGGGCTCTAGCGCGGCGTGGCCGTTGCCGTCGGCGAGCGCGGATGCCGAAGCGGCGGGGGCAATTACCGAACCGGCGGGCGCGACCGCGGATGCTCCATTAATGACCGTCAGATGATACGGCGTTTTCCCAAACAGGTAAGTCAGTTCGTATTGCGACCAGGCTTCCGGAAGACAAGGCCGCAAGATCAACCGATTGCCGCGAAGCTGCAAGCCGAGAATCGATTCGATGGCCACCCGATACATCCAGGCCGCCGAGCCGGTGTACCAAGTCCAGCCGCCGCGTCCGATGTGCGGCGCGACCCCGTAGACATCGGCCGCCACGACGTAGGGCTCCGCGCGGTAATGGTCCGCTTCGGCTTTCGTCCGAGCATGCGTCACCGGCAACAGCATATCGAGGAGCACGAGCGCCTGTTCGGGCTGGCGCAGCAGGGTGAGCGCCTGAATTACCCACAGGGCCGAATGGGTGTATTGGCCGCCGTTTTCACGAATGCCTGGCAGGTAGCCTTTGATGTAGCCGGGATCGAGCTTCGTTTTGTCGAACGGGGGCGCAAAAAGCAGAATGAGTTGTTCGGTTTTGTTGACGAGGCGCTCGAGGACGGAGTGCATCGCTTGCTCGGCGCGGTCGGGATTGGCGCCGGCCATTACCGCCCAAGATTGGGCAATCGAGTCGATCTGGCATTCGTCGTTTTGGCTCGAGCCGAGCGGCGTCCCGTCATCGAAGTAGGCGCGGCGGTACCACTGTCCATCCCAAGCTTCGGCTTCGAGCGCGGCGGCTAACTCAGTCGCCTGCTGTTGAAAATGGTCCGCTTTGGCGGAGTCCCCGCGGGCTTGCGCCAAGGGGATAAAACGCTTCAGGATTACAAGCAAAAACCAGCCGACCCAGATGCTTTCGCCCTTGCCCAACTCGCCGATGCGGTTCATCCCGTCGTTCCAATCTCCGCCGCCGATCAGCGGCAAGCGATGAGGCCCGCGTGGTTCGCTATGCGCCAGCGCGCGGAGACAATGTTCATAGAGCGTTCCCGTCTGATCGGAGACATGCGGCGTTTCGTAGCGCTCGTGCTCGTGCGGACCCAGCGGCAGTGAGCGCAGATAAGGGGCGACCTCGTCGAGCACGCCATTGTCGCCAGTCGTTTGCACATAATGGCACGCGACGAGCGCCAACCAGAGGTAATCGTCGGAGTAGCGGGTGCGCGTGCCACGACCGGTCGGCGGGTGCCACCAGTGCTGCACGTCCCCCTCCTCGAATTGCCGGGCGGCGGCGCGCAGCAAATGTTCGCGCGCCAAATCGGGCCGCGTATAAACCAGCGCCATGACATCTTGCAACTGATCGCGATAGCCGTAGGCGCCGCCTGACTGGTAGAAGGCTGAGCGGCCCCACAAGCGGCAGGAGAGGACCTGATATGGCAGCCAGCGATTGACGAGCAGGTCGAGCCCTGGGTGGGGCGTGCGAATTTGCAACCGCTCGAGCGTTTTGTGCCAACTCGCCTGCGTCGCCGTAATGGCGGATTGGACCGCGCGCGCATCGGAGTATTTGGATAACAAGTCCTGCGCACTCGCGGCATTGTCGGCGGCGCCAAGCAAAAAGACCACGTCGGTTTTTTGCCCTGCTTCAAGCACGAGATGGGTTTGCACCGCGCCACAGCAGTCGAGCCCGGCCCCGGTGCGGCCGGAGAGCCGTTCCTTGCGCAGCGCGGCCGGCCGCGCGAGGGCGCCGTTGCGGCCGAGAAAATCGGTCCGATCGCCGGTCACGGATTTGGCATCGCCGCCGAGCACGTGTAAAAACGCGACTTGTTCCGGCATCTCGGGGTGATACGGATTGCGTACCAAAAGCGCTCCGCTCGCGCCATCGCGCGCGGTTTGCAAGTGGAGTCCCGTCTGCTCGCGATTCACGCCCAGCACCCATTCGCAATAATATGTCAGCGCGATCGCGCGCGGTTCGCGACTCAGATTCTGCAAGGTGACTTTGATGATTTTGACCGGGTCGTCGTCTGCCACGGTCAGCAAAGTTTCGGTATGGAGATCGTGGTCTTGATGAAGAAAGCGGGAGTAACCTTGGCCATGATGGACCCAATAGTCGCCCGAGTCGTGCCGCAGCGCCCCCACAGGAAAACGAGTGCCGGCTTCGTCCGTGAGATAGAGCACTTCCGCCGGGGGATCGGTGACCGGGTCGTTCGACCAGGTGGTCAGTTTGTTTTCGCGGCTATTGGAAAACCAGGTATAGCCCCCGCCCGACTCGGTCACCACGCAGCCAAACCGCGGCGATGCGATGACGTTGGACCAGGGCAATGGGGTAGGCTGGCCGCGGGCGATTTTGATGCGATACTCTTTGCCATCCGCGGTGAAACCGCCGTAGCCGTTCCAAAACTGCAATTTTGAACTTCCCTCGGCGGTGGGCAAGGGAAGGCGCCCGGCAATTGGTTGGCCGTTGCTGGAGGCCGGTTTGCTGAACGCGGGTTGGTCGTGCGCGGGCGACTTGTCCTCGAGCTTCAGGACTTCGTCGGCGGGTTTGCGCGAAGGCTTCGGCAGCTTGCCCTTCGCCTCGCGCCCCGCCGCCACGGCCAGTTGATCGATCTGTTGCGAGAGCGAACCACGGTCGCCGTGCAACAAGACCGCGGCGACCGCATCCAGCAACGTGATGTCCTCGCGCGGCAGTTGGGCGCCGCGCAGGACCACGACTACCGAGGGTTTGTGGTCGGCGGTTCGCTGAGTTTCATTTAAGATCTTGACGAGCTGCTCTTGCAGCGCGTCGAGATAGCTGCCGGGGTAGTCGTTGACGATGACCAAATCGGCCACCAGCCCATGCAATCGCCAATACTCTTGAGCGCTTATCAAATCGCGGACAATTTGCAGGTCGTCCGGCCGCGTAATGTGGAGCGCGACAAGCGGCCGATCGCCGGAAACGCCGTACCGCCAGAGGCCGCTCTGTCCTTGCCGATTCGCGCGGAGCGTGTCGGGGTTGGCGCGATAGGCCGCGTCGGGATAGATCACGGCGGAAGCCAGCCGCTGGTACAGATGCGCTCGCGCGGGAGACATGTGCAGATGCCGCAGGTCCACTTGGCAAAAGGCCCAGGCCAGTTCAAAAGCGCGCTGAATCCCGCGCGGGTCGTGATATTGGTCGGCCAGAACCATGGCTTCTTCGCGTGATTCGGCAAAGGCGGTCGCGAATCCGACCGTTACGGATTCGTTCGGTTTGAGCACGACCGTGCAGCGCAAGGAAAAGATGGGATCGAGGACCGCTCCGATGGTCCCCGTCAAGATCGCATTGGCATCCAGAGCCGCGGGAGCTTGCGGAGTGCGGCCGCGTCCGAGAAAGACTTCGCGGCTCGTTTCATATTGGACGCTTTTGCAAACCTCGCTGCTGGCGGCCAGCACGTGGACGGCCCAGATTGGGGGGACTTGCGAGTCGCGTTGCCGCCGTTTGGCCAGCAGAGCCGTTTCTTCCGCGACATATTCGGTTTGCACAAACAACTTGTGAAACGCCGGGTGCGCTTCGTCCGCGGCCGGACTGTTGAGCACGACCTCGGCATAACTCGTGAGCTCGATTTCGCGCGGCGAATCGCCGTGGTTGCACAAAATGACCTGGCGAACTTCGGCGTTGTTCTCCGATGAGACCGCGACCTCCAGCCGCGTTTCCAAATCGCCATCGCGCCGATGAAATTCGGCCTTGTCGATGGAGTAAATGACTTGATACGCGTCGGGCTGCACGCAAGTCGGCTGATACGTCGCCGACCACACATGGCCCTGTTTGCGATCGCGAAGATAGATGAACTGCCCCCAGTTGTCGCGCGTGAAATCAGGGCGCCAGCGCGTGATCGCCAACTCGCGGCAGACGCTGTAGCCTCCGCCGGTGCTGGTGAGCATGACCGAATATTGGCCATTCGAGAGCAAATGGGTCCGCGGCGCGGGGCTGGCGACCCCGGTCAAGCGGCGGCAGACAAACTCCTCGCTGCCATGCACTACCGAGACGACCGTTTCGACCTCATCGGCGTTGGGCTGGACGCGCGGCGGCGCGGTGGGCATCCGCTCTTGCAGCAAGAGCTCCGTGGCCCGCGCCAACCGATGCGAGTGAAAACGCTGCCGCATAATTCCGCCGCGCATCAGATTGGCCAAGGCGACGAGACTCATGCCTTGATGGTGGGCCATGTAGCACTGAACGAGAATGCAGCGTTTTCCAGCCGGCACGCGTTCGGGCGTGTAATCGAGCGCATCGAAGAAACCAAAGCGGCCGAGGCCTCCGGCGCTGGCGAGCGCTTGCAGATTCTCGACTCCCGCCACCGGATCGACATCCAGCGCGAGCATCGTCGAGTAGGGCGAAATCACCAAATCTTTCGCCAAGCCACGCTTCAAGCCGAGCCCGGGCACTCCGAACGATTGATAGTGATAATCGGCGTTGACCGCGAGCGCTCCATAGGCCGACTCGGAAATTCCCCACGGCACGGAGTGCTGCCGCCCGTATTGTTGCTGGCGGCGGACGGCCGTGTTCTGGCTTTCATTCAAAAGCCCTTCGTCGTAGCTCCGCTGGAATAGGGCGGGCATCATGTATTCAAACATCGTCCCGCCCCACGACAAGACGGCCATTCCGCCGGCGATTTCGGTGACGGGGCGGCCGAGTTGAAACCAGTGACGCGGTTCGACATCTCCTTTGGCGATTGCCAGATAGCTCGCCAGCCGAGCCTCCGACGCGAGCATGTCATAATGCGACCGATCGAGCTTTCCATCCTCGAGATTAAAACCGATCGAAAAGAGCCGCCGTTGCGGATTGTATAAAAAGCGGAAATCCATCTCGATCGCCAGCGCTTCCATCCGATTTGCCAAGTCGTCCAGTTGCTCGATAAAGGTCCGCGCGGCCGCGGTTCCGGCGTCCAGCGCGCTGCTCACCTTCGCGAGCCAAGCCTGGAATTCCCCCTGTTCCTCGGAACTGGGCAGCGCAGCCGCCGCTTTCTCGAGCTCGAGCAGCGCCGGGCGGCACTGTTCGGCCAACTGCGCTAACTCGGTCAGCGAACGGGCGCGGCCCAGCTTGGTCCAAAGCGCCGTCCAAGCCGCGGCCACTGGTTCGGTATGCGAGAAACTCCATTTCAAGGCCGGGAAACGCCGCGCATCGTCCGCGGAATCGGCCGCCTCCTCGCCTTGATGCACGGTCCGCGAGACGATGGGCGGAACGAGCCATTTGGCGAGCGGCTGCAACGTGTAAAAGTCTTCGGCGACTCCTTCGATCCAGCGCAGAAGCTGACGCACGCTGGGCTCGACGACAAACGACGGAAATTCGCCGGCGGTGAGGAATTCCTCCAAGCGTTGACTCAGCCGGGCCCCCTCCGTGCGAAGCGCATGCACCAGCCGATTCCAATCGAGCAAATCAGCCGGCGAATGGACGCAAAGGGCGCGCAGATTACTAACCGCCGTGGTGAGGTTTTCGAGCGATTCGTTGACAATCCGCGCTCCGTGCGGCTGCATCGCCTCGCACGCCTCGACGGCCACGTCGATCAAGTCGCGCAGACCTTGCCACTGTTCCTTGCCGAGCACCGGCTCCGCTTGCAAATCGGCCGTTCCTTGACGCATCGTGAGAAAACAGGCCATCAGATTGCCGCTGTCGACGGTGGAAATGTAACGCGGCGGCAGCGGACGGAGCGTTTCAGTGTCGTACCAGTTGTAAAAGTGCCCGTGAAAACGCTCGAGCGTGACCCAGTGATCGAGATTCTTTTTCCAGATCTCGAGCAGCGAGGACAAGGGAATAAACCCGAAATCGCGGGCTGCCAACCCGGCCAAGAAAAACAAGCCTTCGTTGGTCGGCGACACGCGATAGGCGATTTTTTCAGCCGGATATTCCTGCAAGTTGTCGGGCGGGAGCCAATGGCCTTGCTCATTGGTGACCGCCTCAAAAAATGTCCACGTCTTGCACGTTGCACGGCGCAGCCAGCGCAGTTGCTCGGAGCTGAGGGTGCTCGTTTTCCGGCGGATGGGTTGACTGACGAGATACGCGACCGCCGGCGCCACAACCCACAACAGCAGCAATGGCAAGGCCCACCAGAATGCTTCCCACGGGAGCATCAGACCAACGAGAACTGCCAGCGGCGGCGCCATCCCCATGTGCCGCAGAAACGAGCCTTTCGTCCCGCTCAGACGGCGCTCCGTGTCGGAGGCGGTCTCCCATTCGAGCAAGTGCCGATGCGAAATAAACATGCGAAACAGGGTCCGCACCGCCGCGTCGGTCATGAGCCACGCGCGATGCGGCAAAAAGGTCACCGTCAGCAAGCTTTGCAGCAACAGCCGGCCGAGGTCGCGCCCAATCACGCGGCCGCGATCGAGCCAGTTGCCGGCGCTCGCCAGGCCGCGAACCGTCATGAACAGTTTCGCCAAAAACGGGAACGCCAGCACGCCCAGCGCCATCGCGGTCCAGGCCCACGCGCCGGCGGGAACAGCCAGCCAGCCGACTAACAGAAACAGCAGCACCGTCGGCGGAACCAGACTCCGGCGCAAGTTGTCGAAAATCTTCCACCGAGACAACAGCGATAGCGGGTTTGGCCGCGAACCATTCAGCGTTGGAACGCGCAGCCTCAGCCACGGCCAGAGTTGCCAGTCTCCGCGCACCCAGCGATGCGCTCGCCGCGCTTCGGCGTCGTAGCGCGAAGGATAGCTATCAACGAGTTCAATGTCGCTGACCAGTCCGACGCGCGAGTGGCAGCCCTCGATCAGATCGTGGCTGAGGATGGCATTTTCAGGAAACACGGACTGGAGCGCGTGCTCAAAGGCATTGAGATCATAGATTCCCTTGCCGGCGAAGCTCCCTTCGCCGTACAAATCTTGATATACATCCGAGGAAGCAGTGGAATACGGATCAATTCCGGGATTGCTCGCGAACAGCTTGGCGAACCAACTCCGCTGGGCGCTGGCCATGTTGACCGAGATCCGCGGCTGCAAGATCGCATAGCCTGACACGATGCGCTGCTTGCTGGCATCGAACCGCGCATGATTCAACGGATGAGCGAGCGTCCCGACGAGCCGCTTGGCGCAGCCATAAGGGAGCTGCGTGTCGGCGTCGAGGGTGATGACGTAGCGAATGGCGGCAGCCTTGGCCCGGGTAAGAAAAGCGAGATCTCCCTCCTCGGTTTCGTACGAGGTGCCTTGGGCGCCGCGGAGGAGTTGATTGAACTCCATCAGCTTGCCCCGTTTGCGTTCCCAACCCATCCATTTTTGTTCGCTTTGATTCCATTGCCGCCGGCGGTGAAACAAGAAAAACGGCTTCGTTTCTCCGCTCCCGTGGCGCTCGTTCAACCGGCGAATGCCGCGAATCGCGCGCTGCAGAAGGGGTTCGTCCTGGGGCAGCACCGGTTCATCCGCATCGGGAAAGTCGGTCAGCAGCGCAAACCGCAAGGCGGCTTCTTGATTGGCGAGAAAATGCAATTCCAGCCGATCCAGCAAGGCATCGACCTCCGACTCATTGCTCAAGAGCGAAGGGATGACGATGATCGTCGCTTGACTGCTCGGAATTCCTTGTTTCAACTCGAGCTTCGGCAATCGGCGCGGCCGAACATTGCTGGTTACGATCAAATTCAGCAGCGAGACGGCCAGTTCGCTGGCGGGAAAAACGCCTAACAACGCAATCAGAGCGGCGAGCCAGCCGCCGCTGCCCAAGGCGAATGCCGCCCACAATGCGCAGCATGTGAAAATCGCGGTTAGCGCGCCAATGCCGCCGAGATACACCCCATTGGGATGCGACAACAATGCGCGGACTAGCCGCTCGTGCACGCTCGGGCGATAGTCGAGGATCGGCTCGAATTCGAGACGGCCGCGATCGATCAGGTAGTAGCCGACATGCCGCCGTTGAAAGTCGCCATCCGCGATCGAAGCGGCCGCGGCCTGGGCGACGCACTTTTGCGCGATTTCAAGATCGGTATACTTGGTTCGCTTCGCCAAGTCTTCAATCACGTGGCGATACCAATCGCGCGTTTCAAAATCCATCTGCGCGTAAACTTCAGCCGGATCTTGCCGCAGCACCTGATCCGCCAGATTGGTTTTCTCAAAGAACGAAATCCAATCGAGCGCGGAGATGAGCCGCATACTAGTGATGACATTGCCGATCGAAACCTGATTGGAAGCCTGCCGCTGATGCTCCATGCGGATCAGGTCTTGGCTCGTAATCCGATGATCGGCCAATTGGCGCTCGAAGCGCCGCAGATGAACCGCGTATTCTGGCCCGCGCTGTCCGATTTCCTCGAGTAATGCCAAGACCAGCGGCGCGCAGCTAATTTGCGCGGTCAGATCGATATCGAGGTCTTGATGGGCTTGCCACGCGTTCATTAACTCCGTCGCGCGCTCTCGACATTTCCGCGCAACCAGCATCTGCGACGAGAGCCGCCGCAAATTCTCGATCAGCCCCAGCCGCAACATGATCGGCACGGCCCAAACTTCGCCGATCGTCAGCGGGGTGACGGTTTGAAATCCTTGAATCAACCGGACGATCGTATCTTCATCGAGCGCGCTGTCCGTATGCGAAATCAGCTCGAGCGCGAGTCCATAGACGCGCGGGCTGCCATCGGTGAGCTTCGGCAACTCGCGAAAATAGCGATGGGGCAGATCATCGTGGACCTCGCGCAGTTGCTCCTCGACAATGTAAAAATTGTCGAGCAGCCATTCGGCTTCCGCGGTCATCGGCTCGCCCGCGCGGACGGCCGCGGAAATCTCTTGGTGGGCGCGCTTTAAAAACTCGGCGTTCTGTTCAAACCGCGCGATAAACGTGCGATCGACGGTCGGCGCTTCCGAGAGCCGATAGAGCTGCGCTAACTCACGCGCATATTGCTCAAGGTGCTCGCCGCTGAAGGATTCTTTGCGAAGGGCATGATCATGATGACTGATCAGCCAGGGAACGCTTTCGTGCGTCGGGTCCAGAGAAATTTGCGACGCCATTCGCTACCTTCTGAATTAGGTTTCACAAGAATCCATTCCCAAAGGCATAGGTCCCAATGGCATCGGTCCTGGACAAATTTCGAAAAAGAAAAATGTCGGCGCGGTTTCAGCGCGGCTTGTTTGGTTGCCGCGGGACCACCATGGGCGTTTTTTGATCGGAAAAGTTTCCGCGCGCGATTGAGGCCGCTTGGAATTTCTTGCGGAGGGCCAATCCCAGCTTTTGTTCGACCATGTCAGCCGGCCGCAGAAAGCTTCGTGTATCCGAAACAATTGCCTCGACCTCGGTGAATTCGGTGTTCTCGAAGTCGTCTTCGTAATTCATCTGCTCGCGAAGAACTGATAGCTGTGGCATAGGACACACTCCGTTCGAAAAAAATGATTGCTTGCTCAGAAAAGAGTTGCAGTTTCCATGCCCGAGTGAGGCGTTTTCGCATATTCTGAAAAGATTAAATATTGGTATAAAAGCCTTGACAAATGCGAAGCCGGCCCCCGGCAAATCAACCCCGTGGCCTCGCAATCGCGCAGTCAGGAATCGGCGCGGCGGTGCATTGCGCGCTCCGTCATTCGGCATCTCAGGCAGGCGTCCTTGGCGCGGCGCATTGCGCGCTCCGTCATCTCGCGCAG
>DASRSE010000147.1:0-23461 GCA_035656655.1 Pirellulales bacterium
GCATGGCGGCGAGATTCGCGCGACGAATCGAGCCAGCGGCGGCGCGGAATTTATCATCGCGCTCCCCTTTCCCGAACCAGACCCGCAGGCTACGCTGGAATTGTCATCTTTGCCCGAAGGATAAGTCCCATGTCGCTGGCCACTGCCAATGCCCCGGTCGTGTTGTTGATCGAAGACGAGGCGCCCATGCGCCGTTTTTTGCGCAACTTTTTAGTCGGCGGGGGCTATCGATTTTTGGAAGCGTGCAGTGCCGAAGAAGCGTTGCAATTAGTCGCGCAAAGCCCGCCCAATCTGATTCTGCTCGATCTCGGCTTGCCGGACATGGATGGGCAAGAGTTGCTCCGCAAGCTGCGCGAGTGGTTGACGATTCCGATCATCATCCTCTCGGTCCGCGATCAGGATCTGCAAAAGATTTCGGCTTTGAATCAGGGGGCGGACGATTACATGACGAAGCCGTTTAGCCCGGGCGAATTGCTGGCGCGGATTCGCGTCGCCTTGCGGCGTAAAGCGCAGGGCCTAGGAGGCCATGAAGCGCCTGTCTTTGAAGCAGGCAATCTGCGGGTCGATCTCTGGGCGCGGAAAGTCTTCGTCTCCGAGGCCGAAGTCCACCTCACGCCGATCGAATATAAACTCCTGACGACGTTGGTCCATCATGCGGGACGAGTCGTCACCACGCAGTATCTATTGAGCGAAGTCTGGGGTTCCAAGCAGTCGCAAAGCCGCCCCCATCTCCGCGTTCACATGGCCAGCTTGCGCCATAAAATCGAAGCCGACCCGACCCGCCCGCAACATCTGCTGACCGAGCGCGGGGTCGGATACCGGCTGGCGAGCGAATAAGGCCGTTCGGACCTGGCCCACCGCTGGCAAGCGGCGCTCTCATCGGCCTTTCTAAGGGCTGCGCCATGCATCGTTCGCACCGACTTCTTGCGCTTCCGCGGGCATGACGCGAAGACGCGTCCGCGCGGAAATTTCGCGAAGCGACTGGGCGGGAACGTCGCGAAACGACGCGGCGGGAACGTCGAGAAGCGACTGGGCGGGAACGAGGACTTCCCCTGCCGTCATTCCCGCGCAGGCGGGAATCCAGCGGCCGGTGGGACGGGTTAAAACCACGCTGGATTCCCGCCGCCGCGGGAATGACCAAGCGTAGCCTTAGCCTTCGGGCAGCCATCTTTGCGCAATCGGCATTCTCAACGCCGCCGCGATTCGCCGGTCCGCGGACGGCAAATCGACTCTGCATCTTCGCGTGCAAGGCGACCGCCCGGCTTTCAAGCAGGGGTCCCGCGCGCTTTCTAGGCAGATTTCTTGGCAGAATGCTCATGCGCATTTCCGCATGCATTACGCAAGCCTATTGATAGTTGTGACTTAGACGCGTCCGTGCGGCTTGCAATAGGTTAAATAATTGTTCTGGTATGTCAATTGCGTAGAAGCGACGCAAATGTCGCGCATTGCCGCGCTGGTGGCTCAGTATGCGTTCCAGGATGCTTCGCCGGGCCCGCGCCGCGTATTTTCGATCTCCTTTCCGCAAACATTCAGAAATTGCATGAGTCCTTCACCTTCCGGTTTCCGGTTCTCCAGTCTCCTCTCTCGAAAGGGGGTCCCAACGATGAGTTGCCTCAGGCGGTGGTCCATGTTTGGACTAGCAGTGATGTTGTTGATCGGTTTTACAACCAGTGTGCGGGCGGACGATCCCGCGCCCGACGCGAAGGACGCGCCAAAAGCCGACGCGCCCAAGGACGCGCCAAAGGACGCACCGAAGACGGAAACGCCGGCCGAGCCGCCGAAGACGGACGCCATGCCGACCGCCGTCGAGCTCCCTCCGTATTTCTCCGGCGCAAATCCAGAGCTCAGCGAAGAAGACAAAAAAGACCAAGAAAAAGTCGTTAAGGGAGCCATTTGGCCTGACCCGACCGGCAGCGCCGCCGGGGCTTGGGCCACTCCCGCCGGTGACGGCAAGGGGGATGTCCCGAGCAAGCTGACGCTGCCTGACGTGTATGATCGGACGGTCCATAACCTGTTCTCGATCAACATGGTCTGGACGCTCGTAACGGGCTTTCTGGTCATGTTCATGCAGGCAGGCTTCATGCTCGTCGAGACTGGCTTGTGCCGCGCTAAAAACGCCGCCCACACTTCGGCGATGAATTTCATGATTTATCCGTTGGGCTGTGTCGCGTTCTGGGCCTATGGCTTCGCGATCGGCTGGGGCAATTGGTACAACGGCGCCGTCGCCGACGGCTGGTATGCGTCGCTGGGACCCGGACTCTCGACGCTCAGCTCGGGCGCCGGCATCGACCCGATCAAGGTCGACGGTAAAGAAACCGGCGGATACAAGTACGGCTTGATCGGGACCAAGGGTTTCTTTCTGAATGGCTGCGATGACACGGGGGTCATGGCCCTGTTCTTCTTCATGATGGTGTTCATGGACACCACCGCCACGATTCCAACCGGGGCGATGGCCGAACGCTGGGCCTGGAAGAACTTCTTCATATATGGGTTATGGGTCGCCTTGCCTTACTGTATCTATGCAAACTGGGTCTGGGGCGGAGGCTGGCTGGCGCAGATGGGGATAAACTGGCACTTCGGGCACGGAGCAGTTGACTTTGCCGGTTCAGGCGTCGTCCATGGAATGGGCGGCGTCATCGGT
Organism: Pirellulales bacterium; assembly: GCA_035656655.1. Lineage (GTDB taxonomy): Bacteria > Planctomycetota > Planctomycetia > Pirellulales > DASRSE01 > DASRSE01. The sequence goes on from DASRSE010000147.1 coordinate 2,642, forward strand.
TTGGTCGGATCGATTATTCTCGGACCGCGCATCGGAAAATTTGTCGATGGCAAAATCCATCCGATTCCCGGCCACCATATCCCCATGGTCGTGGCGGGGACGTTCATCCTGGCCTTCGGCTGGTTCGGGTTTAACCCGGGCTCGACCTTGTCCGGCACCGACTTGCGCATTGCGATGGTCGTGGTGAACACGATGATTGCCTCGGTCACCGCCACGATGGGAACCTACTTCACCTTGCGGGGCTTGGGGCTTAAGCCGGATCCGTCGATGTTGTGCAACGGCATGTTGGCCGGTCTCGTGGCCATCACCGCGCCGTGCGCGTTCGTGAATAGCACCGGCGCGGCGATCATCGGCCTGATTGCGGGCATCATCGTCGTCTTCAGCGTGTTCTTCTGGGACAAGATGAAGGTCGACGACTGCGTCGGCGCGATCTCGGTCCACGGGGTGAACGGCCTGTGGGGCGTGCTGTCGGTCGGGTTGTTCGCCACGGGCGAATATGGGGCCGGCTGGAACGGCGTTGAGCGCTATGCCGGCTCGGCGGCCTCAGGGCTGAAGGCCTTGGCCGGGCCCGCGAAGGATGAATGGTTGCAAAAAGTCGGCTACGCCTATGACGGCGTCCGCGGCTTGTTCTATGGCGATGCGTCGCAATTGGTCGCGCAAGCAATCAACTGCGCCGTCCTCGTGGTGTTCGGAGCGGTCATGGCGTTCGTCTGGTTCAAGGTGAGCAACCTGATCACGCCGATCCGCGTCCCGGCCGAAGTGGAAATCGCGGGCCTCGACGTGCCTGAAATGGGCGCCGAAGGCTATCCGGATTTCACCGTCGCCAAGTTGTCATAAGCTGATTGGAGAGCCGCCGAGCTGGGATCGGTCGCCGCACGGATCCCAGCTCGGCATTTAAATCATTATCAGTGGGAGTCAGGCGGGCTTCTGTAACGGTTTGTCACAAAAGTTCGCTCGCAAAAATTACCTAATTCATCAACACGGCTTGCGAGTGGAGAGTTTATTCATGAAAAAAATCGAAGCCATTGTCCGGCATCATAAAGTCGAGGAGATCAAGAAAGCCCTCGTGGCCCTTGGTCATCACGGCATGACCATCAGCGAAGTGCGTGGGTTCGGCCGCCAAAAGGGCCATACCGAAACCTATCGCGGCGCCGAGTATGCCATCGACTTCGTTCCGAAAGTGAAAGTGGAGGTCGCTGTTTCTGATTCGAACTTGGCCACCGTGCTGGACGCCATTATCAACGCCGCCAGCACCGGCAAGATCGGCGACGGAAAAATCTTTGTGACTGCCCTGACCGAGACCGTGCGGATTCGCACGAAAGAGTCGGGCGAGAGCGCGCTTTAAGCGACGCCGCGCCGTGGCCCATCGAGTTTATCGGCGAAGTCGAACTGACGAGAGGCCGGAAACAACCTCGGTTCAGTTTCCGGACCGCGAATCTTCACGCGAAGATTGATTTGTTCGCCGACGACGCTTCGTCCCGGTTGGTCGTGGAGGCACCCACTCCACGACCAACCAGACGATCGCGACTTGTCGAACGAGGGCGGCCCGTGGTATGACTGGGCAGCCGCCGTGCCGAACTGAGTTGTTCTCCTTCGGCACGGGGCTTCGTTCGACTCGTGTTCTTCATTGGCCCTGCGAACTCGGCTCTGCAAACTCGGCCGTCTGCGACCGAATTGCGTTCCTTCATGCTCCAACTATGCCCTTGCCGCATCTGTTTCGAACTCTGCTCGCACTGGTTCTGCTCAGCGCTTTCTTCCCGCTAGCGCCGATGGCCCGAGCCGAGGACGCGCCCGCCAAGCAAGGCGCCGTGGAAGGCACGGCGCTCGTGGCGCCGGCCGGCGGCGTAAAGCTGCCACCGGCGCGGCAAGCCGAGGGATTTGACGATCGGCTGGCGGCTGAGCTTTCATGGTGGGCCGTGCTGCCGTTCGCGACGCTTCTGGTGTGCATCGCGATCGTGCCGCTGGCGCGCCCTCATTGGTGGGAACACAATCGCAACAAGGCGATTGTCGCGGCTTTATTGGCGTTGCCGATCTTGGCCTATTTTCTGATTCATTTCGGCGGCGATGGCGCGCACGCCCTCCGCGACACGGCCCAAGACTATGTCTCGTTTATCCTGCTTCTCGGCTCGCTGTTTGTGATCAGCGGCGGGGTCTACGTGCAAGGGTCGCTGTCCGGAACCCCGCTCGTGAATACCGGAATCCTCGCTTTCGGCGCGGTGTTGGCCAACCTGGTGGGAACGACCGGCGCCTCGATGTTGCTGATTCGCCCTTTGCTCCGCGCGAACAAATCTCGGCAGCGGAAAACGCACATCGTCATTTTTTTCATTTTCGTCGTCTCGAATAGCGGCGGCTTGCTGACGCCGCTCGGCGATCCGCCGCTGTTCTTGGGATTCTTGAACGGGGTTCCGTTCGAGTGGACGCTCGGGCTCTGGAAAGAATGGTTAACGCTCAATTGCATTCTGCTGATTCTGTTCAACATCTGGGATCAGATTGTATTTGACAAAGAAGAGAAGGAACGGCCCGGCTCGCAGTTGGAAGAAGTCATGCGGCACGAACCGCTGCGCGTACGCGGCTTGCTCAATTTGCTCTTTTTGGGCGGCATCGTGCTGGTGATTTTTGCGTCGGGCAAGGGCTATTTTCACGACTCGGTCCGCTGGCCCTTTGGAATTGCCGAAAGCCTGATGGCTCTGGTGACCCTGGCTTCGTATTATTCGACTCCGCGCCAGATTCACGTCGATAATCGGTTTGGTTTTGGTCCGATTTTGGAGGTCGCAATTCTGTTCGCCGGCATATTCATTACGATGACGCCGGCCGTCTTGCTCTTGAAATCGCACGGGGCGGCGCTCGGTTTGACGCAGCCGTGGCATTTCTATTGGGCCAGCGGCGCGCTGTCGAGCTTTTTGGATAATGCGCCCACCTACGTGACGTTCGCGGCCGCGGCCTGCGGGGTCAAGGGGTTGCCTCCGGAGGCGCACCTCAACGCGCTGCTGAGTCCGGCGGTGGTCGGCGGCGCGCAGCTTCTCGCGGCCATCTCGTGCGGGTCGGTGATGATGGGGGCCAACAGCTACATTGGCAACGGCCCCAACTTCATGGTCAAAGCAATCGCCGAAGAGAGCGGCTTGAAGATGCCCTCCTTCTTTGGCTATATGGCCTATTCGGTCACGATTTTGATCCCCTGCTTTATCATCATCACGCTGTTGTTTTTTCGCTAGCGCGCGGCCCGAGATCAACTTCGTCCTCGCACTCCTCGCCTTCTGAAAGCGAGTTCATTGAAAGCCGCCGAAACCGCCCAGCTATTTTCGGCCGCTTCCCCTGCGCGTTTCCGCTAAGGGCGCGGGCTGAAATTGCTTGGGCGCAGCGCCCGTTCGGCGGCCCACCGGGCGCGAAGGACCAAATCTTTGCCGGACCAACGATCGCGAAGCGCGCGACCGCTAGCAAGCCCAGGGAGGTAGTCGCTAAGATAGACGGCCGGGCGCCCCGCCCGCGTGGCCAGATCTGACCGCCGCGATCGTTCACCATTCTTGTTTCTTCGAGCCGCGGAGTGCTCTGCATCATGAAAAAAATTGAAGCGATCGTCCGGCATCACAAAGTCGAGGAAATCAAGAAGGCGCTGGTCGCGCTGGGCCATCATGGCATGACGATCGCAGAAGTGCGCGGCTTTGGACGCCAGAAGGGGCACACCGAAACCTACCGCGGCGCCGAATACTCGATCGACTTCGTGCCCAAGGTCAAAGTCGAAGTCGCCGTCGCCGATGCCAATTTGGCCAAGGTCCTCGATGCGATCGTGACCGCGGCCAGTACGGGAAAAATCGGCGATGGCAAGATTTTTGTCACGTCGCTTGTGGAAGCGGTCCGCATCCGAACCAAGGAAACCGGCGAGAGCGCGTTGTAGCGCTTGCGAATCGCCGGCTCTTCGCGGCTGCCATGGGCGCAGCCGATTCTGACTGGAGTGAGTCTCACCAACGATGAGCGAGACAATCGATCCCGACAAGGATTCGCATAACCTGCCTGAACTGCCGGAGATTGCTCCCGTCGTAACGGAGGGAGAAAGTCCAGGCCTGACCGGCCGCGTGAAGACGTGGCTGATCGGCAAGCGGCGCGATTTGGCCGACGAGTCGATCTTCACGCATGTCTCGCTGGTGGCGTTTTTGGCCTGGGTGGGATTGGGGGCCGACGGCTTGTCGTCCTCTTGTTACGGCCCGAGCGAGGCGTTTCAGCATCTCGGCGAGCATGGCTATCTGGCGATCTTCTTGGCGCTCTCGACAATTGGCACCGTCTTTATTATCTCGTCGTGCTATAGCCACATTATCGAAGAATTTCCCAGCGGCGGCGGCGGTTATCTCGTCGCCTCAAAACTGCTCGGGAAGCACGTCGGCGTGATCTCGGGCTGCGCGCTGCTGGTTGACTACGTGCTCACGGTGACGACTTCGATCGCAGCCAGCGGCGACGCGATCTTCGGACTCCTGGGCGCGGATTTCTCGCTCTTCGGCGCTGGACCCGAAAACGTCCAGAAGACGAAAGTGCTGTTCGAGAGCGCGGCCATTGTGCTGCTCATCATTCTCAACCTCCGCGGCGTCAAAGAATCGGTCAAAGCGCTGCTGCCGATTTTCCTCTTGTTTCTCGTGACCCATGTCATTTTGATCGGCGGGGCAATTCTGCTGCATATCGGCAATGCCGGACACATTGTCCACACCATTAGCGGCCAATTGACCGATGCATTGCACCAGCCCGACTTCGGCTTTGTCGGCATGATCAGCGTCTTTCTGTTTGCCTATTCGTATGGGGCGGGAACGTACACCGGCATCGAGGCGGTCTCGAACAGCATGCCCGTCATGCGCGAACCGCGGGTCCGCACCGCCAAGCGGACGATGCGGTACATGGCCTACTCGCTCGCGCTGACGGCCGGCGGCTTGATGGTGGCCTATTCGCTCTTGAATATTCCGCACGTCGAAGACAAGACCATGAATCAAACGTTGGCCGAGTCGTTCATGCGCGACGTGGGGCTCGGCGGCAGCGGGCTCGGCGGCGCGTTCATCCTGATCACGATGATCTGCGAAGGGGCCCTGTTGTTTGTCGCCGCCCAGGCCGGCTTCATCGACGGCCCGCGGGTCATGGCGAACATGGCTCAAGACTCGTGGGCCCCGCATTGGTTCGCCAGCTTGTCGGAGCGGCTAGCCAGCCAGAACGGGATCTTGCTGATGGGGCTCTCGGCGTTGGCCGCGCTGTGGTATACCGGCGGCGCCGTGACGACGCTGGTCATCATGTATTCGATCAACGTGTTTATCACGTTCTCGCTCTCGATGATCGGCATGTGCAAACACTGGTTGCACGAGCGGAAAGAGAACAATCCGCTCTGGCGCCGACGTTTGGCCCTGTTCGCGGTCGGCGGCGCGCTCTGCCTCGGCATCTTGTCGGTGAATATCTACGAAAAGTTTTGGGTCGGCGGCTGGATCACCTTGGCGGTCACCGCCGTCTGCGTCACGATCTCGTTTTTGATTCATGCTTATTACCGGCAGGTCGTCGGCAAGCTGAAACGCCTCGATGACACGCTCGGCCTGATCGACGCCCCCGGTGAGCCCAACGACGCCGAGCCCGTCGCCAACCAGCCAACTGCCGCAATTCTCGTCGGCGGCTATAGCGGGCTGGGGGTGCATACGCTCCTCAACGCCGTGCGGTTCGCGCCGAACCATTTCAAGAACGTGATCTTTCTCTCGGTGGGAGTGGTCGACTCGGGCAATTTCAAAGGGGCCGGCGCCGTCGACGATTTGCAGCAGCACACCGAACAAACGCTGGGAAAGTATGTCGACTTGGCGCGGCGGCTCGGCTTTCCTTCGACATCGCTTATGTCGATCGGCACCGATGCCGTCGAGCAGTTGGAGATCCTCTGCCGCGAGGCCAACCAGAAATTCCCCAAGTCGATCTTGTTCGCCGGCCAGCTCGTCTTTCAAAAAGACACTTGGTATCAGCGCTTCTTGCACAACCAGACGGCCCATTCGCTGCAACGGCGCTTGCAATGGTCAGGCATTCCGATGGTGATTTTGCCGACGCGCGTGCGAGAACACAGCGAGCCAAAAACGTTTCGCGAAAAGCTCACTCGGCTCGGCGACATCGTCCGCGGACTGTTTCGCGCCTGACGCCGGCAGTCTTCCGAACCTGCCTCTTGGCTTGCCCTCCTAGAATCATCACCCCTGCGACCGCCCCGTATTCGCCCGGCGCGCCAGCCTTCCCCGTCATTCCCGCGCAGGCGGGAATCCAGCGGCCTGCGCGACGGTTAGAACCACGCTAGATTCCCGCCTCCGCGGGAATGACGCGAAGAAAGGGACCGTGTCGGCGCGGGTGAGGGCTCAAAGGCGTCGATCTTTCCGTCGCCATGCGAATTTCGCAGTTCGTCATTCCCGCGCAGGCGGGAATCCAGCGGCCTGCGGAACCGGGTGGAACCACGCTGGATTCCCGCCTCCGCGGGAATGACGAAGTGTAGCGTTCGCATCCGGGCGAATGACGAGGGAGTGCCGTCTGCGCGGGAATGACGAAAAGCGCGAGGGAAAGTGGCGAAGCGCCTGGGCGCGAATGACCAGAAGCGCCTCGGCGAGGAATGGCGCGAGTCGCTTTGCGCGGAAGGGTGACTACCCTTGCCGTCATTCCCGCGCAGGCGGGAATCCAGCGGCGTGCGGAACCGGGCGGAACCACGCTGGATTCCCGCCTGCGCGGGAATGACGAAGTGTAGCGCCCCCTCCGCGAGAATGACGCAAGTTGCCGGCGCGGGAATGACGGGAGGAAAAGGGCCGCCGGGGCGGTTACTTTGGCTCGCGCCGCTCGCGGATCCAGTCGGTGTGAAACGTGCCGGGCTTGTCGGTCCGCTCGTAGGTGTGGGCGCCGAAGTAGTCGCGCTGGGCTTGCAGCAAATTCGCCGGCAAGCGAGCTTCGCGATATCCGTCATAATAGGTCAACGCGGTCGTGAACGCCGGGACCGGAATGCCGAGCGTGATGGCGGTGCTGACCACTTGCCGCCAAGGATCTTGAGCTTTCGCCACGGCTTCTTGGAAATAGGGCGCGAGCAGGAGATTTTCCAGGTTTTTGTCGGTGTCGAACGCTTCTTTGATCCGCTCCAAGAACCGCGCCCGAATGATGCAGCCGCCGCGCCACAGCAGGGCGATGGAGCCATAGTCGAGCGGCCAGTTGTGCTCTTTGGCGGCCGCTTGCAGTTGCACATAGCCTTGGGCGTAGCTGCAAATCTTCGAGGCATAGAGGGCGTGCCGCACGCTTTCGATGAACGCTTGCTTGTCGCCCGTATATTTCCCTTGCGGGCCTTTGAGAACGCTGCTGGCTTTGACTCGCGCCGGCTTGAGCGCGGATAAGCAGCGCGCGTAAACCGCCTCGGTCACCAGCGTGCTCGGCACGCCCAGATCAAGCGCCAACTGGCTCATCCACTTGCCAGTGCCTTTGGCGCCGGCTTTGTCGAGGATTTTGTCGACCAGAAAATCGCCGCTGCCGGCGTCCTTCACGCTGAAAATATCGCGGGTGATCTCGATCAAATAGCTGTCGAGTTCGCCTTGGTTCCACTTGGCGAAAACCTCATACAACTCGTCGTTGCTTAGACCGAGCGACTTCTTCAACATGAAATAGGCTTCGCAGATTAACTGCATGTCGCCATATTCGATGCCGTTGTGGACCATTTTGACGTAGTGGCCGGCGCCGCGCGGGCCAACCCAGTCGCAGCACGGGATGTTGTCTTGGGGGCCGACCTTCGCCGAGATGGCTTGAAAGATGGGCTTCACAATCGGCCAGCCTTTTTCGCTCCCGCCGGGCATGATGCTGGGGCCTTTCAACGCTCCCTCTTCGCCGCCGGAAACGCCGGTGCCGATGAATAGCAGCCCTTTCGACTCGACATACTGCGTGCGGCGCTCCGTGTCGCTATAAAGCGTGTTGCCGCCGTCGATAATCACGTCGCCCGGCGACAGGAGCGGGATCAACTGCTCGATCAGGTCGTCCACCGCCGGACCGGCCTTGACCATCAGCATCACCTTTCGCGGCGCGGCCAGCGACTTGACCAACTCGGGAATCGAGTGGCAGCCGACAAACTGTTTGCCTTTCGCGCGGCCGTTGATGAAGTTGTCGACGACGCTGGTCGTGCGATTGAAGACGGCGACTTTATAGCCGCGGCTTTCGATATTCAGAGCGAGGTTCTCGCCCATAACGGCCAGACCGATCAAGCCAAAGTCACAGTTCATATTGCACCTGTCGCAGGTAGAGGAAATGGAGTGGGGGGCAATGGAGTAAGAGGCCCGGACCCGCGCCGCACGGAACAGGCGGCGCCGCGCGGCCAATTATTCCACCGGCCACGGCGGGAGCGCAGGCAGGTACTTTTCGAACTCGGCCAACAACTGTTGCTGATAGTCGCCGGCAAAGGTTTCCGACAAAAACCGCTCCGCCCCTTCGTCGTAGAATCGCTTCCAACTGGCTTCTTCATGGCCCGGATTGATCGGAAAGAACAAAGCATTGTTCTTCTTGGCCGCTTCGTAATCGCCGGGCGCATCGCCAATCATGAGCGCGTGCTGAGCAGGATACTGGCTCGCGAGTTGAAGAATCTCTTTCTTGGTGCCGATTTCTTGGCCGCAAATAGCCGCGACATATTGCGCGATGTCGTGCTCGGCCCATTCGCGCTCGAGCGCCTCGTTCGGCGTCGCCGACACGACCAAGGCGTCGACTTTGCCTTGCAGCTTTTGCAGACTCTCGCGCACATACGGAAATGGCGGGACATTGCGGACGAACTTTTCGACATGCTCGTTCACGGCCGTCGACCACTCCAGGGCTTGCTGGAGGTCGGGATCGTTGGACATCTGCACGGCCGTTTTCAAGGCCGGATTGCCGAGCTTCGTTTCCGTCTTGATCCACTGGACCAAGCCGGCGGGAATCGAGATTTTGACCCCGCGGGCCTTCACATCGGGCCGCTTTTGCAGCCACTGGAGCGCTTCGATGAGGGCCGGAAAACGATTGATCCCACGCGACTTCGAGTACAGATTCACAAACTCGGCCGCCTCGCGCGCAAACTTGCTAATCCCTTGCAAATTGTAGGAGTTGATGATGTTCGGGATAAAGCACTCTTTGTGCTTCACCTCCATCGTGTCAAAGGCGCAGCCGTCGGAATCAATACCGACCAGGAATTTGTGTTGCGGCGTGAAGTCAAGCATGGGAGGGGGGAGGGGAGGATTGCGGATTGATAAATGCGAATTGCGAAATGAGGAATGCGAATTGTTACGGAGCCGAGAGCGCGAGCGAGGGGAGTTTGTCGCCAGCCAAAATGGTTATTTGCTTCTGGGGATTCTGCTTCGCGCGCCAAACGAGTTATTTCAACGTTAACGGGCGCGATTTATTTGCGATCGGCTTGAGGAACATATTTCGGCAGTTTTGGCGTCGCGAAAATTGGCTTGAGGCGCGTGAGTCGTTGCCGGCCGTCAATCATTGGCAGCGTTACCATGTCCTCGCCAACGAGCGGTCGACAATACCGGACAAAATCGTCCGTCACATCGAATCCATTTGGCGCGATCCAGTGCGCAGGAAAAGTGCGATCGGCGGCCGCGACGTTTTCCAGCGGCACTTTGTCGTATTTCGCCGAATAGATCGGCCCCGGCTCGCGCAAAATCGTAGCCATGAACCCGCTCTCTCCGCGCGCGGCTAGCAAGGCGGCCTTTTGTCCGCTGCGATAGGCTTCTTCCAGGTCCACCGTCGAGGCGTAGGCCATCGAGTTGCGCTGGTCCGTGCCGGAGACATTGCCGCGCGCCGCCCCCTTGGCCGCCAAGCCAACTTTGTTCAGATGATTGACAACGACCTGGGCGACGGTCATTTGACTGCTGCTGAACATCGTATGGCCGAACGAATCCTTCACGTCGCCCACGCCGCCGACATCGAATCCTTCGCTGATCACGACGATGCACCGCTCCGATTTGCGCAGCTGATCGTTGACGTTGTCGGTCAACTGATCGAGCGAGCAGGGGCTTTCAGCCAAATAGATTTGCAGCGGCATCTCGCGGTGCGGGTCGGCCAACCGGGCCGCCGCCGGAATAAAGCCGATCTTGCGCCCCATCGCTTGCAACACGAGCACCGGATCGGCGGGGCTCGATCCGTGATTTTCTTCGTTCGCGTTCTGGACCATGTGCATCCAGTATTTGGCGGTCGAGCCATAGCCCGGCGTGTGATCGACTAGCTTGAACTCGCTATCGCCGACGTCATTGTCAATGGTCTTCGGCACGCCGACCGCGACGAGATCCAGCCCGCGCTGCTGCGCCATCGCGGCAATCTTGTGGGCAGTATCCATTGAGTCGTTGCCGCCAATGTAGAGAAAGTAGCCGATCTGGTGGGCTTTCAGGACTTCAATGACGCGCTCGAAATCTTCGGTTTGCTTCGGTTTGAGCTTGTAGCGGCAGGTGCCAATGGAGCCGGCCGCCGGGGTAAACCGCAGCAGCGAGATCTCCTCGGGTGCCTGTGCGGAGAGATCGAGCAATTCTTCTTTCAAAACCCCTTCGATCCCGTGCCGGCCGCCATAAACGGCGCCAATCTCGGGGAGTTCACGGGCCATCTCAACGATTCCACGGAGGCTATTGTTGATGACGGCGCTCGGCCCGCCGCTTTGCGCGACGACCATATTGCGAGGAGTGGGCATAGGAGCGGAGGCGTAAAGAACGGGGGCGGAAAAACGGCCATTTTATCGCGGGTCGGTCCGCTGGGCAATGAGGCCGAGCCGCGCGTTCCCCCTGGCGGCGAACGGCCGGCACGGCCACCGAGCGAAGGGGGACGGCGCCATTGCAAACGCGGGCGCGCGGATGAAATCGCCCTTTTTGGATCATCGCGTGGAAAAGTTATCGGCTTCCGACCCGGCCGGCGAACGTTTCCGCCCCTCGCGTTCGTTGATCGCAGACGCTTATGCTCGCGGTGCCAACAATTGGGCCGAGCCGGCGTGCGTGATTTTCGGTCGCGGTTGAATTTGCCGCGTCGCCGCTCGCTTTTTCTGCCGTCGATATGGTATGCTGGCGCGGCGAAAGTCGAGTCCGTCGAGGAATGGAACCCAACTATCAAGGAGCACGACGATGGGAAAAGGAAACAACGCCCAAAAGAACGACAAGAAAAACAAGAAGCCGAAGAAGGAAGTGAAAAAGCCGGACAACAAATCGAGCAAGAGCTAACCGCCTGTTGAAGTATTCAACAGGTTGCGTCAGCGCACGCATGCGAGGCCGAAATGACGGCGCAAGTCGTTAGTTTGATTTTGCGAGCCGTGCGGAGCGATTCGCTGCGCTAGTCCAGATTGAGAAATGCCACGCGCATTTCTCGACAGGCGATTAGAAAAATGCCAAAGGGGCCGCGAGGGCATTTTTCAACCGGCGGTTCGCGAAACTATGCTTCGCAGGTTTTCGCGCACGGCATTCCAAAAGTCTCTGCGACGGCGCGGTTGGTGACTTCCCCCGCATGCATGTTGATCGCGCGGGCCAGCGGCCGCGAGGCGGCGGCGGCTTGCTCCAGGCCGCAGTTGGCGAGCTTGAGAACCCACGGCAGCGTTACGTTGCACAAGGCGTAAGTGCTGGTGCGACCGACGGCGCCTGGCATATTCGTCACGCAATAGTGCAGCACGTCATCGACAAGATAGATCGGGTCGCTATGCGTTGTCGGGCGGCTCGTCGCAATGCAGCCCCCTTGGTCGATCGCCACGTCGATGATGACGCTGCCGGGCTTCATTAGCTTCAGGTCTTCTTGTTCGACCAGCCGCGGGGCTTTTGCGCCCGGAATCAATACCGCGCCGATGACCAAATCGGCGCGCCGCAGATGTTCGCGGATCGTGTGCCGGTCGGAGTAGAGACAATTCACATTGGCCGGCATGATGTCGTCGAGATAACGCAGCCGATCCATATTCACATCGAGCAGCGCCACATCCGCGCCAAAACCAGCGGCCACCTTGGCCGCGTTCGCGCCGACGACGCCGCCGCCCAAAATCGCAATGTCGGCCGGGGCCACGCCCGGGACGCCGCCCAGCAAGATGCCGCGGCCCATCTGCGGCCGCTCCAGGTACTTCGCCCCTTCTTGAATGCTCATCCGACCTGCGACTTCGCTCATCGGCGTCAGCAGCGGCAGCCGGCCTTGGTCGTCGCGGAGCGTTTCGTAGGCGATCGCCGTCACCCCCGACTTCAGCACCGCTTCGGTCAAGGTCCGATCGGCCGCGAAATGAAAATAGGTAAAGACCAATTGCCGCGGCCGCAGCAGCGGCCATTCCGGCGGCAAGGGCTCTTTCACTTTGACGATCAGATCGGCCTGCGCGAAGACCTCGGCCGCCGTATCGACGAGCGTGGCGCCTTGCTGCTCGTAGTCGGCGTCGGGCAAACCGGACCCTGCTCCCGCGCCGCGCTCAATGAGAACTTGATGGCCGGCGCGGACCAGTTCCTCGGCGCCGACCGGCAGCATGGCAACGCGATATTCATCCCGCTTCGTTTCCTTGGGCACGCCAACAATCACGATGAGATCCTGTGTATTGCAGAAATCAGCGGGGCGGAACCGCGCCGGACGGCGCGTGCCCGCATTTCAGCATAAGCGATATCCGCTTGCAAGCTGAAACCGGCGGCCGAAATCAAGGGTAAAGCCGCAACGGACCGCCCCGTTCGTGGACTTTCGCCGCGGCATCGGCTATGTTCAAAAAAATTCAGGCATGCCGCCAAGACCTAAGTCCGGCGAGCGAATAAGGGGCGGCCGCGCGGCGCTTCAAGATAGAAATTGCGGTTCTTTGAATTCTCTGATTTAACACCGAGGTGTGCGATGGCAGGTCCCGTGTTCTCGGGTGTCTGGAGCCTGATTCTAGTGGCCTTATTGGGAGGGAGCGTCGGCGCGCCGATTAGCATCCCGCCGTTGCCTGAAGATCCGGTCATGTCCCAGGCGGCGCCGTCCGATTGTCTGTGGTATTTCAGTTGGTCGGGCGCGGCCGAAGCGAATTCGAAAAGCAAGAATCGGACAGAGCAACTCTTTGCCGAGCCGGAGGTCAAGAATTTCTGCCAAGCGTTGAACACGGCTCTCAAGACGGCCATTGAAAACGGCGCTCCGCAAGATCCACGCGGACAAATCTTGGCAGTCGAGGGCCCCAAGCTGATTCACCACGCCTTGACCCATGCGGTGACGATGTTCATTTCCACGGCTCAAATGACGCCCCGGGGGCCGATTGGCCAAGGGGGGATCGTGGTCGGCACCGGCGAGCAAACGGAGGAGATCAAAGCGTCGCTGGAAAAGATCGAAACGGTCTTGCTCAACGGCGCGGCTCAACCCGCGAACGCCAAGTGGCACAAAGTCCCGCAGCCGCAGCCCGACGCCCAAGTGATCGAGTGGGGATTTCGCGGCAAGTATCTGGTCGTGGGATTCGGCAAAGGCTCCGCCGATGACATTGCGGCGCGGCTTAAAGGCGGGGCCGTTCCCGCCTGGCTAAGCGACGTCCGCAAAAAGCTGCCAGTTGAGCGCGTAGCGACCGTCCACTATGCCAATGTGAAAAAGATTATCGGCATGTTTCAGCCCCAGTTCGGGCCGGACGCCGAACGCCTTCTCGCCGCGCTGGGATTGAGCGAGGTGCAAGAGTTCGCGGCCGTCTCGGGGCTCGACGGCAGCGACTGCGCGACCAAGATTTGGCTGCCGACCGCTGGCGACCTGACCGGCTTGCTCGATGTGCTCGGGCCCGAGCCCGTGAAAGCGGCTGATTTGGCGCCGATTCCGCGCGACGCTTCGTTCGCGATCTCGGCCCGCGTGAAACCTGCCCGATTGTTGGCCGGATTCGTCGCCGGTTTGGAAAAAGTCGATGCCAACGCGGCGACGGAATTTGCCACCCAATTGCAGCAGGTCGAATCGGTCCTCGGATTCAAGATCAAAGAGGATCTGCTCGACGCGCTCGGCGATTCGTGGTGCATTTATAACTCGCCGAGCGAAGGGGGGCTGCTCGTGACCGGCACAACGCTGACGGTGCCGATCAAAGATCGGACGCGGCTGCTGAAGTCGAATGAAGCGCTCATCAAGTTGATTCAGTTGAACGCGCTGCGCGGCGCGGCCGGGCTGGGGAATCGCACTCCGCGAGGAACCTCCATCCGCGAAACCAAATTCAAAGACCAGACAATCTATTATCTTGACGTCGTGGGAGAATTCTCGCCATTCTCGGTCGCATGGTGCATCAGCGACAAGTATTTGATCTTCTCGCTGTCACCGCAAAATATCCGCGCGTTTCTGGCGCGGGACGCGCAAGCCGGTTCGCTGGCCGATGTGCCACGCGTGGCGGAGCAATTGAAGTCGGGCCATCCGGTCCTGCTCACCTATTCCGACACGCCGAATGTCCTCAAAACGGTCTATCCCGTCGCGCAAATCATCGTCAACGGGCTCAGCGGCATGATCCAGCGTGAAGGAATTGATTTCGACGGCGCCGCCCTCCCTTCGCTCGCGGCACTGCTGAAGCACTTTGACTCCAGCGTGGGCACGCTCTCGCGCGAGAAAAATGGCTTGCTGTTCACCAGTCGCCAAACGGTCGGCGGCAGCGGCCTTGTCGGTGTCATGTTCCTCGGCACGTCCTTTTTTGGGCTCCGCGCCGAGCAGACATTTCAACCGATTCCCGCGAATGCCATTCAGCAAGATAGCCCCGCCATTCGGCGACCCGAGTAATCGAGTCCTATCGTCGAGCCCGGTCCGTTTTTGAACGGCATACGGGCCGTGGTGGTGCTGCCAGCATGGCCCGTCCGGGCGGTCTAGCTGCGCGATTGCGAGCCGGATGGTGGCTGGGCGCAAATTCATTGAGAGAGGGGTGCTTGATTTGGCGGATTCGACGTTAAAACTCCTGATTCTCGGCGCGCATCCGGACGACAGTGAGTATTTTGCCGGAGGGTTGGCGACTCTTTATCGGCGGTTGGGGCATGCAGTGCGGATGGTCTCGCTTACCAATGGCGCAGCGGGCCACCAGCGTGACTTTGGCCCGCCGCTGACCAAGCGGCGCAAAGCGGAAGCCGCCGCCGCGGCCCGCCAGATCGGGGCGGAATATGTTCTTTGGGATTGGCCCGATGGCCAGTTGCAGCCGACGCTCGAGGTGCGAGCGCAGGTCATTCGCGAGATTCGCTCATTTCAGCCCGACTTGGTGCTGACCCATCGCACGAACGATTATCACCCAGATCATCGCGCCGTGGGGCAGGTGGTGGCCGACGCCTCGTTTTTGGTAACCGTTCCGGCGATCGTGCCCGACGTCGCCGCGCTGCGGAAAGACCCGGTGGTGGCGTTCATGCCCGACCGCTTTACGAAACCGACTCCCTTGCAGCCGGACGTCGTGATCGATGTGAGCGACTGCGTCGAACAGATTGTCGACATGCTCGTCTGCCATCAATCGCAGTTCTATGAATGGGTGCCGTATAACCGGCGCGAAGACCGCGACTTGCCCCTCGACGACGCCGGCAAGAAAGCGCATTTCCGCCGGTGGTATCTGGCGAACCTCGCGGCGAACACAGAGCGTTTTCGGAGTGAGTTAGTTTGGGTCTATGGGCCCGAGCGCGGGGCCGCCATCCGCTATGCCGAAGCCTTTGAAATCAGCGAATATGCCACGCCGCTTGATGCGGCCGGAAGAGCCCGTTTGTTTCCTATGCTGCCAACTCGCGCCAATTCCGCTAAGCCGTCGACGTGAGCCCTGCGCCGCGTAAAACTGGGCAGCGGCGCGAAGTTGAGTCACCGCCGATCATGCCGCTCCCGGAGAAACGTGCGCTAGCAGCGAATCTTTTCCTTCGGCCCCGAGCCTGCCTGTGCCGAATTATCCTTAGGATCGTTATGGCTTGCCAACGCTGGCGAGCGCTTAGCAAGGGGGGGAGCGAAGCTGATGGATACTTGTCTGGCTCTACGTCCGCGCCCATCGTCGATGTCAAACGCTCGGCCGCCCCGCCAGGGAACGCCGCGGCGGAGGCCGATCGGACTGTTGGCGGCGGCGCTGTTGATCGCGACCACGCAGCTTTCTGCCCGAGCGGCCGTGCCGGCATCGCGCCAGCCGACGAGCAGCAAAGCGGCCCGCGAAGACGCCGTGAAGGGCATTCCTTACGACAAGTTATCCGATCGCGCCAAGTCGAAAGTCGACGGCGTGCTCTCCCACACCACGCTCTATCGGCGGCTGCCGACCGAGGTCATCGACTGCGATCCCGATCTGCATTACTTTCTCGCCCAACATCCAGAAGTCGTCGCCAATATCTGGGAGATCCTCGAGATCAGCAAAGTTTCACTGCAACGCATCGGTCCGAAAACCTATCGCGCCGCGGATGGGGCGGGCACGGCGGGAACGATCGAATATCTGTACGACGACGCCGACACCCATGTGATCTTTTCGGAAGGGGTCTACGATGGCCCGCTGTTCCCGCGCAAAGTTCGCGGTGAATGCGTGATGGTGCTTCGCGCCGGTTATGTCCGCGAGACGAATGGGCGGCATTATGTCACCAATCGGCTCGATCTGTTCGTGCGGATCGAGAACTTCGGCGTGGAATTCATGGCCAAGACGTTTCAACCGATCATCAACAAGTGCGCCGACGCGAATTTTGCCGACACGACCGGCTTCTTGTCGGTTCTCTCGAAATCGGCTGAAGGCAATCCGGCCGGGGTCGAGCGGATGGCCGCCAAATTGAAAAAGATCGACCCGGAAGTTCGCGATAAGTTTGTGGATATTGCCGGCGGAGTCTATGACCGCCTGCACGATGAGCCGGTGGCCAGCCGCATTCCGACGGCCCACGCCGCCGATGCCGGCTCAGCGAACGGCCCCCTCCCGCGGCGTTAACCCGTCGCGTCTGACCGAACCCAGCATCCTAAAGAACTCCAGGGGTCTCAAGTCTTCCGCCATTGCCCCAAATGCCGAGCCGGCAAACCTTGCCGCTTGTGCGTGTCGTCAAGCTTAATGGCGTGACAAGGGACCTGGCAGGATTCTTCTTCTCGCGGGACGCCACCCGTCGAAAAAAGAGGGTGGCGAGCCGAGCGATGCTACAGCAGCGCCGCCGTTCGCCGGGAGGCTGCCATGCCCGTCGATCTGCTTGATTTTGCCATTGGAGTCGTTTTTTTTGCCGTCTGGGCGCTGATTGGCGATATCGTCGTCCATAAGCCCTAAACGGCTCCCCCCTTGGCACGCGGAAGGTTAAAGGCCCGATCCGCTCCGCGCGTCCGCGCTCATCGTCCTTTCGGTTCGATCGCGACTCGCGCATTTCGTCGTTCCTGTACGATCGCGACTCACGAACTTCGTCATTCCCGCGCAGGCGGGAATCCAGCGGCCTGCGGGACGGGATAGAACCACGCTGGATTCCCGCCTCCGCGGGAATGACGAAGCGTAGCGTTAGCCTCCGCGGGAATGAGGCCCATCCGGAATCATTACTCACGCGGCCGGTCCCTATTCGCCCGGCGCGCCAGCCTTCACCGTCATTCCCGCGCAGGCGGGAATCCAGCGGCCGGCGCGACGGTTAGAACCACGCTGGATTCCCGCCTGCGCGGGAATGACGGAAAACAGCACCGCAATGCAACTCGCCTGCGCGGGAATGACGGTGAAGGCTGGCGCATCGCCGGAGCGGAAGTGACGGAAAACGGAGCGGCGCGGATTGCGCCTAGGCGGGAGCGGCGGGGATCGTGCCTAGGCGGGAGCGGCGGAAACCGGCGCAGTTTCGGCGAGCATTTTGCGCAAGACGGTTTGCAGAATGCCGCCGTGGCGAAAATAGTCAAGTTCCACCGGCGAATCGATCCGCACGCGGCACGGGATCTGGAGGTCCGGCCCTGCGGTCCGATGGGCGACGACGGTAATCGTGCCGCGCGGCTGCAACGACTTGTCGATCGGAATATCAAACGTTTCCTCGCCCGTCAGGCCGAGCGTTTGCCACGACTGCCCCGGCGGAAGTTCCAGCGGCAAGATGCCCATGAAGACGAGGTTGCTGCGGTGGATGCGTTCGAACGAGGCGGCCAGCACCGCCTGGACGCCGAGCAGGTGAGTTCCCTTGGCGGCCCAGTCGCGGCTGCTGCCGGTGCCATATTCCGTGCCGGCCAGAATCACCAGCGGGATGTTCTCAGCCTGATATCGCATGGCGGCATCATAAATCGACATCGGAGCGCCGTCCGGCAAGTGGCGCGTCACCCCTCCCTCGGTGCCCGGGACCAACAAATTGTGGAGGCGGATGTTGGCAAACGTGCCGCGCGTCATCACGCGATCGTTGCCGCGGCGGGCCCCATAGCTATTGAAATCGACCGGCGCAACGCCCTCTTCGACAAGAAACTTGCCGGCCGGACTTTTGGCCGAAATCGACCCGGCTGGCGAGATATGGTCGGTCGTGACCGAGTCTCCCAGTGCCGCCAGGACGCGGGCCCCGGCAATCGAGCGGAGCGGCTCTGGCTGGGGCGAGAGCTTCAACAGAAACGGGGGTTCTTGGATATAGGTGCTGTCGGCTTGCCACTGGTAGAGCTTGCCTCCCTCAACCGGAATCGCGTTCCACTTCGGGTTGCTTTCCCAAACGCCGGCGTAGCGCTGCATGAACATGTCTGCCTTGAGCGCTTTGGCGACCGTCTGCGCGACCAACTCGGAGGAGGGCCAGATATCTTTCAGGAAAACTGGTTGGCCGTCTTTCCCAGTTCCGAGCGGTTCGGTGACGAGGTCGATGTCGGTCGTACCGGCTAAGGCGTAGGCGACCACGAGCGGAGGGCTGGCGAGATAGTTCGCTTTGACATGCGGGTTAACGCGGCCCTCGAAGTTGCGATTGCCGCTGAGGACGGCCGCCGCGACGAGGTCGCCCTCGGTGACGGCCTGGGCGACCGCTTCCGGCAGCGGGCCGCTATTGCCGATGCAGGTGGTGCAGCCGTAGCCGACGGTTTGAAAACCAAGTTGATCGAGCGCGGCGGTCAAGCCGGCCGCCGCGAAATAATCGGTGACGACGCGCGAGCCGGGCGCCAAGCTCGTTTTGACGTAGGGCTTCACCTTCAGCCCTTTCTGAACGGCATTTTGCGCGAGCAGACCCGCCGCCAACATGACCGACGGATTGCTCGTATTGGTGCAACTGGTGATTGCGGCGATGACGACGGCGCCATGCGTGATGTCGCAAGAATTGCCATTCAGGCCGACATGCCCGACCCGCTTGAGCGCTGCCTCGTCGAGATTGAATCCGCGCTCCGCAATCGGTGCGCGGAGCGATTTCTGAAACGAGGTTTTGACGTTTT
This sequence comes from Pirellulales bacterium, assembly GCA_035656655.1. Taxonomy (GTDB): domain Bacteria; phylum Planctomycetota; class Planctomycetia; order Pirellulales; family DASRSE01; genus DASRSE01. Next base: position 21,839 of record DASRSE010000147.1, read on the forward strand.
TGAGCGCGACCCGATCCTGTGGACGCTTGGGACCGGCCAGACTCGGCTCGACCGTCGCCAGGTCGAGCTTAACGATCTTGGAATAGGTCGGCGTCGCCCCCGCCTCAGTGCGGAACAGACCTTGCTCTTGATAATAGCTTTCCACCAACGCGACTTCGTCGGCCGAGCGGCCCGTGTCGCGGAGGTAGCGGAGCGTTTCTTGATCGACCGGAAAATAGCCGATCGTCGCCCCATACTCGGGGGCCATGTTGCCGATCGTCGCCCGATCGGCCAGCCGCATGTGGGACACGCCCGGCCCGAAAAACTCGACGAATTTGCCGACGACTCCTTCTTTGCGCAGGATCTGTGTAACGGTCAGGACGAGGTCGGTGGCCGTCGCTCCCGGGGGCAGTTTTCCGGATAGTTCCATCCCGACGACTTCGGGCATCAACATGTAGAGGGGCTGGCCGAGCATGACCGCTTCGGCTTCGATGCCGCCGACGCCCCAGCCGACGACTCCGAGGCCATTGATCATGGTGGTGTGGCTATCGGTGCCGACGAGCGAGTCGGGAACGCCGACGGGACCGGCATGATCGCTGCGCAGAAAAACGCCCTTGGCCAAAAACTCGAGATTCACCTGATGGACGATGCCGACATTCGGCGGAACGACGCGAAAATTGTTGAACGCCTTTTGTCCCCAGCGGAGGAATTCATACCGTTCGCGATTGCGCATGAACTCCAGATCGACGTTCAGCGCGAGCGCTTGATCGCTGCCGAAGGCGTCCACCTGAACCGAATGGTCAATCACGAGATCAACCGGAATCAGCGGATTGATCCGCTGCGGGTCCCCTCCGAGACGCTGCATGGCGCTGCGCATCGCCGCCAAATCGACCACACAGGGAACGCCGGTGAAATCTTGCAGCACGACGCGAGCCGGCTTGAAGGGAATCTCCAACTCGGCCGGTTTGGCCGCCTGCCACGACGCGAGGTTGATGACGTCCTGCGGAGTGACCAGATAGCCGTCACAATTTCGCAGCAGCGACTCGAGCAAGATGCGAATCGAAAACGGCAGCGCGGAAATCTGGCCATGCCCCAGCTCCTCCAGTTTGCTCAGCCGATAGATGCCAACTTTTTTCGCTCCGCAGTCAAACGTGTCGCGAGCATGAAACGGGTCGGGGACGAATGGGTTGGATGTCATGGGCGCGCCAAAGGAGATCGGAATGCCAACGGAAAATAGGCCGTCCGGCGCGAGCAGCGCGAACGCCTAGCTGTATTGTAGCGAAATCGCTCCGGCTCGCGAAGTCAATGTTGATTGGAAAGGAGGGCCGGCAACCAAGTGCAAAGAAAGTACGCGCGCGGCGCGCTCAAATCAAGCACGGCCGCGAGGTTGACCCCCGCGCCGCGTTGCGCCTCGCTCGTCGCCCCCAGCAGCGACTCGACGAAACCGGGCGACTTATCGTACTTCACAACGCGGGTTTTCGCTTTGTCGAGCGTGGCCAAATCGATCGCCCGATCGATCGCATCGTCCAAAAAGCCAACCTTGTCGATCAGGCCTTTGTCCAGCGCTTGTTTGGTGGAAAAGACCTGGCCCGTCGCGACTTCTTTGATTTGCGCTTCAGTCATTTTAGGGCGGCCCGATTTCAC
>DASRSE010000148.1:0-16167 GCA_035656655.1 Pirellulales bacterium
GATCGACGATCGAGCGCGCAAAGTAGCGACTCGGATCGTGGAGCATCCAATCCATCAAGGTCTGCCGCGGATCTTCGACCGTTTTTAGATCGACCGAAGGTCCCCCCAAAACCGACGCGGTGGCGGCGCCGACCGGCGGCGGCGGCACGCCGCGGATCGCTTTGTCTCCCTTCGGCAACCGCGGCGGCTTTTCGCCCGGTTTGTAGCCGACATAAACTTCGCGTTGCGGCAGCGACTTGCCCGCCTTGATTAGCTCTTCGAGCTTTTGCCGGAGGGCTTTGCCATTGAGGCCTTTGCCAATGTCGGCGTCCTTCGATAGCTCAGCGTAGTCCTCCCACCCGTCCGGCTTCACGCCGACGCCGATTCGCGTGAAAAAGCCGGCGAACTTGTCGAAATCGCGCTTCGACCATTGGTCGAATGGATGCTTGTGACACTGGGCGCACTGAATTTGCAGGCCCAAGAACGTATAACAAAAACCCACCACCGCCTCATCCGGCTTACGAAAATTTTGGCGCGCCCAGTAGTAGGGCATGGTCTCGTTCTTGGCAAATTCGCTCGGGTCGCCTTGCGACAAGCGGAGCATCTTGGCGCAATAGTCGCGATAGCTTTCGCCGGGCTCGCGGCTCTGCGATACCAGGATGTTTTGCACGATTTTATCGTAGTCCACATTCTTTTGCAGTCGGTCGAAGAGCCACGAATACCACTGCGCGGAAATCATCGCGCCATCGACCCCGCCATTTTGAAAAATCTGCTGCAGCTGCGCCGAGTTGTTGCCGGTCCAATCGGAAAAACGGGTCGCCCACCAAGCGGCATAGGCGGGCCGCTCGAGCAGTTCGTCGATTTTTTTCGCGCGCTTGTCCGAACTCGTGTCGGCGAGAAACGCCGCGACCTCAGGCGGCTGCGGCAGCGTGCCGGTCATGTCGAGACTGAGCCGGCGGAGGAATTCGGCGTCGCCGGCCACTTCCGAGGGAACGATTCCCACTTTGCGGAGCTTTTCGAGGATCAGTTGGTCGATTTTGGTCGGCGCCGCGACCGCCGGGTATTGGTCGCCGACCTGTTTGGAGACCGGCAAGATCACGGGCACCGGCTGGACGCCATTGTCATAAAACGCGACGACATCGGTGTCGCCTTGCGCCACCGAGGTCACCACGCCTTCGGCATCGATCCGGCAGATGCCATCGTCGTTCGACCGAAAGCGGCAAATGGGGGTAACGTCTTCACGCACGCCATCCTTCCAGACGGCCACCACCCGCAGCGCGCGATGCTCGTCCCGATTCGCGAACACGATCTCAGGCGGCGTGATTTCGAGATGATCAAAATCGGCTTGCTTCGGCGGGACGGGCTTGGCGCCGGCCTGAATCCAGCGGCGAATGAGCCGGTACTGCCAACTATCGACCGCCATCCGGCGGCCCCCTTCATGATCAACTTGCTTGGAGGGCTTTAACAGAAACAGACTCTTGTCGACGTTCTTCGGATCGACGCGCGGATGGTCCCCTTTCATCAGCGCATCGTAGTCCATCTGGGCGTCGTATCCGAACAGCGAAAGACGGAAGCCTCCCTGGCCTTGAAACGAACCGTGACAAGCGCGGCCGTTACACCCGAGCCGGCCCATTAGCGGCAGGACATGGTGGCGGAAGTCAGGCGCTTCGTCGGTTTTTTCCGGAGCGAAGCGCTCGCTGACCGGCGGTAGAATATCGGCGGCGCGGAGCATGGCGGTCGACCAAGCCAGCAGCAGCAGCGCGACAGCGGCGAGAGATCGTTTCATGAGTGGTGGGAAGGCGGACAGCGGAGGGACAGGCGAAAGGGCGGGAACTCTGGTTATATCGCGCGCGCCCAAGGCGCGGCTACTTATTTTTCGAGGGAGCCGTTTTTTCGGAGACCGGGCGGTCCTGATTGGCGGAATGCTTGTCAGGAACGCCGGCGACGCGCATCTTCTCAATGCTCCGCAGCAGCGAGTCCAATTGTCGCTGGACCGTGGCGTTTTGCTCGTTTTCGGCGATTTCAATTTGCGCATCGAGCCGCTTCACGCGGTCGGCCGCGGCAGCGCGGTCCAATTTCAACAGCTTGAGCCGGTTTTCAGCCTGATCTTCGAGGGCCGTGCGGAGCTTCGCTTTGAACTGCTCGTCGCTGGACATCGTTTCTCGAGCCGCCAACAATTGGATCCGCGACTTGATCTTCCAAGCTTCGAGCTCGAGCGTGTAGCGTGCCGGATTCGTCGCCTGAATCTGAGTCAGGTGCTCGCTCACTTTGTACAGATCCGCAATTGCGGCTGCATATTCCGCCGGCTTCGAAGCCTTCAATTCCGCCAGGACATCCGCCAACTCGGCATGATTCATCCGCACAAAGCTCATGGCGACCGCCTCATGATCCGGCGAAATCGCGCCGCGGTCTTGCGCCTTGACCTCATGATCGGCCGGTTTCTTCGCGTCATGGGCCGGCTTGCTCGCCCCAGCGTCGTTCGCCGTGCCCGATTTCGCAGCCGGCGCGATCTGGGCAATTGCGAAAAACAAGATGCTTGCGCCGAGAACCAAGCGGCCCGGCTGCCGCAAAGCCGCCGCCGAGCCGGGCTCCAACGGACGATCGGGGCGAACCGAAAATGGCATTTGAAAGATACGCATGCGATCCGAGGCTCAAAATGGCGTGATGAAAGAGGTGCAGCAACAATCGAACAAGCAAGTTTTGAAAACGAGGAGCTACATAGCCGGGGCGACGGCCGACAACAGCCATTTGGGCGCGACTTCTTCGTCTCCGTCAGGAGCTAAGCGAAGCCCCTCGCCGGCAGCCGCCTCGTCGCTTGGCGCCGCTGCCGCCAGATCGTTCTTGGTCGGTTCGCTATCCGTTAGATTGTTCCATTGGGACCAGCGGAGGGCCAAATCGTGCGCATTGGCAGCGACTTGCCAGGGCGATGGAACGGAATCTACCTCGTGCGTGCGGGAGAGGCAAATCGCCGCGACGACCGCCGCCGCGCTGGCAACCAGCACGCCGCGCCACGCCATGGTCCAATATCGCTTGGGGGACAAACCGCCCGAAAATGCATGGCGCTGAGCCGGCGGCGGAGTGCTCGACCGAGCCGGCTCGATCGTCGCCGCGCTCGGTGGCTCGGCGGCGGCGATTGCCGCGCGGAGTTGGACCGCCGCGACCACCGCCTCGCGAGCCGGTTGCGACTCGGCCAAAAGTGCTTCAAAGGTTGTCTCGGCGTCCGGCGCTAGCTCACCCGCGACGTACAAAAACGCTTGCCATTCGAGCGGGTTGAGCACCGTCACGGCTGCTGCGGGCGAAGTTTGAATGGGTTCCAGCATCGGATTTCGAGATTCAATGGGACTCGTCGTCGAGACTTCGTCGTAATTTCTTCAGTGCCAATTGCATCCGCGATAGGACCGTTCCCAGCGGAAGTTTCAAACGCTCGGCGATCTCGGCGAATTTGCAATCCTCGTAGATTCGCAGACGAACCACTTCGCGCTGCTCGGCAGGCAGCCCCTTCAGCGCCTCCCGAACTCGTTCTATTGCTTCTTGACTGATTAGCCGCTGATCCGGCTGAGGGCTCAAGCGGCTGATCTCGCTCGGCTCCTGATTTCGTTGCCGCTGATATTTTTCGTCGCTGCACCGCTGCCGCCGCAGTTGCAGGGCCTCGCGATAGGCGACCGTAAACAACCAACCTTTGAGCGACTCCGGACGAGCCCCATGGCCCAACTCGACCGCTTTAGCGAAGGTCGCCTGAAACGCGTCTTCTGCCCAAGCGGCGTTTTTTAACACTCCGACCAAAAACCGGCGCAAGTCTTCCGCATGTTCCGCGTGTAAGGCCGCAATCAACGCGGGGCTGAGCCGCGGCGGTTCCGGCTCGGACTCGGGGCTTCCGCCGGCAGGTTGCTCTTCCGGTGGTCTCAAGGCCGCGATCTCCCGCCAAAAACGCGCTGCATCTATTACGATGCGCGAAAATCGAGTTTATTTACTTGATTCTAATAAAACGACCGAGCCGCGTGTGGTTTCCCGCAGGCGCGGCCGTTTCTTTATTAGGTTCTCGTTTCGATTGCGGCCGGCTGCCAGGCTTGATGCCGGCGACCGGATGGCCTGGGCCGGTGAACGGACGAACGGCGGCTCGCGGGCGTCAAAACCCTTCCCAAACGGCGGGTGCGAACGCATACTTAGAGAATGAGTGATTCGGCAGACGATTCCGCGGCTTTGCACCAAAATGGCGACCTTTCGGGCCGCCAGTTGGGCGATTATCGGCTGGTGCGGCGGCTGGGCCGCGGGGGAATGGCCGATGTTTATCTGGCCGAGCAGCTTTCACTCCGCCGGCAGATCGCCCTGAAGGTTTTGAAGAGCGACCTGGCCCACGACGAGAACTACGTCAAGCGATTTCACATGGAGGCCCGCGCCGCAGCCTCGCTCGTTCACGCCAACATTGTCCAAATTCACGAAGTCGGGCGAATCGACGAGGTCCATTTCATTGCCCAGGAATATGTCCCGGGCATGAATTTGAAGGAATGGATGACTCGGCGCGGCTTGCCCGAACCGAAAATGGCGATGCTCATTCTGCGGCAAGTTGCCGCCGCCCTTCAGCGGGCCGCCGAGCAAGGGATCGTACACCGCGACATCAAGCCCGAAAACGTCATGCTCACTCAGTCGGGCGAGGTGAAGGTCGCCGATTTTGGCTTGGCGCGGGTCATGGGCGAAGGGCCAGGCATGAACGTCACCCAGGCCGGCGTGACCATGGGGACCCCGCTCTATATGAGCCCCGAGCAGGTCGAGGGAAAGCCGCTCGATCCGCGGAGCGACATCTACTCGCTGGGGGTGACTTGCTACCACATGCTGGCCGGCGAGACGCCCTTCAAAGGCGAAACGGCATTGGGCGTAGCCGTTCAACATTTGAACGTGCAACCCCCGCGGCTGGAAAAAGTGCGCCCCGACCTGCCGCCGGGACTTTGCCGCATTGTCCACAAGATGCTCGCCAAATCTCCCGGCGACCGGTATCCGACGGCCCGCGATCTCCTCAAGGATCTGCGAGCGCTACAGGCCGACGGATTCGGCGACGCGTGGCCCGACGAACTGCACGATTGGAGCCCGGCCGAGTTGTCGGCGCTCAATTCGCGGAGCGAGGCGACGCAACGGCTCGATTCGCTGATGAAGACCGAAGCCCTCGTTTTGAAACGGCAGCCGCAATGGAAGCGGTATTTGCTGTTTGGCGCGGCCGCCGCGTTTTTGCTCGGCGCGGCGATCGCCTTTGGCACGCGCGAGCCGTTCTTGCTCTCGCAACCGGCGACCCACCCGGCCGCGGTCGAAAAGAAAGAAACGGCCGAATCGCAGTTTTTGCTCGCCAGCTTTTTGAATACCGAAGATGCGTGGCGCGCCGTGATGAGCTACTTTCCCAAAGACAAAAAGTACAGCACCGCCGCCAAGCAGCAACTCGCGTGGCTCTTTTTGGAGCAAGATGATTACGCCCGGGCCTTGCAACTATTCGATGAGTTCGCGCACATGGACGGGGTGGAAACCCAATATCGCGCGTTCGGGCTGGCTGGCCGCGCCGTCGTCCTTTCGCTGCAAGGGAAATACGATCAATCGGCGCGGGTGCTAATCGACTTGGTGCCGCTGCGCGACAAGCTTGATTCCAAGATGAGCCGCATGGTGGCGTCGGTCTACCGCAAGAACCAGACCGCGCTGAACCAAAAAACAAGCGACGAATGGGAGCAATGGTTGCAGAAGAGCTTCCCCAGCGAGGCGCGTCCTGCCGGCACGACCTGACCTGCGGTTGGAAAAGGACGCCAGGACCGTTCGATTCGTGGCGCCGCGCCGCAATTGGCTCAGTGCTGCTCGGCAAACGCCGCTGAACATGGTCGTCTCGAATTCGTGTTCCAGCCAAAACTTCACAGATTGAAGGGTTCGATCTGTCGCCGGTTTTCAAAGCCTGATCTCCTTATCTCCCGAGCATGTTTACCTTGTCCATTGCCCAAATTCGAGAAGTTGACCGGGTGGCGAGCGCGGCCTACGGAATCTCTGGTTTGGTGCTCATGGAAAATGCCGGCCGCGGCGTTGCCGACGCGCTGCGCTCCCGCGAACTGGACCGCGGCGTCGTCGTCTGTTGCGGCAAGGGAAACAACGCCGGCGATGGCTTTGTCGTGGCGCGGCACCTTGACGCCCACGGAGTGGCGGTGCGCGTGCTCCTGTTTTGCGACCCAGATCAATTGACCGGCGACGCCGCGTCCAATTACAAGATTTTGCAGAAGAGCGAGATGAAGTGCGAGTTGATCGCGCTGCCCGCGGATCGAGAACGCCTTTCCGATCTGTTGTGCGGCGCGAGTTGTCTCATCGACGCGCTGCTTGGCACCGGCGCGGTCGGCGCGCCGCGCCCGCCGCTCGATCAGGCGATTGATTTGATGAACGCCAGCGGCACACCGATCGTGGCCATCGATGTGCCAAGCGGACTCGACGCCGAGACCGGCGCCCCCGCGCGTCACACGATTCGGGCCGCGCAAACGTGCACGTTCGTCGCGGCCAAGCCCGGCTTTGCCACGGCGGCGGCCGCTCCCTGGCTGGGCGAAATCGTCGTGCTCGGCCTCGGCGTGCCGCGCAAATTGCTGGCCGAAATTGGCCCCTTCAATCCGCTCTGAACTTTGCTCTCGAGCTGAATGGTCGCGCGATGTTGCTCGGTTATAACACCAATGGCTTGGCCCATCACGCGCCCGCGGACGCCATCCGTCTGTTGGCCGAGATCGGCTATCGCAGCGTCGCGCTCACAATCGATCATGGCCTGCTTAGCCCGCGCGATCCGAATTGGGCCGAGCAGGCCAAATCGCTGCGGGCGCTGTTGACCGGAGCGCGAATGCGATCGGTCATCGAAACCGGCGCGCGCTATTTGCTCGACTACCGCGAAAAGCACGAACCAACCTTGGTGTCTGCCGACCCGGCCGCCCGCGCCGCGCGCGTGCGGTTTCTGCGACATGCGATCGACGTGGCGGCGGCGCTCGACAGCGATTGTGTTTCGTTCTGGTCGGGCGCCGTCAAAGACGGCGCGGCGGGCCGTCCGGCGGACCAGGAGGTTTGGGAAAGGCTCACAATTGGCGTGCGCGAAGTCCTTGATTACGCGGCCCAGCGTCAGGTGAATTTGGGTTTCGAGCCTGAGCCGGGAATGTTCATTGACACGATGGACCGCTATCAGGAGTTGCTGAACCGGATCGACGCGCCGCAGTTTCTGTTGACGCTTGACATCGGACATTTGCACTGCCTGGGCGAGACTCCCTTGGCGGCGCAGATTGACCGCTGGAACGCGCGCATCGTCAATGTTCATCTGGAAGACATGCGCCGCGGCGTCCACGAGCATTTGCCTTTCGGCGAAGGAGAAATCGAGTTCGCGCCGGTTTTGTCCGCTCTGCGTCGAGGCAATTATCGCGGCGGAATTCACGTCGAGCTCAGCCGCCATAGCCACCTCGGACCGGCTGCCGCCCGGCAAGCGTTCGAATTTCTCCGGCCGCTCGTCGTTTAACCGCGCGACCGTGCGGGGCGCAGCGAAGGCGCGGGGCGCAGCGCGGCACCGGGCGCAGGCGCTTGCCGTGCGCGCCGAGGTCGGTTCTAATAGGGCCGTTTTCCACTTTCCGTCGCGCGGCGGCACGACTTTGCTTTGCCCATGTCTAAAATTCTGATCAAAAACGGCCGCGTCATCGACCCCAGCCAAAATCTCGATCGGGTGACCAATCTGCTCATTGAGAACGGCAAAATTGCCGCCCTCGATGTGGCGCTCGATGGTCCTGAGACGGTCCTCGATGCGACCGATCGGATCGTCGCGCCCGGGCTGATCGACATGCACGTCCATTTGCGCGAGCCGGGCCGCGAGGAAGACGAGACCATCGCGACCGGCACGGCCGCCGCGCTGGCCGGCGGCTTTACCTCGATCGCCTGCATTCCCAACACCGAACCGCCGATCGATTCTCAAGGCATCGTCGAATTCATCCATCATCAGGCGGCCGAAGCCGACAACTGCAATGTCTTTGTCGTCGGCTGCGTCAGCAAGAATCGCGCCGGCAAAGAGCTGGCCGAACTTGGGCAGTTGGTCGAGGCGGGCGCAGTCGCGTTTTCCGACGACGGCGCGCCGGTCTACGACGCCGAGCTGATGCGCCGCGCATTCGAGTACTGTCTGATGTTTGATAAGCCCATCTTGAACCACGCCGAAGTGCGCGAGCTGACCCAAGGCGGAGTCATGCACGAGGGCATGGTCTCGCTGGTCCTGGGGCTGCCGGGAATGCCCGCCGCCGCGGAAGATGTCATGACGGGCCGCGACATCGTGCTGGCCGAAGTCACCGGCGGGCGGATTCATCTCATGCATGTCTCGACCGCCGGCAGCGTGGAGCTGATCCGCCGCGCGAAGACGCGCGGCGTGCGGGTCACAACCGAAGTCTGCCCGCATCATTTCACCTTGACCGACGAATGCTTGCGAAAATTCGATTCGAATTACAAGATGAGCCCTCCGCTGCGCGGCAAAGAGGACGTGGCCGCTTGTATCGCCGGTCTCGTGAACGGGACAATCGACGTCATCTGCACCGACCATGCGCCGCATGCGCTCGAAAAGAAAATGCGCGAGTTGGATCAGGCGCCGTTTGGAATCATTGGCTTGGAAACCGCGTTGGCCCTGACGATCACCTTCTTGATCGAGCCCGGCATTCTGGACTGGCCGACCGCGCTGGCGAAGCTGACGATCAATCCGGCACGGATCTTGGGCATTCCCAAGGGCACGCTGCGGGTCGGCGCCGATGCGGATGTCACGATTATCGATCCGGCGCATCAATGGACGGTCGATCCGGCGAAATTTCGCTCGAAGAGCAAAAACACCCCCTTCACCGGCTGGAATCTGGCCGGCCGCGCGGAGACGGTCATCGTCGGCGGCCGAATCAAATATCGAGCGGGAGAGAAAGCCGGCGCCGCAAAAACCAAGGGCGGAGGAAATCCGGCGCGGCGTTAATCGCGAGCCTAGGGCGGCCGATTTTCCGTGTTCATTTCGGCAACCGCGGTCAACAATGCTCACGTTGTCAGTTCTTGAATTCTTGAATCTGTCCTTCTTATGCAACCCTGGTTTTACTGAGGAGACGACACCGATGAAGCTTAATTTGCGCGCTGCGGCGTCTGGGCAGTTGGCGATTGTGGCCGGATTGATCATCGCGGTTGGAGCGACGGCGGCGGTTTGGCTGCAATCGGCCCGCGCCGCCGACGCAAGCAAGCACCGGGTGTTTGAATTGCGTACGTATACGACCGCCGAAGGGCGATTGGACGCACTACACAAGCGATTTCGCGACCAGACGAACAAGTTCTTCGCCAAACATGGGATGGAGATCATTGGGTTTTGGACGCCGGCGGACGGCGCGGCCGCCAAGAACACGCTCGTCTACATGCTGGCCTTCCCCAGCCGCGAAGCCGCCGAAAAATCGTGGAAAGATTTTCAAGCCGACCCCGGCTGGAAAGCCGCCAAGGAAGAGTCCGAAAAGGACGGCAAGATCGTCGAAAAAGTTGTCTCCGTCTTTCTAAACCCGACCGATTTCTCGCCGCTGAAATAACCCCTTCTGCCGCCCTCGGCGCCGGTTTGGCGCCGAGCGCGCGTTCCTGCCGCCGCAAAGGAGGTCTCGGATGCTGCGCCGTGCTTGCTCGTGGGCTAGTAGCTTCTTGGAGTATTTAACAGGCTGCGTCATCGCACGGATGCGATGCCAAAAGAGCATCGCCAGACGTTATTTTGCGAGCCGTGCGGCGCGGTGCTCTGCGCTGGCCGAGGTACAAAACTGCCAGGCGGGCATTTTTCCACGGGCGGTTTGGTGCTGTTTAATGCTGGCGCTGGTTTGGGGAAGCGCCAGTGCGCTCGTTCGAGCCGCCGACTTTGACCAGGACAAACTGCGGCACGACGTGCGCGCGGCGCTGCAGAAATTCGTCGATCATCAGGACTTGGCCGGCGCGATTGGCGTCGTCGGCACGTCGCAAGGAGTCGTCTGTCTCGAGCCGGTCGGCAAGTTGACGCTCGACTCCGAATCGCCTTTGGCGGCCGATGCGATCTTTCGGATTGCCTCCATGACGAAACCGATCACGGCGCTCGGATTGATGCAGTTAGTTGAACAAGGCAAATTGGCGGTCGATGACCCGGTCGAAAAATATCTGCCCGAGTTTCAAGGACAAATGCTTGTCGCCGAGAAGTCGGCCGACTCGCTCACGCTGAAACGGCCGCGCCATCCGATCTTGATTCGCGAGTTGCTGACGCACACTTCCGGGATGCCCGATCTGCCGCCGGGCTTATCCGATCTGTATACCAAGCGCGATAAAACGCTGGCGGAAGAAATCATGGCGATGTCGCAGCGGCCGCTCAATTTCGAGCCGGGCAGCAAATGGTCTTATTGCAACACGGGGCTCGACACCGCCGGCCGGATTATCGAGGTGGTCGCGAAGCAGCGGTACGAAGACTATCTGGCGGAGCATGTTTTTCGGCCGTTGCAAATGAAAGACACGACCTTCTATGCCACGCCGGAGCAACGGCCGCGGCTGGCGGGCCTCTATGCGCAAAAAGACGGAAAGCTCGTCTCCGCCGGCCATTATTTGATTGGCGCGTCGGAAAACGCCAAGCTGCCGATTCCCGCCGGCGGGCTCCTCTCCACCGGCGCCGATCTCGCCAAACTCTATCAAGCGCTGCTCCACCAAGGCGAGTTGAACGGCCACCGTGTTCTGGGCGCGGAGACCCTCGCGACGATGACCAAGACGCAGACCGGCGACCTCGTCACCGGCTTTACGCCGGGGATGAGCTATGGTTTTGGCTTCGCGGTGCTGAAGCATCCGCAAGGGGTGACGGAGATGCTGTCGCCGGGCACGTTCGGCCACGGCGGTGCGTTTGGCACTCAAAGCTGGGCCGATCCGGTCCAAGATGTCTTTGTGATCCTGCTGATTCAACGAGTCGGGCTCCCCAATGGAGACGCGTCGGACATGCGACGCGATCTACAACGAGCCGCCTACGGCGCGATCAAGCACTGAATTGCCCCCGCGGCACGCGGATCGGGTGGAAGTTCCGCGTCGGCTTGGCTTGGTCCGCCGCGGCCTTGGTCCGCGGCTCGGTTACGGGCCGCAAGCTTTTCGCAGTCGTTGCGGCCGGCACGCCGCTCGTGGCGCGCGGGCCTTCCGAGCAATTTTGGCCGTTCCTTTTTCCGTCTCTCCGCCGATCATAAAGACAGAAGCGCGGCCTCAGGCGCGCCGAGAAACGGATTTCTCAGGTTCAGTAAATCCTTTTTCGGCGAGCGATCATGCAATTGCGCGACAAGCTAATTGTGGCGGGGATGGTCTTGGCGACCGGCGGTTCCGGGGCATTTTGGTTTCGCAAACCGGCGACTGAAGCTCCGAAAGGAGCGCACGAGCAGCCGGCTCAAAATCTCGTCTTGCGAGAGCAATTCAATCCGGGCCCGAGCGTGGCCAGCGACGCAAAATATTCCGCCCCGGCCGCCCCGCTGTCGTTTCCCACCGAGGAAAAAGAGCCGGAGAAGAAGGCCAGCCTTGAGGGGGACGCCCCGGTGCCCGACTTGGCTCCGCATTTTCAACCGGCGTTCAATATTGGCTATTCCAACGCGCCGAACACGAACCGTTTGAACACGGTTCCATGGGCGACGCCGACCCCGGCTCCGGCCAAGCCAGCTGACCAAGGCTTGCCGTCGTCTTGGACTTTTGAGGCGGCCCGCACGACCGCGAATTTTCCGAGCGCTCCGCTGCAACCGCTATTGCCTGCTCCGGCCGCGCCGCGGAATGCGGTCAATGAGCCGGCCGATCCGCCGACTCCGCATGTCGTCGCGGACGGCGACACCTTGTCGAAACTGGCCGCCGACTATTTGGGAAGCGCCTCGCGGCGGCTAGAAATCTTCAATGCCAACCGCGCGGTTCTCAAAGACCCGGAGATTTTGCCCATCGGGGTGGAAATCATGATTCCGCCGAAAACCAGCTTTGCTGCGCCCGGTTCGCCCAGTTCCAACGGACTGCCGCCGCTGGTGCCGATCGAAAAGTTTTCGGGAACCTGAGCGGAACGGAGAAATGAGGAGACTTCCTCTCATTTCTCATTTCTCATTTCTCATTTCTCATTTCTCATTTCTCATTTCTCATTTCCCCATCACCGTTCGATTTCGTATTCGTCGAGCTTGCGATAGAGGGTCGCGCGGCTGATGCCGAGCAACTGGGCGGCGTCGGGAACGCTTTTACCGGCCCGTTTTAAGGCTTCTACGATGAGCTTGCGTTCCCAGACGTCGATGCGGAGTGATTCCAGTTCGGGTGGGCCGCTGTCGCGCAAGGCCAAATCGCCAGGCTCGATTGCCTGTTCAGCCAGGACGACGGCGCTATCGAGCACGTTGCGAAGCTGCCGTACATTTCCTGGCCAACGATAGCCGAGGAGCTTTTTTCGCGATTCCTCGGCCAGTCGCAAACTTCCACGTCCGTGCTGGCGGCGGAAATGATCGAAGAAAAAATTGATCAGCAGGCCAATGTCGCTGCCGCGCTCGCGCAGCGGGGGAATGTGCAATTCAAACACGTTCAAGCGATAGTACAAATCCTCGCGAAATTGCCGCTGCTGAACGAACTTTTGCAAGTCTTGATTCGTGGCCGCAATGACCCGCACGTCGACTTGAATCTGCTGCGTTCCGCCGACAGGCAAAAACGGATGGCCTTCGAGAATCCGGAGCAATTTGGCTTGCCCCTCGAGCGTCAACTCGCCGACTTCGTCTAAAAACAAGGTGCCCAGGTCGGCCTGTTGAAAGTAGCCGACATGGTCGCGGTCGGCGCTGGTGAATGAACCGGCTTTGTGTCCAAATAGTTGGCTCTCCATCAGCTCGGCCGGGATCGCGGCGCAATTCACCGTCAGCAAAGGCCGATCGTGCCGTGAGCTGGCCCGGTGGATCGCTCGCGCGACCAGCTCCTTGCCTGTACCGCTTTCGCCGCGAATCAGCACGCACCCCGGCGCGCGGGCAATCCGCGCGATCCGGCTTTTTAATTCGAGCATCGGCGCGCTATTGCCCACCAACTCATCGTGTCCCGGCGACTGGGCGACGAGCGATTGATAACTTGTTTCCAGGGTCGTTTGTCGCCGGGCGCGGACGAGGGCCAACCCCATCAGCGTCGCGGCGCTGAGCGTGAAGTCGAAATCGGCTTGGCGAAATCGGCCCCGCTCCAGATAGACGTGAACGGCGCCAATCACTGTTTTAACGTCCAGCAGCGGCACGCAGAGGGCGTCGGCATAATGCGCCAAGCTTTTGGAAGGATCGCCCGTTTCTTGGCGCGCAATCCAGACGGCGCGGCACTGCCGCGAAACCAGTTCGGTTAACGACTCGCTAAGGCCAACCTTGTCCGCTCGGTCCTCGGGCATCACCATTTTCGGCTTGAGCGCCCCTTCTTCGTCGGCCCAGAGAAAGCCCACGACGGAAGCGGCGGTGCGCGAATGGAGCAACTCGAGCGACACGCGAACCACCTCGCCAGGATCGCCGCAGCCCAGCAGGATATTGCTCAGCTGATACAACAGCAGCAAATCCTTGGCTTGGTCCGGATCGCGGAGCGCGGCCAAAGCCATTGAACCGGTGTCCCCCGCGCCGAGCGCCAATTCCTTGACGATCGTATGGGACTGGTTCAGACTGCCGGGGTTTTCGAGCGTCGGCGGTTCGGTGGTCAGGTGGAAGGTGAACTCGGACCCGCCAACACGAACCGTATGGCCGTCGGCGAGTGTCGCCTCGTCGATTTTCTGGCCGTTTACGTACGTGCCGTTGCGGCTGGAGGCATCGCGAATCAGCCAATTGCCGTCCTGGTGCTCAAGCACCGCATGGACGCGCGAGCTGATCGGGTCGAGCAGGTGGATCGAGCATTCCGTCCCTCGGCCAATCCGGTTGGCACCTTCCGGCGAGAGCAGAAAGACGCGCCCGATTCGGTTCCCCAAGGTCATTTTAAGATACGCATACACGGGGATCGAATTCCAGGGCCGCCCGGTTTGGGTCAGAAAGCATTTGCGAGACAGCGCGCGTCTATTTTATGATAGCAAGCGGCGTAACCTCGCTGTAGGGTGGGACAAGCTCGCGCAGCGAGCGCGGGCCCACCAAATGCGGGCGCGATGTAGGGTGGGACAAGGTCGCGCAGCGAGCGCGGGCCCACCAAATGCGGCTCGATCGGGATATCGGCGAGAACCCGGCCGGAACCGCGCTGGCGGCGTGGGCAGCGCCGAATCGGTAGCGTCGTCCTGCGATGGTGGGCCCGCGCCCGGCTTTCGCCGTGCTGGTCCGATCCTACAATCCAAGCTCGCTGTAGGGTGGGACAAGCTCGCGCAGCGAGGTGTTCCTGCGGTGGTGGGCCTGCGCCCGGCTTTCGCCGTGCTGGTCCAACCGTACGATCGAAGCGGCGCGTTTTTACGATTGTAAACACCTTGGTTTTTGCGGATCCGCGGTCCATCGACAGCACCCTTGGACTCGTTTTTCCAAGCTCGCGACTCAAATCTAAGTATGATTTCCACGGACAAAATCCGTTCGATCCGCTCGGGCGTGTTGATTGTCGGCCATGGCACGCGCGATCCCGCCGGCCGGGCTGAATTTCAGCAAACCGTCGATGCCGTGCGGCTGCGGCTCGCCGAACCGGCCGAAGGTTGTTTTCTGGAGCTCGCCGAGCCCGACATCGCCGTCGGAGTCCAGCGGCTCGTCACGGCCGGAGTGCGACAAATCGTGGCGCTCCCGCTGCTGCTCTTTGCAGCCGGACATGCCAAGCAAGACATCCCGGCGGCGCTTGCCGCGGCCGCCGAAGCGCAGCCGGGGGTGACGATTTGGCAAGCCGATTCGCTGGAGTGCCATCGCGCCATCTTGCAGGCTTCCGCCGAACAATTTCGCGCGGCATTGCGAGCCGCTGCGCAGGGGGCTGGGAACGATCGGTCGCGTGCGCTGGACGAGGCGGAAAACATCCATTGGCTGTTGGTCGGCCGCGGCAGCAGCGATCCCACGGCCATCGAAAAGGTTCGCCAGTTCGCGGCTGCGCGGCTGGCGCTCACGCCGGGGATTCGCGCTTCCGTCGCGTTCGTCGCCGCGGCGCAGCCTCGTTTGCCGGTCGAACTCGCTCGGCTCGCGACAAGCTCGGCCCGGCGGATCGTGGTCCAGCCGCACCTGTTGTTTTATGGCGAGGTATTGCGCGAAATTGTCGCGGCGGTGGAAGCTGCGGCTCGGTTTGCGGAGGCCAATCAAGCGGGCGGACCGAATGGCGGCGTCGCTCCGCGCTGGCACGTGACGGCGCATCTAGGGCCGTCCGATCTGCTCGTCGAAGCGGTCCTTGATCGGATCGCGGCGGCGCGCATCCCATCCAATTTGGCCTCGCGTTGATTTGCTTGAGCTGGTTTGGTACATCGTCGGGGGTGCGAACTGGCTTAGCGGTCTGCCGCCCGCGGCCACGCACGGCTTACCGCCATGCGGTCTGCGTAGGCGGCAAACTCGCGGAAACCAGCGAATTTTGCGAACCTTTGCCAAGCTCGCACCGTTAGATAGTGAGGGCCGTCTGCGACTCGACTTGCTCCGAGCGCTCGTTTTCGGTACGATCTTTTTAAGTGCTTCCCACCTAGCCACTTAGGCTTTACTCCGCGGTCAATTCTGATTAGGAAATCCTATGATCCGCTCTGCCGTTCCCTTGCCCAATCTACGTCGTCGTTACGTTGTGACTGCTTTCTTGGCTGCCATCATCGCGACGGCCTTCATGGCAGTCGACCGCAGCATTGCTGAGATCGCCGGCCCGCAGCCGACCGACCGGCAGGTCGCGCTGGCGGTCACGTCGCTGTTACGGCGCGAGCACCTGACGAAGCACCCGCTCGACGCGGAAATCTCGCGGAAGGCCTTAAAAGCCTATCTTAAGGGGATCGACCCGATGAAGCTCTACTTCACCCAGGCCGACGTTGACGAATTCATGAAGCACCAGGACGAACTATGCGACATGGCCAAAAAAGGGGATGTCACCCTGGCCTACACGATCTACCACAAGTTTTTGGACCGGGTTGACGAGCGGATGAAGCTGGTGGACGAACTCTTGGCGAAGGATCCGGATTTCACGGTCGATGAGGAGATGATCACCGATCCGGACAAAACGACCTACGCGAAGGACGACGCCGAAACGCAAGACAAATGGCGGAAGCGGATCAAATACGACATTTTGAATCAGAAGGCCGATAAAAAG
>DASRSE010000149.1:0-17510 GCA_035656655.1 Pirellulales bacterium
GTACGAGGAGCCGGTAACGTGGACGGTGGAAATCGCCGTGCCGGCCAACGAGAAGCCGGGCAAGACGGAACTGGTCGGCCTGATTGGTTTGCAAACCTGTTCGGATCAGTCGTGCGATCTTGCCGCGGGCGCTCGCTTTCAAACGAGCGTCGCGATTGGCGACTCCGCTCGCGGCGGCCCGGTTTCCCTTTCGTTTCAAGAGGCCAAGTATCGCGACGTCGCGCAGCGCGCGGCCGAGCAGCCGGTCGCCGCCAGCCCCGCCCAAACGCCGGCCGCTTCAGTAAGCGTGCGGATGATGGCGGTGCTGCTCGGGCTGGCGTTTGTCGCCGGCCTGATCTTAAATCTCATGCCGTGCGTGTTGCCGGTGATCGGGCTGAAGGTATTGTCCTTTGTGCAACAGGCGGGCCAAGATCGGCGACAAGTCTTTCTACTCAACCTTTGGTATGCGCTGGGCATCTTGTCGGTGTTCATGGTGCTCGGCACGTTCGCGGTGGTCGCGCATTTAGGCTGGGGCGCGCAGTTCAGCAGCCCGTCGACGAACATCACGTTGGCCTGCATTGTGTTCGTCTTCGCACTGAGCTTTCTCGGCGTCTGGGAAATTCCCATCCCTGGGTTTGTGGGCAGCGGCGCGGCGCAAGACTTGGCCTCGCGCGAGGGGCCGACCGGCGCGTTTTTGAAAGGCGTGTTGACGACCGTGCTGGCGACTCCGTGCGTCGGCCCATTCCTGGGACCGACCTTGACCGAAGCCATCAAGCACCCGTGGTTCGTGACCTATCCGGTTTTTGCCTTTGTCGGCTTGGGCATGGCGAGCCCATATCTGATCATCGGCGCCAATCCGTCGCTCTTGAAATGGATTCCGAAGCCGGGCCAATGGATGGACACTTTCAAGCAATTGATGGGCTTCATCTTGCTCGGCACGGTCGTCTGGATCATGTCGTCGATCGACTGGCCACGGGTGGTTCCGACTTTTGCGTTGATGATTGGGCTGTGGGCCTCGTGCTGGTGGATCGGCCGCACGCCGCTGACCGAACCGCTCGGCCGCCGGCTCTATGCGTGGAGCAGCGCCGCCGTATTTGCCGTGGCGATGGGCTATGTTTCGTTCAACCTCATCGAGCCGGCGATGCAGGGCCGCTTCGAGCTGGCGCTAGATAAAGAGGTCCTGAAGCGCGAGGAATTGCTGGCCAGCCGTGGCGGCCGCGACGCGAACGATCGGCTGTGGCAGCTCTTTACCAGCGAGCGCGAAGACAAACTGCGCCAGCTCAAGACGACCAATAGCAGCGAGCTGCCGTGGCAACCCTATTCCAAGTCCCGTCTTAAAATGCTGCAAGACCACGGCTATACCGTCTTCGTCGACTTTTCCGCGCCTTGGTGCACGACCTGCCATGTGAACGAGCACAACGCCTTGAACACGCTGCCGACGCAAAAGCTGGTCGAAGATTTGAACATCATCACGTTGGACGCGAACGTCGACGACGACGAATCGGCCCAATCACTCGTCGGACTCGCTGGCGCCGGACAAGGCGTCCCCTATTACATCATTTATCCGGCTGGCAAAGCCGACGCGCCGGTCCATATGGGCCTGAACGCCGTTTTGACCCAAGACGAAACCTTAACCAAGCTGCGCGAGGCCGGCGCCTCAAAGCCGATCGCCGCCGGCATGACCGCAAATGACCCGCCGCGCGACGTCCGCACCACCTCTGCTGAATTCTCCGCCACAAAGACCTCCGCGCCGTTCGCCAACCAAAAAAACGCCCGCGAATAGGAATTTGACCGCCACGCGCCGCGGCGGTTCGATCGCGATTTTTCGGTTCGTCGCCAGCCACGCGTTCCGAGAACCACTGCGGGCGTTCACCTGGCCTGTCCGATTTTCAACGTGGACGGTCCGAGAGATTGGGTCCGCGAACTGGCGATGCATGGGCCGGCGGCGGAGCCGCGAAAAGCGGCTCGCACGCCAACCGACTCGCGGTTTCCCGCCGCGTTTTTCCTGCTCTGCAGTGTGGTTGACCGCCTATGCAAGGGGCGCTAAGATTACGCAAAGAGCGGCCGGTTTGCTCCTTTAGCCGCACTCCTCATCCCATGGCGGACCGGCCGTTGAACATGCAACAGGCGGGACGCCCGGCTTCACCAGGTTGCAACACGGAGATCGGAGACGGTCGCGTCTTCGGTTCCATGCATTCTGGCTCGTCTCATACTTTCGCATGGCTGACACAGGCCGATCGATGATCGAGAAGAGCGCGCCGCAAGCGCCTGCGAAAATCGCCTATTCGCAACGATTCGAATATATCGATGGCATGCGCGGTTTGGCGGCCTTGGCGGTGGTGCTGTTTCACTTTTACGGACAGCTCTGCGGCAATGGCGCGGTGCAGCGCTTGCCTGGCCCGCTACATTGGCTGCTGATGCACGGCGATCAAGGCGTCTCCGTGTTTTTTGTCTTGAGCGGGTTTGTGATTTCGTATGTCGTACAGACGACCCGCATCACGCCGTCCTATTTTGGGCGCTTCGCGCTGCGCCGCGCGATCCGGTTGGATCCGCCTTATTGGCTGATCATCGTGGCGACCTTTATCTTTCTGTTGATTCGCAGCCGCGTCGTCGCGGACAGTCAGGCTGCCTCGGTGACCTGGCACTGGTGGACCGTGGCCGCCAATCTGTTCTACCTCGACGATCTACTCGGCGTGCCGACGATTGTCCGGCCCGGTTGGACGCTGCAACTTGAATTTCAGTTCTACCTGGTCTTTGTCTTGCTTTGCGGAATCATGCAGGCCTTGGCCCAATGGAAAATCGGCCTTGGTTCGTTGTCGCGGCTGCTGGTCTTCGCCCCCTTTGCGATCTATTCGCTCGCGATTTCGATGAAGGCGGCCCCGGTGCCCTGGCACGGACTATTCATCGAATATTGGTATCTGTTTTTTCTCGGGGCGGTCGTCTGTTGGGCGCTGACGGGGCAGATTTCCCGCTCCTGGGCCTGGGGTTGTTTTCTGATCGTCGCGCTGGCCGTGATCCTGATCCCATCGGTCCAAACGTGGGCCGGCTTGGCCACCGCGGGTTCGATCTTTCTGCTGGGGCTGTGCGGCCGTCTGAAGAGCGCTCTCTCCTGGCGCTGGGTCCAATACTTGGGAACGATCTCGTACAGCCTTTATCTGGTTCATACTCTGATCGGGCATCGGCTGATTTTGTGGGCGGTGCGGAACGCGAAAACGGACGGAGTTCCGGAAACCGGCATTTCAATTATCGTCTTTCTATCGGCTCTGGTGCTCAGTTTTCTAGCCGCTCATCTGCTCAATCGGCTGGTCGAACGGCCCAGCCAGCGGTTCAGCCGGCACGTGTCGCTGGCGGGAGATCGGTTTGTCATGCCGCCATGTCCGCTGATCGAAGCAATCACGCGAAACAAACGATGGCTCCGGTGCGCGGCCGCCTTCGCCTTGCTCTGGTCGGTCGCCTTGTTTGGAATGCAACAACTCACGCTGGTCGCGCCCAACAACGTCGGGCTGAATTTTATTTATCTCGCGGCGGCGATCCGCTTCTTCATGGACCTGCTATTTTGCGTCAGCCTGACGCTGCTGCTGCCGCGCTGGGCGTCGGGCATCGCGGTGACCATCGCGGTGCTGAGTTCGATCGGACTCATTGTCTATAAGAACTATTTCTTGCAACCCCTTTCCTTCTTGACGATTCTGAATCAGCAGCGTGAGGGGTTGCTGGTCGCGGAATTCGCGGTGAAATTGATCCCGGCCGGAATCGCGGCCGTGGCGTGCGGCATCCTCGCGATCGAATGGGGACTTCTGATCGCGGCCAAGCGACCGCGGTTTACTTGGCGCCAACTGGCGGCGATCGGGTTTGCTTGTTCGTTTCTCTACGGCAGCGCGTTCGTGATTCTCGACCAGGTCGATCCGCTGAATCGCATTCTCACGAAACGCGGCGTCGGGCGGCTCGGCATGGTCCACGGCTACTTGGAAACGTGGCTCGCCGAATGGCACTATCTGACCGATGAGACGATCCTGAAGCGGGCCATCGCCAAGCGCGCGCATCGATCCGATCGGTTGACTCCGCAAGAAGGCGATCTGCCCATCGGGGACCATGTGGTTTTGGTGCAATGCGAGAGCTTGGACTTTCGCTTGCTGGACTATCAAATCCACGGCCAGGAATTAACCCCGTTTCTGAATGCGCTCAAGCAGCGATCGTTCTTTTTTCGCATCGAAGCGATGCATTCCAACGGCACGGCCGACGCCGACTTCGCGGCGCTCGTCGGATATGGGCCTTCGCATGACGTCATTACCTACAACATTCCGAATTACCCGTACGAAAATACCTTTCCGCAGCAGATGCAGAAGCTCGGCTTCACGACGCAATCGTTGCACGGCTATTGGGGCAGTTTCTACAACCGGCGTTTTGCGTTTCAAAAAATGGGCTTCGATACGATTCTCTTTCAAGAGGAATTGTCGCGCGAATATCATTTGCCGGTCAGCAAATTGGGGATCGTCGATCACGATGTTTTTCAGGTCTCGGCCGACCTGTTGAACCATACGCCGGGCCGGGTGTTTCAATTCATCATCACTTTGTCGACCCACGGACCGTTCGATTCGATTGCACCATCCGAGCGCCGCATCTATCCCGATAATCCGTCGCTCTACCAAAACTATCTCAACAGCATTTATTATCTCGATCGCAGCTTGGCGGCGTGGTATGAGCAGTTGCCCCTCGGAACGACCGTCATGCTGTACGGCGATCAAGCGGCCGACCAGGACATCGGCGACTTTCACGCGGATCGCGACCCGGCGACGCGCGCGGAATATACGCCGTGCTTGATTTTCAAAAAGGGGACCGATTTCAGCAAGCTTCAGCGCACGCGGAACTTGCCGATCGCCTTCAGCGGCGAATTGTCGCTCTTGGACCTGATTTGGTATTTTCGCGGCCAGATCGAGAAGACCTTTGCGCCCCCCGCTAAACGTCACGCGGACACGGGCAGCGAGCCACCCGGTGCGCCCGCGCGATAGCCACATGGTGCGGCTCCACGATAGCCACCTAGTGCGGCGCAGACCCGCCGCGCATCCTTTGAAGTATTCAACCGCTGGCGTCATCGCCAGGATGCGATGCCAAAATGACGGCGCAAGTCGGGGTTTTGCGAGCCTTGCGGAGCTATGCTCTGCACTTGGCGAGGTTGAAAAATGCCACGAGGGTATTTTTCAACCGCCTGCTAGGCCCAACTCACGCCGGTGGGGCCGGCAACGATTTTGCCGATCACCCAGCTTTCATAGCCGGAATCGGCCAGTTGATGGCGAATGCTCTCGGCATAGTAAGGGCTCACCACCAGCGCCAAGCCTAGGCCCATGTTGAAAACCTGGTCCATCTCGGCTTGGTCGACTTCTCCTAATCGCTGCAACCACGAAAACACGGGGGGAACCGGCCAACTTCCGCGCTCGATCCGCGCTTGCGTG
The DNA here is from genome assembly GCA_035656655.1 of Pirellulales bacterium. Lineage (GTDB taxonomy): Bacteria > Planctomycetota > Planctomycetia > Pirellulales > DASRSE01 > DASRSE01. Next base: position 5,427 of record DASRSE010000149.1, read on the forward strand.
TTCGCCGGGAGAATGCGCTCCAGATTCTCGTGGAGCCCGCCGCCGGTGATGTGCACGATCCCATGCACCACCCCTTTCACGCGATAGTGCGACAGGAGTTTGCGGACCGGCTTCACATAGATCCGCGTCGGCCGCAACAATTCTTGGGCGACCGTGCGATTCAGTTCGGGCACGTGCTCATGAATGCCGAACTTGCCGATGTCGAACACGATCTTGCGGACGAGGCTGTAGCCATTGGAATGCAGCCCGTTCGAGGCCACGCCCAACACCACGTCTTCCGCCGCGATCGCCTTGCCGTCAACCAATCGCCGCTTCTCGACCACGCCCACGCAAAAGCCCGCCAAGTCGTAATCGCCACGGGCGTAAATGTCCGGCATGATCGCCGTTTCGCCGCCGAGCAACGCGCAATCACTCTCCAGGCAGCCTTGCGTGACACCCGACACGATTTGCTCAAGTCGCACCGGATCGTCGTGCGACATCGCGACATAATCCAGAAAGAAGAGGGGCTCCGCCCCGCAGCACAAGGCGTCGTTCACGCTCATCGCGACCAGGTCAATTCCGACCGTGTCGTGCTGATCGGCGAGGACCGCCACGCGCAGCTTGGTTCCGACCCCGTCGGTGCAAGACACGAGGACCGGCTCTTCATAATTCCGCGCGAAGAGCTGATTTTTGAAATCGAGCTGAAAGAGGCCGGCGAATCCGCCGTCCAAGGGCATGACCCGCGGCGAGTAAGTGCGATGCAACAGCCGCGGAAGACGCTCCATGGCCTGGTTGTAGACCTCCAGGTCCACCCCGGCGTCTTTATACGTTGCTTTGGCCATGGGAGAGGAGCCGCGATTGCCCCGAGAAAACTCGGATTCTATGCGTTGCCGCGTTGGGTTGTCAACGCACGCAAAAATGCGATACTGGGCGGACATCGAATCCAGTTCGCGACTCCGGGAGAAACATTATGTGCCGCCGGCAACAGCTTGGCTCCGTGCTTCTGGCCGCCGCTTTGTGCGGCTGTGGCGGTTCGCTCCGTGCCGCGGCCCCGGCCGCGCCAAAAGTCTCCTCCTTCGCGCCGATCGGCGACGTTGTTCAGCAGATCGAATACTATGTGGAGCGGACAGTCAAAGCGAGCGCCGAGAAGAGCGAATTTGACGACGGCGCACAAGCTCGGCTCAAGAAGGACGCGAATACGATCGCCGTGCTCGGTCTGGCGCTGGCGCTGCACGACGAAGCCGCCCCGCTCAAGGCGCACGCCGCGGCGATTGTTGCCGCGGCTCAAGCATTGGCCGCGCACAACGAAGACTTTGAGCAAGCAACCAAAGCGGTCGCGAGCTTAAAGCAAGCGGTTGCCGCCGGCGGTTCTACGGACAGCAAGCTGACCTGGACCTCGAAGGTCGGCGCCCTGTCGCCGCTCATGCATCAGGTTCCATTTATCAACAACGGTTTGAAGAAAGGGGTCGCGGCGACCAACCCCAAAGCCGCGCCGAACGCGGCAACCCTGGCGGTGATCGCGCAAGCCTCGATGGCCGACACCAGCGCCGTTAAAAATCCGGCGGACTTGGCCAAATGGTACGAGTTTTGCGCGGCCATGCGCGAGGGGGCAGCGAAGGCCAACGCAGGCTTGCATGCCCAGGACAAAGCGGCCACGGCCGCCGGCATGAAAATCCTCAGTCAAAGCTGCGAAGACTGCCACGCCATCTTTCGAAAAACCGAGACCAAATAGCGCCGCCGGCTCTCCGTTTCCGGCCAACGCTTCTGATCCCAGCTTTCGGACTTCCGCCGCCTGCCCTACTCCTTCATAATCTTCGCGAGCTTGTCGGCCAGATTCGTACGCGCTTCAAAGTCGATGACTTTGCCGTCCTTGCCGATCAGCCACATGACCGGGATGGCGCTGATGCCATACTTCTGGCCGAGTTCGTTTTGCCAAGCCTTGCCGTCAAAATATTGCGGCCACGGCATCTCTTTCAGATCGACGAACTTCGTCAGTTTGTCTTTTTCTTGATCAAAAGAAATACCGACGATTTCCAGACCGTCGTCGTGGTACTTCTTATAAAGCTCCTTCACTTCGGGAAGGGAGGCCACGCACGGTCCGCACCAGGTCGCCCAAAAATCAACCAGCACGACCTTGCCCTTCAGCTTCGTAAAATCGACTTCGCGGCCATCGACGGCGGTGAACTTCAGATCGACCGGCTTCTCGGCCAATTCGAGCACCGTCTTGATCTGAGCGAGTTTCTTTTCGGCCGCGCTGGCCAGCACGGCCACGTCGGACTTGGCCAGCTTTTCGATAACCGGAAGCGCCTTGTCCGGCGCCTTGCGGCCGACCGTTTGAACGACCATCTGTGCCAGCCGCTCATTTTGTTGCGCGTCAGAAAAATTCTTGAGGTGTTCCGTGACCGCGTTGACGAGATCGTCTTCGCTGCCGTCTTCCATGACGAATTGGATATTCATCATGCTGGCCGCCGAGCGAACGTCCGGCTTGGCGTCTTTGGCCGCGAGAATCTCTTCGATCAGGACTTTGGACTTCTTGATTTGGGCCTTGAAGGCTGCTTGGCTCTTGATCGAGCGGAAGGGAATGCGGGCATCAAGCAACGTCAAGTCCCAGCGCGCCGGGTCGTTCGGATGCTCGGCCAGAAACTTTTCCTTTTCGGTCTTATATTGGTCCAAATCGGCGTCGTTAAACGCGAGCTCGCGGAGATGTTGAATCTGGTGTTGGATGGGGTCGTCGGCTTCCGTCCCTTTTTTGTCCGAGTCTCCCTTTTTGTCGGCGTCCGCTTTTTTATCCGGATCGGCCTTCTTATCGGCGTCGGTCTTCTTCACGGAATCGGACTTTTTGACGTCCGCCTTTTGGGCCGGATTCGCGGCCTGCGACCAACTGGTCAGCGTCAAGCAACTGCCGGCCGCCAACGAGAGAAACCAACCCGTGCCACGAACAAGCGAAAATCGCGACATGAACGAACTCCTTCCACGAAAGATGCTGAGGAGACTGATGGCGAATAGGGATTCAAGCTGTCTAAGATACCGGCGAGACTGGCCTGCTGGCAATCATAATTCGCCATTTTTGCGGCTCGACACCGTGAAAATCGTTCGCCAGCCGCTGCGCCGTTGGCTCGATCTGTCCGCAGCGGGACCGGATTCGGGATGACTTTTTCGGGGTTGCCATCCTACAATAGCAACCAGGACCTGGCCTCGCTGGTTGGAGGCCAGGATGGGAGTCGGGCGTCGGACGCCACATCGCATTTCTAATAAAAAAGGACTGTTTATGCTCGAGGATGATTCAAACAAGGTCCCCGTTCGCCAACCGCCGCGGCGCGGCTGGCTTAAACAATGGACGGGCTCGAAACCGAATTCGCTGGCCTGCTGGCTCTGCGCGCTGACCGCGCTGGCCCTGAGTTGCCTCTATTTCCCCGGCTGCAATAAGGCGAACGAGAAGCCGGGCGGCGGTCCCAATATCAATGAGAAGCTGAATCCGATCGAACGCTCGTTTTCGGCCGATCCGTATCAAGTGCCCACCGGAAGCAACGAGGAGCTGGTCAACTATCTCGGGCTGCTGAGCAAATATCAGCCGGAAGGGCGCAATGAAGCAGAATTGCGCGAAAAAATGCTGAAGTCGGCCGATGCGATGCTGGCGGCCAGCGACAAAATCCTGGCGTCGAAGCCGACCGAAGCGGAGCGGGCCGTCGCGATCCGCGCCAAGATGCAAGGATACGGTCGCCGCGTCGGCATGACCGAGAAACCGGCCGAGAAAGCTGCGGCGCGACAAGCTCTCGAAGCGTATGTCCAATCGGTCCTGACCGATAGCAATCCGGAAACGGTCAAGGACGCTCGACGGCAACTCTTGCTGTTGCAGTACAGCGACTACACCACCGGCCAGGACAAAGATCCGGCGGCGCTGAGTAAAAAGATCGACGAATTTGTTTCCGGCGGCAAGATCAACCAGAACGAGTTGAGCATCCTGCAACAAATTCTCGGCGACTTGGAACAGAACGAGCAGTACGAGGTGGCTCTCGCCGGCTATGAGGCGCTCGCCAAAGCCGTCCGCGCGCCCGGCACCGACCCGCAAGTCGTCGAAAAGGGGGCCATGCTCGCCGAAGGCGCTGAGCATCGCTTCGGTGTTCTGGGCAAACCAATCTCGATCGAAGGGACTTTTGCCGATGGCACCAAATTGAATTGGGACGACTATCGCAATAAAGTCGTGCTCATTGACTTCTGGGCGACTTGGTGCGGACCATGCGTCCGCGAAATGCCCAATGTGAAAAAGAACTACGAACAGTTTCACGACCGCGGCTTTGAGGTGCTCGGCGTCAGCCTGGACGACACCCCCGCACAGGCCCAAGATTTTTTCAAAGCCAAGAATATTCCGTGGAAGACTTTGGCCGGCGTCGATCCGGCGCATGCTTCTTGGGAAATGCCGCTGGTCAAGCAATTCGGCATAATCGGCATTCCCGCCATGATGCTCGTTGGCAAGGACGGCAAAGTGATTTCGATATCGGCTCGCGGAGAAAAGCTGGGGGTCTTGCTGGCCAAATTGCTCGACAACGACGCCGCCCCGCCGAAGCCGACCTCGCTCGAAACAGACCGCACCGCAACCGTGCTCCCGCCCGCCGGCGCCCCTCAAGGCAGCCTCCTGTCGGCGGCGCCGCCTGTCACGGCTCAGCCCGGAGAGGCAATCGCGGCCCAGCCGGCGGCGGTCGCGACGCCGACGCCAAGCGAGGCACGCTCCAAAAAAGAGACGCACGACTCGGCCCACGAACCGGCAACCGATTTGACCGGACAACCGGCCGCCGATGAGAATGAGTCGAAGCTGACAGGCAATCCGTATCTCCCGAGCAAAAAGCTCAAACCGGCCGAGCTGGTGGACTTCATCGAGACGATGCGTGAGAAGCCCGACTCGATCAAGAAGCGGCCCGGCTTTTACGAAGCGCTGATTGTGGCCTGCAATCGCGCGTTGGCTGCCGACGTAAACGCAAAAGGCAAGACCTTGGCGCTATTGGCCAAGCTCGAAGCCTTGCACGTCGAGTCATTGGGCGAAGAGAAAGATGCTGATGCGCAAATCTCGCAGGTCCTGACGCTGGCCAAGGAAAATCACGACCCGGATTTAGCCAAGGAAGTGCGATTTCAAACGCTCGAGCAAAAAACGCTTCATGCGGATGATTTGAAGCCCGACGAGCAACTCGCCCTGCTCGATCAAATTTTCGAGTTTTTTGGCAACGATCCGCCGATCACGCGTCAATCGCGGCTCGCTTCCGGAGTCGTCCACGTGATTAACGAGATTAAGGACGACGCGACGGCAAAAAAGCAAATGTTGCGGTTTGCGCCGGTCTTTCGCAAGAGCAAGGACCAGGATCTGGTCCGGTACGGCCGCAAGTTGGCGGAGGCGGCGGGCGTCCAAGAGAAGCCGGGATCGCGACAATAAAGGTTTTTTTTCATTTTTAATTGAATTCGGCCCCCCGCTCCGACTATTCTGACAGGTCCGCCCCGCGGTGCGGATTGCTTGCACCGCCGACCGGGCGCGATTTTTCTGCGCTCGGGATGGCCGCGATCTCCCGATCGGGGCGGCTCTGAATTATTGAGCGTCAGCCGAGCCGACGGCCTCCGCCCGGCCGCGCCCGCTTCCTTTTATTCCATTCTCAGCCCATTGAGCCTGATTCATGCCTTCGTTGCCGTGGTTGGTCGAGGTCGCGCCCGAGGCGCCGCTTTGCGAAGCGGCCGATGCGGCGCTGCGGCCGCGCTTTAAGGCGGTCCGCAAGCATTTTCGCGGCGCTGTCCAAACGAGCGACAAAAACGGCGACCATGTGCATCAATTGCGGGAGGCAGTACGGCGGTCGCTGGCGGCAATCCATTTGTACAAGGACTTGCTGCCGAAGCAGAAGCGGCGGCGCGTCAAGCGATTTCTGCGCGAGTTGCGCAAAGCAGCCGGCGCGGCCCGCGACTGGGACGTGTTTGCCAACTGGCTCGCGCAGATTGGCTTGCCTTCCGAATTGGAGTTCGCTCGCGAGCTTGGTCTGAAGCACGCGCGCCAAGCGCGCCGTTCGGTTCAGCCCGGCTTGAAGCGATTATATGAGGCGACGCCGGCAGCCGAGCTCAAGTCGCAAATGCGCCGGCTGCGGCCGAAGCTGCGGCGCAGCCGGGCGCTATCGACGGCGGATGCTCCAGCGACGTTCGCCAGCGACGCGGCGCGGCGGCTGCGCGAAAACACCGCAGACTTTTTCGAGGCGGCGGCCGAACATCCGCGTGAATTGACGGACTTGCACTATTTGCGCATTCAAACGAAGCGGCTGCGCTATAAGCTGGAGATGTTGGCGAACGCCTTGCCGCCACCCAAACTCGAGGCGCTGTATGCCTTGCTGCGCGACTTACAAGGCCGGCTCGGAGCGATCAACGACCGAGCGACGGCCGCGGAGTTTTTGCAAACGTGGCGCGTCGGCCGCCAGCCCGAAGAACAGGCGCTGGTCCGCAATCTGGAAGAGCAAAACTCGGCGCTGCTCCGGACCGACTTGGCCGCGTTTCATGCATGGTGGACGCCGGAGCAACAAGGCAAAATCCACTCCGCGCTGCTTGAGTTGACCAATCCCGCCGAGCCGAGTTCGAACGACGGTCGCGAGCCGCCACGCACAGCAGGGGGATCAAGCAGCGGCTGCGGCCCACGGCGGCGCAAGCGCCGCTGCAAGCCGCGCGGGCTGCGATAACTGGCGGTTGAAAAATACCCTCCTGGCATTTTGCCGCGTCGCCAGCGCAGAGTAAAATTCCGCACGGCACTCAGCGCGACTCGCGTCGGTATTTTGGCATCGCCTCCGCGCAATCACGCGATTGGTTGCATCTTTCGTTCAATGGCTAGCGCGCTTTATTTCTCGGGCCGCGCCGCGCGCCCCTTTTCTAACGCCGCCGCCGGCTTGGGCAGGTCAAGGACTTGCAAGATTCGCCCGCCCCCCTCGTACCAGCCGAGCTGGGTAAATCGGCACCAAGTCAGGTCGAGTAAGAAATGGATCCAGCGCCCTTCGCGTCCCTCGACCGAAGCAATCACGCGACGATGGGGCAGCGGTGTCTGATGAAAAAAAGCGAGCCCGCGATCGGAGAGATGCTTGCCGCAGACAATCATCGGCTCATGATGCGGCAGCGGCTTTCCATCGCGGCTGGCCGGAGCAATTTGAATTAGATGCGGAAACGGATAGCGCGGTTCGCGCCGCCGTTCCACAAAGGGGGTGCCCGGATACAGGCTGTTCAAGAATTGTCGGACGGCGCGGCGAATGGCCGCCTCGGGTTGCGTGGACGCGGAGCGAGCGGACGCGCCGCGAGGCGCAGACAAAGCCGTGGACATAGGCAACGATTCCTGTGGCAGAAAAGCAACATCGGGCGGCCGCCAAGAGGAGTGGGCGCGGTCCGGACGATGCGTGGATAAGCTACAGTATTCTCCTACGTCGATATCGGGCCTTTGTCAAAAAAATGCCGCGGCTCGCCGATCCCCTCTGTGTTCGGCAAACAAGCCGCCGCGGGTGTTATTTGAACTGCCAGTCTCAACGGACTGTTAAATGGCCGGCGCCGCGAGTGCTTGACGACGGCGCCAATTTCGCGTGATATCGCCGGTCTTCGCGAGCAAATCAAGAAATGCTTGCGTTGGCTTGCAACGACAAGTACGATCATAGGACTTGCCCGATTTACGCCGACCCCCGGCGAATGTGGAGCATGGCGCGAGAGTGGTGCTGTTCACTCTCGGCGGCTCCAAGCAATCCCACCCTTTGCTGTAGAGGAAGCACATTATGCGCAGTTCGAGTCAGCCTTCGCGCCGCGAGTTTTTGAAAACGGCCGGCGCCTCCATCGCCATTCCGTACATTATTACCTCGAGCGCCTTGGGCGACGGCGATCGGCCCGCGGCCAGCGATCGGATCGTGATGGGGGGCATCGGCATCGGCAACATGGGCTCCGGCGATCAGGGCGCCTATCTGGGCCGCCCCGACGTGCAATACGTCGCCGTGAGCGACGTCCGCACGAGCGTTCGCAACGGCTCGAAGGACAAAATCGACAAGCATTACAAGAACAACGATTGCAAAGCCTACAATGACTTCCGCGAACTGATCGGCCGCTCGGACATCGACGCCGTGCATATTGCCACGCCGGACCACTGGCACGCGATCATGGTGATCGAGGCTTGCCGCAACGGCAAAGACGTTTATTGCCAAAAGCCCGAGTCCCGCACGCTCCGCGAAGGCCCCTTGATGGTCGCGGCCGCTCGGCGCTACGGGCGCGTCGTTTCCGGCGGCAGCCAGCGCGTGCTTGAGGACTATAAAGACATTGTCAACAAGTGCTGGAGCGGCGAGCTGGGCCCGATCAAGTCGATCAATGTGAACGTCGGCCCCCTTTCGCAATTGTGCAATCTGCCGGCGGAGCCGGTCTCGCCTGACATCGATTGGGAGATGTGGCTCGGACCCGCGCCGTGGGCGCCGTACAATGCGGCTCGTTGCAGCGGCAATTTCTCCACGAGCGGCGGAAGCTGGCGCTCGTATATCGACTACTCCGGCGGCGGCATGACCGACTGGGGCGCGCATCACTTCGGCGGGGCCACCTTCGCCGTCGACGTCCGCGAGCTGCAACCGACCGAGGTCACCTACCACAACGACAAGGATAAGTGGATCACGTTCACCTATCCGAACGGGATTAAGCTGACCCACAACAAGCCGGGGGCCGGCAATTTGGCGGTCGAAGGAACGCCTGGCGAAAAGCGTGCCGCCAAGCCGGTGCCGACATACAAAGGACACGGCGGCATCTACGGCGACTTCATCGAGGCGGTGAAAACGCGCGAAAAGCCCTTCCGCGACATCGAGTTGGCGATCAATACCGTCACCTTGAGCCATCTCGCGATCATCACTTACACGCTCAAACGCGATCTCAAGTGGGATTCCGCCAAGCAAGAATTCCCCGGCGACGAAGAAGCGAACCGCTTCCTCGATCGGGCTCGTCGCGAACCGTGGCAATTGTAAACTGCCCTCCCTCTCATTTTCTGGAACTGCTGAAATAAGGATTTTCGATATGCTGGATCAAGCTTTTGACGCGCTGAAATCGTATAACTGGGGAACGGACATCAAGCCGTTGAACCCAATCAAAGACGCAGTCGTGGCCGCGCACGAAGATGCCGCCGTGCGGAAGGATTTGGAAACTCGGCTGGCCGCGTTTCTCAAATCCGATGGCTCGCGCGACGCGAAGGATTATTGCTGCCGCAAGCTGCGCGTGGTCGGCTCGGCGGCTTCGGTTCCCACCTTGGCCGAGTTGTTGCCGGAAAAAGATCATTCGCACATGGCACGCTATGCCTTGGAGCGGATCCCCTCGGAAGAGGCCGCCAAAGCCATGCGCGATGCGCTGAGCAAGTTGAACGGCAACTTGAAGATCGGCGCGATTGCCTCCTTGGGCGTCCGCCGAGATCAGGCCAGCGTCGCGGCGATCGCCGCCTTGTTGGCCGACAAAGAAGCGGCGATTGCCGTGGCCGCCGCCACGGCTCTGGGCGACATCGGCGGGGCGGACGCGGTCAAAGCCTTGGCTGGCGCCAAGCCGACCGACGCTGGCGTGAAGCAAGCCGTGATCGATGCCAAGCTCGTCTGCGCAGAGCATCTGGTCAAAGCCGACAAAAAATCGGACGCGATGGCGATCTACAAATCGCTGGCCGGCGCCGATGAACCCAAGCATGTGCGCCTCGCCGCGACCCGCGGGATGCTCGCCTGCGCGGGCAAGAAGGAATAGCCGTGCCGCCCGCGCGACAAGCCGTCGCCGCGACGGAACGCGCCTACTGCGCGTTTGAAATGCAAATCCAACCCTCTCGATCGGTCTCGGTCGAGAGGGTTTGTTTTTTCCGACCGCAAGCGTCAGCCCATCCGGCCCAACGGCTCGCTCTCCGATGATTGCCCCGGAAATGCGGCGAAAGTCGTCCGCGACACTGTTTCGCGGGAAGCCGCCAAGTATAATGCGGAGCAGTCGGCTGAACCGCCGGCGCGGCCGAATGGCCTTAAACTCTTTTCTTGCTCGTCAATAGGAGCCTGCTAATGTTGCGGAGACTAATGGTTGGCGTCGTGCTCGCGCTGCTTCTCGTGCTAACGCGCTCGGCGAGCGCGACCGAGTTCGCCATCTTGCTGAGCCGGCATCCTGACGCAGGCGACGCGCAAGAAGTGGTGAAAAACCCGCTTTATATGCCGAATCCCAATACGAATGAAAACCCCTTGGCGAGCATGCGCTCATTCGTCTTCGACCCGAACGAGATTTGGGCCGCCGGCGGAAATCAGCCGGTGACGTTTAGGTTCGATCTAGGGGATAGCTTGCCGAGCGATCTCCCGCCGCTGCCGCCGAACGCCATTCCGTTTAGCATTGAGTTGCTGGACTCCAACAACGTCGCCATCCATCAGCTTTCCGCCCCCTTGAGCATTTATGGCGACTTTGATTCGGGCGTGACGGGGCAACTAGAATTCGGCTATCTCGAGTCGAGCAGCGGCACGGCTGCTTGGACGGTCATTGGAACGAAAATGGTCGTCGCGAACAGCGATTTGCTCTGCGGAACGACTAACCACTTGAGCACGTTTTATCTCGCGCCGGTGCCGGAACCGAGCACGCTGGTCCTCGGCGCGATCGGGCTCGGGCTGCTGGCTGCGCACCGTTTGCGCCGCGGCCGCGTCCTGAGCCGCTGAACGCAACCGTGCTTGCGGCGGTCCAGAGTAAAGAAGCGCCGCGGCCGCGCCTCAAGGATTCGCGGGTTTTGCGCGCTGGAGAATCTCGCCGATTTCGGCGACGGCGATTTGCAGCGAATGCGCCGCCATCTGAAAATTCGTATGCGTGGAGATTTCCGGCTGCTCGGCCGCAAACCGCTCGGTGATCCGCCGTAGCTTGCCGAATTTTTTCTCCGCTTGGCGCAGATAGGCCGCCGCGTCCTGCGCTTGCCAAGGGCCTCCCAGCGCCAACATGAAGTCGTAGAGTTCGCGGTGGACGTCGCGAAGTTCTTCAACTTCCTCGGCCTCTTCCGAATGCTTCAGAAAGGTGCGCACCATCCAGACATGACTGCACAGCGCGTCAATTCTTCGCATCGCGTCGGCGGCGGAAAATGACTCGGCGCTCATGGCTGCTGGTCCTCGCTCATGGCTGCTGGTCCTCGCTCGCCGGCTTGGCTTCACGCTGCAGTTTAGGCCGCGGACGCGGATCGAAATATTGGTCGAAGGCGAGCCACACGCTGCGCGCCCGGCGAAAATACCACAGCGGAAAGAGGACGGTAAAGGCGGCGGTCGCCGGCAGCAAAATCTCCGGCGAAACATCAAAGCCGAAATTGAGCGTGCAGTAAATGGCGGTGACGAGGATCGCCGTCAGCCCATAGTTAAAGTAAATCGAACCGAGGTAAAAGCCCGGCTCACGCTGAAAGGAGGCGCCGCAATGGCCGCACGCGTCGTTCATCGTGAACCAGCCACGGAACAGTTTGCCTTGGCCACACTGCGCGCAGCGCAGCCCCCAAGCGCGCCAGAGCAAGGTGAAAAGGGGCGGCGGCGGGGCATCCACGCTGGGAGGCTCGATCATCGCATTGAACCGGGGTCCAAAGTCTCCACTATACCACGGCGCCTGCGCGGCTCGAAGCGGGGGGAGCCGCCGCGCACCCCTCAGTGCGCCGCGCGCTGCGCCCCAGTTTGCAAACCGCCGGTCGCGGCGTATCATGGCGGGGGTCCTCATTCTCCACGGAGCTTGGAATTTCCATGCAGCGCCGCATTGGTCGGGTTATGCAGTTTATCGGCTTGGCGGTCCCGCCCCTGTCGATCGCCTTGCAACTTTCCAATACGATCGCCGCCAGCGACATGCTGCGGATGCTGATTGCTTCGGTCTGCTTGTTCACAATCGGTTATATCCTGACCACCTATTCGCTCTGGGCATAACGCTGCCCGATATCTGATTCATCGCGCGGCCGCCCACCGCGGCCGGCACGTAATCCTCGGAAAGTTCGATCCCCATGCCGCTGGCCGTTGCCCTACTTTCAGGAGGATTGGATAGCCGGCTGGCGATTCGCGTGTTGCAAGAACAAGCAGTTGCCGTCCACGCGCTCAATTTTCAAACGATGTTTACTTGCTGCCAATCGACGGCAGTGCG